>CAWVZP010000029.1:0-18807 GCA_963934675.1 uncultured Gammaproteobacteria bacterium | reverse complement strand
TTGGCACAACCACTCTAAGGCGTCGGTTGGTTTCTGCAGTCGTACCATTATGCGAACGATGATCAACCGCATCTTCAGCTTCGATATGTAACCCTTTCAAATAGGGCAATACACCGAGTGTTGGAACGTTCGTTTTATCGGTCAACCAGTCAATACCGGAGTCAAGAAGCGTCTTATCGCCACGGAACCGATTGATTAAAAAGCCCTTCACCAGGTCACGCTCATTTTGACTCAAACAATCGAGGGTTCCCGTTAAGTGTGCAAACACGCCACCACGATCAATATCGGCAACAATCAAGACCGCGCAGCCAACCGCGGTCGCAAACCCCATATTGGCAATATCATTTTCTCTCAGGTTTATTTCAGCTGGGCTACCAGCGCCCTCAACAATGATCAAGTCATATTGCTCGGCTAACCGGTAATAGGATTCCAATGCAAACACCATCGCCTGTTTTTTAAATGCATGGTATTCGACTGCCTCCATATTGCCTATTGAATGCCCTTGAATAATAACCTGAGCCCCTTTATCACTATTGGGTTTGAGCAATATTGGGTTCATATCCGTATGCGGCTCGATACCACAGGCCAGCGCCTGCACCGCTTGCGAGCGACCTATCTCACCATTGTCGATAGTCACCGCGCTGTTAAGCGCCATGTTTTGAGGTTTAAAAGGTGCTACCCGATAGCCCTTCGAACTAAACAGTCGACAAAGCCCGGCAGCGATAACGCTTTTACCCGCATTTGAGGTAGCGCCTTGGATCATTAATGTAGGAGTCATAGTGTATATTTTATCCTGCCTTTGCTAGGCACGAGAAGCCTCAAACGACCTTCGAATATTCTGAATGCGCCAATAAGCACGGGTTCTCAGATCCATGTTCAATCACCTTGCTGTTAGGTTAATTTCTGCTTGTCATATTCAATATCAAATCAGTTGTTACGTGCATACACCTCTAGCCGAAAATTAATATTGTACAGTAGAGGCTGGTTAAACTAGTTTTCACCTGGTTAGAAAAACTCCAAATTAACGTCAATAATAGGATTCAGAATATTTGATTTGAACGTTGATTAAGGTATCGAATTAAACTCGTCTAACATCACTTAATCTTAATAAGAATGTACTTTAAAGCAACACTGGTTAGCTAACCTAAAAATTGTAGGTTTTTGCTAAGCTTGTAATTGAATTTTTCAACCCGCAGAATAGTTGACTTCATTCACTATAGGTCAAACTAATGATTAAAACGGCAGCCGAATTAATTCAACAAGCACAGCAGGAGATTTCTTGTGTTGATGTTGCATCTGCAAAACGATTGTTTGATAGTGCTGAAAATGCTTTCATTATTGATTTACGAGAAGCTGAAAATGTCGCTAAGAGCAGGCTTAGGCAGTCAATTCATATTCCGCGCGGCTTACTTGAGATGAAAGTCGCTCACCACTGCCCTGATGCTGACTCGATAATTTTGACTCATTGTGCGGGTGGTGGGCGAGCGTCACTCGCTGCCTTGACACTAAAACAGATGGGTTATGCGCAAGTGTATGCGATTACTGCTCCATTTGATGACATCAAGGCCGCTTTTGATTCCTGATAAGCCAATTGGTTAATTTTTTTATATTTGAATGTTTATTTCGTTTTACTGATAGATAACGTCACGCCATCGCTAAGGGCATTTCTATCGACTGAACCTGTTTCGATATATAAATCACCTGGTTGAGCCACCGGGTTACCCGACATCGACACTCTGGCGCCTATTATGATTTCTTCAAATGAAGATAAAGTCATGCTGGGAATCATCGCGTCAGCGTCGCTTAATTCAATCGTCACCGGCAAATCACTAACCGTTAGCCGTTTGACTGCTAACGGTATTGGCGGCCCACTGGCGGCCTTAGCGTAGATAAACACCGCGTTATTAGATGATACTTTCTGTTTTAAAACATCTGACAGAGTCACTGAAACCTTCAAACTATTATTTTGATGTTGTAACGGCAATTTAGTGCTTGTTATCAGCGTCGGATCCTGATTTTGCAACAATGCAATAACTCGATTCACCTCAATGGTTGACTGCGCATCATTGGCTACCAGCGGCAGCAATGTGTTCAAGTAATCAAAAGCAGCCTTATAGTCCTGACGCTGTTCGGCGGCAAGCCCTGCCAACCAAAGACCGGTCGGATCCTGTGGATCAATTTTCAACCCTTGTTGAATCAGTTCCTCAGGCTCACCTGTCAACAGCCCATCTTTTTGCATAGAGAGCGCATCAGCTAATGAAAATAAAACACCCGCTTCTTTGTCGCCCACTAGATCGAGCGTTCGTTGAAAGGCAGTGACGGCTTCATCAAACTCACCCCTTTCCATCAAAGTTTTACCCAATACAAACCAGCCTCTGGCATCGTCAGGATTTTTTTGTAAGCGCTCTTTCACTACCTCAACCATTTGGTCGAGTGTCATATCAAATTTTTGGGTTTGGTTTTGATCTAGCGCTACTGATGCCAAGGCTGGGTTACCGATTACTCGATACTCGCCTATTTTTAGGTAGAGTCCGATACTCGCCAATGGTAGTGCAAAAAATAACACCCAAACGAGCCATTTACCCTGATGGTTAACATCACCAGACTCAGGTTTTTCAAGATCAAGCGCAAGCGATGTTTGTAACTCGAGTAAAGCATTGTCATATTCGGCTTGGGTTAAATTAGAATCACCCAATTGTTCATCTAATGCGGCTTTCTTGTCTCGCGCAATATCAACATTTTGTTGTTGCCTGTCGCTGGACTGCACCTCTTTAGACGTTCTTAAAACAGGCAGGATGACACACACCAACCCAACCAGTAGCAAAGCGGCTACCACAATCCAGAATATCATTATTTTCTTTTTGGCTCCGAAAGGTACTGTTTTGCTTTTGCCATTGCATCCTGTTCAGGCGCAACCAGCACTTGTTTTTGTCGCATTTTCATAAAAACTACAACAACGACCAAAAGCAATAAAGCAAAAGGCCCAAGCCAAAGTAATAAAGTATTAGTTTGTAACGGTGGTCGATAAAGCACAAAGTCACCATAACGAGCAACCATATAGTCAGATACTTGATCTGGCGTATTACCATCCATTAATAATTCGTGTGTTTTTCGACGTAAATCTTTAGCAAGATCAGCATTCGAACCTGATAAATTTTGATTTTGACAAACCAGGCAGCGTAATTCACCAATCAGTTGATTGTATTCAGCCTCCATTTTAGGCGACTCAAACTGATAGGCCTCAACTGCTGCCTGAGATACTGCGCTGAAAATCAGTAGTGCCACAATCGCAAATAGTCGCGCCTGTTTAATCAATGTTCGTTTAACTGACATCTGCTTAACCCAGTAATTCTTTTATAGCCGGTATCACTTCATGCTCAAGTGACTCCTGGGTTACAGGACCAATATGTTTATATTTAATCTGCCCATCCCTACCAATAACAAAAGTTTCAGGAACACCATAAACACCCCAATCAATACCCACTCGTCCATCGATATCCATTAAACTAGCTGAATATGGGTTACCAAACTGCTGTAACCAGCGACGTGCATCCTGAGGTTGATCTTTATAATTCAGTCCAAAAATATCGACCAGGTTCCTGTTAGCCAAATCGGTAATAATTGCATGTTCAGCTCGACAAGATACACACCAGGATGCCCATACATTGAGCACCCAAACTTGACCCAGTAAATCCTTTTTCGATAGTTTTTCTTCAGGCGCATATAGGTTCCTGAGTGAAAAGTCTGGTGCCGATTTATCGATCAAGGGTGATGGTATTTTCTTTGGGTCAAGGGTCAAACCAAAACCCAATAATCCCACAATCAAAACAAAAATACCTAAGGGTAAAATGAAACGCATTAAACAACGGCCCCTCTTATTGACTCAGTTGCTTTTGCTGCTGCTTTTGATTCTTGACGATAGCGTCTATCGCTCGCTGCAAACAAGCCGCCCAAAGCCATGATGATAGCGCCCAACCAAATCCAGCGAATAAAGGGTTTATAGTAAATCCGAATCGCCCAACTACCCTTATCATCCAGTGGTTCACCCAGTGCAATAAATAAGTCACGAGTAAACCCCGCATCGATTGCCGCTTCAGTCATTGGAGATTGCTGTACTCGATAAATACGTTTTTCGGGTGATAACTCTGCGAGAAAATCATCGGTTTGTGACGTCACCGTAAAATGACCACGAGTCGAGACATAGTTTTTTATGTCTTCCTTTTTCACGCCATTAAATTGGAAGTCATAACCCGCCACCGTATAAACGTCACCAGGAGCCATACGCAAGTCTTTTTCTTCGCTATACAAACTAGTAAGCGTAATACCAATAATGAACACAGCAATGCCAACATGGCCTAAAATCATGCCATAAAACCCACTGGGTGTTGCCCGTAAAGAAGCCATCAACGGCCTGTTCCTGAAACGTTCGTATATTGCCATAACGGCTGTCACGGCAATCCACAGTGACATGGCCAAACCAGCAAAAGCACTCCAGATCAATTGCGGCAGAGTTAGGCTTATCAAGAATGCGACGAGCAATACACCAATTGCTGGGATTTTTATTTGAGACCATAAGTTTTGCGGCGTATCTTTGCGCCAACGAATTAACATACCAATACCAATCAGAATGGCTAATGGCGCAGTAATACTTAAGAATACAAAATTAAAATAAGGCGGACCAACTGATATCTTACCGCCCATTGCATCGATGGCGATAGGATACAGGGTGCCGAGTAAAATCGCCGCAGTCGCCACTGTCAGAAAAATATTGTTAAACAATAGTGCCATTTCCCGTGACAGTAAATTTGTCTGTGCCGCGCTCTTCAATCTAGGGGCGCGCCAAGAATACAAGGCCAGCGACCCACCAACCACAATAATCAGAAAAGCGAGTATGAAAACACCTCGGTCAGGGTCACTTGCAAAAGCGTGTACCGAAGTCAATACACCGGAACGTACCAAAAATGTGCCCAGCAAACTTAACGAAAATGCAAAAATTGCCAGCAATGCTGTCCAGGCTTTAAACGTCCCTCGTTTTTCTGTAATCGCTAATGAATGCATCAGTGCAGTGCCCATTAACCACGGCATAAACGATGCATTTTCTACCGGATCCCAAAACCACCAGCCACCCCAACCGAGTTCGTAATAAGCCCACCAGCTACCAAGTGCAATACCAATCGTAAGGAATAACCAGGCGATATTAGTCCAGGGCCTTGCCCAACGGGCCCAGGCAGAATCTACCTGACCAGAAATAAGTGCTGCTATTGAAAACGCAAATGCAACTGAGAATCCGATATAACCGATATATAACATCGGAGGGTGAATCGCGAGGCCAATATCCTGTAGCAATGGATTTAAATCACCTCCTTCTATTACTGCCGGAAACAATCGATCGAAAGGGTTTGAAGTGAGCAGTATAAATAATAGAAAACCAAAACTGATTAAACCCAAAACAGCCAGCACTCGCGCGCGCATTATATTTGGTACATTAGGACTAAATATAGCGACCGCCCCAGTCCACAACGCTTGTATTAACACCCAGAGTAATAGCGACCCTTCGTGTGCGCCCCAGACCCCCGATATTAAGTAAATGATAGGTAACTCAGTATTAGAATTAGTTGCCACATACAAAACTGAAAAGTCATTTTGGAGAAATGCCCAGGTTAAACAGGCGTATGAGATAGCAACAAATAACAGTTGTGACAGCGCTGCTGGTTTAGCCAGTGCGACCCACCGTGAAATGCCAAACGATGCCCCCACGAGCGGAAAAACCGACTGAACCACAGACAGGAATAAGGCAATAATGAGAGCGAAGTGACCAATTTCTGGAATCATAGCTTAGGTATCATTTAGTTTAAGACGACCGTTATGTGCAGCGTGTGTAGAGACATATAAATTTAATGACCTAGTAAGTTTTAACCAAATCATTTTTGTTCTTCATCGCCGCGGCAACTTCTGGCGGCATGTAATTTTCATCATGTTTAGCTAATACTTCCTGAGCCACAAATGCGCCGTTACTATTGAGCTTTCCATTGGCGACTATGCCCTGCCCTTCACGGAACAGATCCGGCAGAATACCCGTATATTCCACCGTCACACTTCCGGCGTTGTCAGTCAGGTCAAACATCACCGTCAAACCCTCTCCTGGCCGGCTGACACTACCGTCAACTACCATGCCTCCCATCCGAAACAGGCGATCTTGTGGCGCTTTACCCTCTACCACTTCACTTGGAGAAAAGAAAAACATAATGTTTTCATTCAGCGACTTCAACGCAAGGCCAATTCCAGTGGCAACACCAGCAACCATTAATATAATTAAGCCCAAACGCTTCGTACGTGCCGGTGTCATGCTATTTATTCCTGTCAAGATTTGATTTTTTTGAATGACGGCGACTCAACTGGCGTAAAACCTGTTGATGTGTTCGGCGTGGTAAATACCAATTTAACCAAAGCACTATCGCTGTCAGACCATAAGATGACCAAACAAACGATGCATAGCCACCCATTGCTAAAAATTCAGACATTACCCCCCCTCATTCAGTTCAGTCACCCACTTACTATTGCGCTCTCTTTTCAACAGTTCGCCTCGGCAACTTTGAAACAGCGTCGAAGCGTAATAAAACTGAAAAGCAAGTGCCATCAATAACAACGGCATCAACATACTCCAGTGGATTGATGGTTTATCAAACTTCATAATAGAGGCCCCTTGGTGCAATGAATTCCACCACTCAACTGAATAATGAATAATTGGAACATTGACCACACCAACAATCGCCAAGATAGCCACCGCACGAGCAGCAACGCGTTTATCTTCGATGGCATTGTGTAATCCAATCACACCAAGGTACAGAAATAACAATATTAACTCTGACGTTAATCGCGCGTCCCAAACCCACCAGGTACCCCACATTGGTTTACCCCAGATAGACCCAGTAGCTAACGCTAAGAAAGTAAAACTAGCACCAATCGGTGCGCTGCAAATTAACACGACCTCGGCCAGTTTCATACGCCAAACAATCGTCACGATGCCACAAACGGCCATCACTACATAGATGAATAAAGACATCCACGCCGCAGGTACATGAATAAAAATTATCCGATAACTATCACCCTGTTGGTAATCAGGCGGCGCAAGCACTAGCCCACCATAAAGACCTGCCACGACAAACACTAAGAACAGTGTCGTCAGCCAAGGAATCGATTTACTCGCTATGCGATAAAAGTGCGGTGGAGAACCAAATTTGTGGAACCATAAAAACATCGATCTACCTAACCTATCTACCTAATGGGCTCAAATAAGCTAATTCATGCTTATCTTTAAAGCTGCAGCAGTTGCCAGCGGCGATAACGATACGGCAAGAAAAAAAAATGACATCAACATATAAAGTTGAGCCGAAACATCTAACCCACCGGCCGCCCCTTCAATTGCACTGGAGGCAAAGATGAGCACAGGTATATACAACGGCAATATCAAAAGTGACAATATTATACCACCTTTCGGTAAGCCTACCGTCAAGGCCACGCCAATAGAACCAATTAAACTTAATATCGGTGTACCGATTAGAATTGTGAGCAATAAAGTACCTTGAGCCTCCGAAGGCATGCCTAACATCACCGCTAATACTGGCGATACTAGCAGCAGCGGTAACCCAGTCACCAACCAATGAGCAGTCACTTTAGCCAAAACTAATACCGGCATAGGGTGTGAACTCAACAGCAATTGCTCCAAAGAACCGTCGTCAAAGTCTGATCGGAAAATACTGTCCAATGACAACATTGCGGCCAGTAAAGCTGCCACCCAAATGATGCCGGGTGCAATGCGAGTCAATAATACGGGTTCGGCACCGATTGCCAATGGAAATAAAGTAATCACTAATATGAAAAACAATAGTGGATTGGCAAACTCAGCTCGGTTACGAAACGATAGCGTTAGGTCACGTTTAAGCAAATATAGAAAAGCCTGCGTCAGTGAGTATTGTGTCATATCGAAACCATTACGACGAAAGGTCCAGCCGTTGCACATCAACCGAAGGCATTTTGATGTCATGGTGAGATGTCATCACAATAATACCTCTTCGCTTCAAATGCACTTCGAAAAGAGAATGAAACAGTACCATGCTCACTTTATCGAGCGAGGTATAGGGTTCATCTAGAATCCACAAATCCGTATCGGTGACAATCAACCTTGCTAAAGCCAGTCGACGACGCTGGCCAGCCGAAATATTACTCACCGGCGTATCACCATAGTCGTAAAGATTCACTTGCTCCAAAGCATCATCAAGACCAATGCCCGAGGGATTACCCATCGCCTGTACCAGACGTAAATTCTCAAGACAGGTCAGTTCGCGTTTTACACCATCATGATGTCCAACATAGGCGATTCGTTCATAGTAGTCTGAACCTTGCTCGGATATCGCAGCCTCATGCCAATATATCTCGCCTTCATCGGCCATTTTTAAACCGGTCAGAATTCTTAATAAACTGGTTTTACCACTGCCGTTACGCCCCTCGACTATGAGCATTTGCCCACCACATAGCGATAAACTAAGATGCTCAAACAGCACCCTGTCATCTCGAATGCAGGAAAGGTTATGGATTTTTAGCAGTGCAGCTTCAGACATGAAATAGCCGGAGATAAAAGTACATTTAGGCTAGCCAAAAAGTAGACAAAATACAATCCTAAGAGTTGAGAATGATTAAACAAACTAACTTTCATCCTGCGTTCTATCTCAGGAATCGACATCTGCAAACAATTCTACCAAACATAATTCATCCGCAACATCCAAATCTTGAAAAACAACGGCTCGAACTCAACGACGGCGACTTTATCGACCTACTCTGGACCCAAACTCGATCACCCCAAACACTGCTGATTCTGCATGGGCTCGAAGGCTCAGTCTATTCTGCCTACGCCCAACGCATACTTAACTATTGTAATCATCACCAAATTGCCGCTGTGTTCATGCACTTTCGTGGTTGTAGCGGAGAACCCAATCGACTGTTATATAGCTACCATTCAGGAGAAACTGGGGATTTAAAGCAGGTTATTTGTCACCTCAAAAACAAAGGTATTATTGACATCGCCTTACTCGGATACTCGCTTGGTGGAAATCAAGTGATGAAATATATGGGGGAAGCAGAAACCAACCCAGTTATTCGCTGTGCTATCGGCGTATCGGTTCCGCTATCGCTCAGTATTTGTGCCGACACAATGAATCAAGGTTTTGCCAAACTATATCAATCGATATTGCTTCGAAGGCTCATCGCGAAAACTCAGCAAAAGAAAACGCTAATAGAGAACAGTAGGTTCAGTTTTCCAAATCCAACCAAAATGAAAAACTTCCGTCAATTCGATGACCACTTCACTGCTCCCATCCATGGTTTCGATAGTGCCAACGATTACTATAAAAAATCGAGTTCAAAACAGTTTTTGTTAAACATCAATAAGCCAACATTAATCATTCACGCCAAAGACGATCCTTTTATGACAGCAGATGTGCTGCCAGAGGCAGGCGAACTATCGGCATCAGTCACGTTAGAGACAACACAATGTGGCGGGCATGTTGGCTTTATTAGTACTAATAGGATCTTACCAAAATCCTGGCTTGAGCCCCGCATCCATACCTTTATAAAACAGCACTTTAATTTTCTGGAAGCCAATCCTTGTTAATGATAGTCGAAGCAAGTGATACGCTTGCTACATTATGAATAAACACAGAAGCTTTCAGCGGGGTATGAGGAAAGACGATTTTCACTGGTGACTCACTCATTAGTCCGACTTACCTGTTTTTCAACCTGCAATATAGACTCTCATCAAATTGTTAATGAAGTGCTTTGTAGTCTTCAATGCAGGAAAAAATTAGCCAATAAAGTCGATACCTGAATAAGGCTGACAATATGAGCAGCTACTCGATCGCTTGTGAGCAAAGTTGTCGATAAATAGGTTTGTTCTTTTTCTTCTGCTTATAACTGGGACTTTGAGAGTAATCAGGAACCGAAAGAATCATCAGTCAGCAAAAAATTAACATAAGGTGCATAGGTCAAAACAGCGCCTTGTAAAGGCCCCAGATTATCGAAAGCCTCGACTAACAGACCTAAATTAGATTCATTTCCTGGTTCTTCTTTGATTGCTTCTAGAGCACTAAGTAACGGATTGATCTCTTCAGCATCCATATATTGACTCAACATCTGAATTGCAATGACGATATTTTCTACACTGACCGACTTGCCAATCACTTTTCTAGTAATCAAGTCGGATTCTGCTGGCTCTTCGTAAACGTTGCCAGCCAACCTGTCTATTTTGACGCCAGTTTTGAGACCCGCAAAAGCATTAAATTCTTCACGTGCTCGTCGTTTTAGCTCATTAACAAAGCGATTAAATGTCTCTACACAAGGCCTATTTAACAATAGAACGAGTATCGGACCATTTTGAACTCGACTATGAAACTCAAGAAAAGGACCGTTGATAATTGGGTCTGGATTTAGGCCCGTCAACATCACACTGATTTTTTCTTCTTTAAATAGTGCCTTAATCCGGACATTAATTGAATCATCAACGATTTCAAATTCCCTGCGACCTTTTAAAAACTGCTTTTGTACCAATTTCATGCTCATTGCTTCTTTTATTGTTAGAAGGCAGGTCTTGGTGAATCATTACCTGATTAAACTGAGCACTTTACTCGTTAATTCGTGAATATAAAGGTTTATTGGCCGACACATTCCTAGGGCAGTTCCTGAGGCGTCCTTGGGGTAATAAGACGTTCTTAACCGACCCCTTGTATCAATTTGAGATAATTTCGAATCCCATTTGTTTTGATGTTCGATTAAAATAATAACGATTTTAGGTTGTGATAGCGTTAAAAATTGATTTCAGAATTAGTCAAGCCCATTCAATACAATATTCGATCCATAAAAAGGAGTAATGGGACTTTTCCCTCCAGATTGGTATAATAGATTAATAATTTGTGTATTGCTGACCCTGGATGGCCTAGAGTGGAAAATTTCAGCACTCTCTATCCTCGATGAATTTGAACCATTAATTTAATTGATATAGGTTATTTATGAGCGAGCCAACAAAAACTAGACCCAACGTTCCGGAAGGGAAAGCACGCTTCCTTGTTACCCGCCAGATGGAAGCCAACGAAAAGGGCTTTGTCGGTTATGAAACCATCTGGGAATCATTTCACAAAGAAATAAAATACGAAACACCAAAACGACCTTAATCAAACTTGATAACGCTAGTTTGCAAGGTTCAGCGTTACCTGCAGATTCTGAAAAATATTGCGAAAACTGGGTTGGATCGTAATCCTTGTCGATTTTTAATCTGTTTTTCTGATATAAGATCTTTGGGGTAGTGACGGCATAACGAAATTATGTCTGTTAGGCGAACTAATCTGCTTCAAACTTGTAGAGCTTGTTTTGAGGAATGACACCGCGTACCCCACCCTTTGGATTTTCTACATCTCCTTGGTAGCGCGGAATAACGTGTAAATGCAGATGTGGAATAGACTGTCCGGCCCATTTTCCGATATTGATACCGATATTGTAACCGTCGGGGTTATGCTTTTCGTCAGCCATCACCTTCCCTTCGCTAACAAGTCTCCATAGCTCTTCACGTTCCTCATCATTAATATCGAAGTAATCGGAAACATGCCGATAAGGAATGACGAGGAAATGCCCAGGACTAGCCGGATGCCGATCCCAGGCAGCAAAGCCGTACTTACCCTCAATCATAATTAGACGTCCAGGTTTTGATAGACAGAAACGACAGGTTTCGTCTTCGACTAGTAAATTTTGTTCAATCATATCTGCTCAATCAAAGTTGGTTTACGAAACTGTGATTACTATTGAACCGGCACCTGAGTTACGCCTTCGACACCGTCGAGATCAGGACCCTCTTCTATTTTTCCACCATACTCGATTTCCTCATCCGACGCTTCACGAACCAGTAATATTTCAAGGCGGAAGATAACCTCACGTCCACAAAGTGGATTATTACCATCAATTGTGACTGTCTTTTTATCAACGCGGGTAACTAGAAAGCTTTTGGTTTTACCCTGGTCATTTTCCATCAGAATAGCCATACCCACTTGCCGGTACTCTTCAGGCACATTTTGAATGCTATCGGTGATTACTAAAGATTCGTCTCGTGGGCCATATAACTGACTACAATCGATTGGAACTTCTATTACTTTACCGGCTTCTTTGCCTTCAAGTTCTGACATTACTGGCGGCGCCAGCACCTCGTTTGTGCCATGCACATAGCCCAATGGAAATTCCACCTGAGTAAGTACCGCACCGGAATTCTTGTCGATGACTTTATAAGTCAGTTCGACATATTTACCGTTTTCGATGATTTCTTTATTCATATTGTCCACTTTCTTTGAAAGACGAGCATTGAAAGACGATGTTAGAAAGACAAGCTTTAGAAAGCAGACCTTAAAAGACTGACGCCGCAAAAATTTTGATTTCGCCTCTTTCGTATCCTATAACCATTCGTCCCAGCCACTCGCCTTCTTTCTTGGTGCTGCGTACTCGAAACAAAGAGGTCACATGCTCACCGCGACGAATAAAGCCAAGAAAATCGTATTCTTTTGAAAGACTTCGTGTTAACTCACTTTTGGCAAATTGCTTGCCGACTTCCATCTCATTCAGGCCAATTAACAGATCATAAGAAAAGTTCAAAATGAACTTTGCATACTGTCCTTTATTGGAGTATTTGACCAAGTCATCAAAGAATTCAAAGGCTATCTTCTGGAGCTCTTCATCAGTCTTATCAACAATATTCATATAAACTCGCTTTAAAAAAGTCTAGATCGCAGATGATTTGCCTGCGTGCCAGAGAGGGTTATCGATTAGAGAGTGTTTTCAGGAGAAAAAAAAGACCAACAATAGTGTTGGTCTCTTTTTAACCACCGACTGATTGCCCAGCCTTTAGATATTATTACTGAGACATCCTTACTTAGGAAACCTCAGCAACTTCTTCTTTATCATCTACAAGATGATAAAGCGGTGCTTTTTCCATAGTAAATTCGCCGGTCTTTGGATCTCTACGAGAGACAGTCAGTACATGCCAATTTTTGTCATCTAGCTTCATGGCATCACCACGGTAATAGTAACCAGGCCAACGTGTTTCCTTTCGAAACAGCGTGTGTTGAACCACTGATTCGGAGGTGCGATGGCGATGCTTCAATTCCCATGCACGAAGTAATTCGTGGATGTTTTCTGCAGCCACTTTTTCAAGATCCTCTTCTAACACAGCCAGCTTCTTCAAACCAATCTGCAGCAGCTTATCATTAGTCATGTAGTTAACCGTTACACCACCCGCGTATTCGTCCATCAGCTTTTGCAAGCGATCAAGACCCTGACGCGGATTAATGTAGTTAGGATTAACGCTACCCGCAGTGATTTCATTGCGGTAAAGCTTGTAGTGTTCCATTGGCTTAAAAATTTCAGTCTTACGACGTTCGATCTGCTCTTCTGAAACACGAATACCTTCACCCTTGCCATCATCAATATACTGACAAGCAGCTTTGGCAGCCAGCCGCCCTTCCGTAAATGATCCTGAAGAGAATGCGTGTGGTGTGCCACCAACAGCATCACCAGCACCGAACAAACCTTCGACAGTGGTCATTCGGTTATAACCCCAAAAATACTCGTCAGGAGATACATCTTCAGGACCAGAGCACCAGGCACCACAACCTGTAGCGTGTGACCCCATGACATAGGGCTCGGAAGTTGTCAATTCTGGGTTTTCATATTTCGGATTAACATCGGTTGCCGCCCACAGTACGGCTTGACCTACAGTCATGCCCAAGAAGTTATGCCAACCAATTTCTTCAAGATGTGGATCCTGAAAGGCTTCCATGGTGACCATGTGAATTGGACCACGACCCGCATTTACTTCTGAGATGAATGCATGGTTACGCAAACAAGTCGGTATTGGCTTATGTGATAGATGTTGACCTTCTGTATCCAGATACTCCTTACCCACCATTTCTGTTAATGCAGGAAACCATTTTGACTCGTACTCTTCGCCATTACAGTTTTGAGTATAAGTTTTTAAATGTAGGAAATAAGCGCCAACGGGGCCGTAACCGTCTTTAAATCGAGCCAATACAATACGGTTTTCCATTTGAGTCATTTTCGCACCGGCTTCGATCATCAAACCATAAGCTGATCCTGATGACCATGGTGCGTACCATACACGACCCGCGCCTTCACCAACTGAACGTGGTTTGAAGATGTTAGATGCGCCACCGGCACCTACAATAACGGCTTTAGATTTAAATACGTGATAGTCGCCAGTCCGTACGTTGAATCCGACTGCTCCAGCAACACGGTTCTCTTTGGCATCATCCATCAACAAATGGGTAATACAGATACGGTTAAACACTTGGTCTGCTGATTTTTTTGCCGCTTCAGCAACAATCGGCTTGTAAGACTCGCCGTGAATCATAATCTGCCAGCGTCCTTCTCTTAGATAGGTTCCACTCTTTGGGTCGCGCATTAGCGGCAGGCCCCATTCTTCAAATTGGTGTACAGTCGAATCGACGTGACGAGCCATATCAAACAGCAAGTCTTCACGAACCATTCCCATCAGATCCATGCGTGCATAACGAACGTGATCTTCTGGATTGTTTTCACCAAAACGGGTGCCCATGTAGCAGTTGATCGCGTAAAGCCCTTGCGCAACCGCGCCGGAACGGTCGATGTTTGCTTTTTCGGCAATAATTATTTTCTTATCTTGACCCCAGTAACGTGCTTCGAAAGCAGCACCGGTACCGCCAAGGCCCGCGCCCGCGATCAGGACGTCAATATTGTCTTCTATAATTGTGTTAGGCATTAGTAGTACACTCCAAGCTTCATCTTCAATTTGTTAGACGCCAAAGTATGAATATCGCCATCATCCATGCGGATATATTTAGGCTCATTGAATAAATTTTGACTTTCGCGCATTTCTTTGGAAGGCCCAGGCACGTCCGCTAGTTTAGGGATGTGCTTGCCCCAGGGTTTGGTTGTAATAGGCGCCAATAGAGTCATGTCAGTCTCACCGTTACGGGACTTGACCCGCCAGGCAATGACACCTTTTTCCTCATCACGGACTACCCTTACTGAGTGACCCAGTGGTGCGAAGTCTGCGTAACCTCGAACATCGATCGCATTTTGAGGACAAGCTTTGACGCAGGAATAACATTCCCAGCACATGTTTGGTTCGATGTTGTATGCACGACGTGTGGTTTTGTCGATGTGCATGATGTCTGAAGGACAGATATCAACGCAATGTCCACAACCATCACAACGAGTCATATATACAAATGTAGGCATTTAATTATCTCCGCTTGTCAGCGAGCTGACCATTTTTATTAGGGATGCTTATTCAGTACGATTATTCAGAATACTATTTAGCAATCCGCTTATATGAATTAATAATATATAAATTAATAATGTCGTGGCAGTTCGCGTTTGATTCCAAGGCCCATATAAGGTGGCTTGTCGCCCATGTAAGTAGGGATATCAGGAAACTTCGCCTGTAACTCTGGATCGGCTAAGTCACCCACATCAGGCAGGTTTTCTTGTGAACCATCAGCCTTGGTAATTCTCTTTTGCATCGCTGCAGCAGGTTTGAAAAACATGTGTGAAAATTTCGACCAAGGTACACCGCCAAATAAAACGAGTGCGCTAATTACATAGAGTGCAAAACAGATCCAGCCAAAAACACTGCCCTGATTCCACGACCACAACAGAGCAAACGTGGTAGTAGCGATCAGAGAAATCACAAAAAGATCAGCGCGGATGAGCCTAAAAGGGGAATTGCCTTCGGCTGACACGTCGACACGAATAAAAAACCAAAACCAGTAGCCACCCACACAAACAGATAGAGCGCCCAAATGCCAAAGCACTGGCCACAGAGCGTATTCGCTTCCACTAACTGCCATCGCAACAGTCGCCGCAACGTGTGCAACAAACCCATACATGGTTAATAGATGAGCGATCCTGCGGCGAGTACTACAAAATTCAGACGATGTCGCTATCTCGACAACTAAAGTTTTAACGGCTATCGAGGCAACATCACCACCGCTTAATGGTTTTTTGGCACTGGTTTTTGATTTTCGCCAGTTTTCGAAGAAGTATTTTGCGCTTTTCTTGTGAATAACATCGAACAGGGTGCCTGCAATTACCAAAACCACCATTAAGACTATAAAAGCCTGAATGACATCAGATGAAATTGAAGTCGAGAGTTCGACGAAGGGATTATTACTTAACATTTTCTTATCACTCCCCATACATTATTATTAGTTATTAATTAATTATTTTTAGTTATAAGTTTTATTGTTATGCAATGCTTATGGCAATACAACCCATAAAAAATTTATGGGTGTATAAATAAAACTGTTGAGCTAACTTAGGCGCTCTATTTCAATGAATTATTAACAAACCCGTTTTAAGTTTTTTACACTAAGTCCGGAGATAAAATGAACGTAATTTTGTCTTATTCACACCACATTGTTGCCATCGGAGACCCTATTGGCCTGTAAATGCAATATTACTAGTCACTATTGGTAGTACATTTTATTAGCGATGAATGCCACCTCAAAAGCATTATCCCTATTAAAAGCAGGCTTAATCTCGTCTAGATGCCATATCAACAACAGGTTGTGGAAAAATATTGGCTACGACCTTCCATTGATCGCCGTTTGTGCTCAACACTAAACAGCGTGGTCCACCCTGATTACGAACTACACCAGCAGCACCTGGATTAAGCACCCACGGAGTATGGGATTGATCAACCAGTTGTTTGTGGGTATGACCGTAAACAATCGCTCGCACCTTGGGGTAGGCAGCAATAAGTTGTTGGTGATCAGGCTGTGAAAATCCAAAACGATGACCATGCTCTATAGCAATTGTCCCTCCAGGTAGTTTTACTAGAACGCTCCCAGGTAGTTTTTTCGTAAAACGATTTTCCCGAGACGACCACAATCCTTGTTCGTCATTGTTGCCTGCTACAGCAATAGTTTGTAATGCGGGTTGCATTTGTTCGAGCACACTGACATCCATAACGTCACCCGCATGAATGGCCACATCAGCGGTACGAATCAATACCGCAATGTTTTCATCGAGGTATCCGTGCGTATCAGAAAGAATAACCAGTCGGAGTTTGAGCTGGTCGAAAGTATAAGATTCGACATTCATACTTTTGGGGGAACTCGTCATGTCTATTAATCGAGACTATTGGCGTGAGTTATTGATCAAGCCTATTGACCTGAATGGCCTTCCAATTTGATTTTCACATTTTCGTCGTCAGACAAGCCAGCATAATAATTTTGTAAGATGGCGACGACTTCAGGGCGGCTAAATTCTGGCGGTGGATCTTCGCCCTCGGATAACATTTTGCGCAGTTTAGTACCCGATAGAAGCAACCGATCTTCAGCATCGTGTGGGCAGGTTTTCATTGATGCCATGCTGCCACATTTATAACACCAGAATGTCCAGTCTATACGCAAAGGTTGTGTTTCCAACGCGTCGGCAGGAATTTCATCAAAGATGTGATGCGCATCAAACGGGCCATAATAGTCCCCAACACCTGCATGATCACGACCAACAATTAAATGTGAACAACCATAGTTTTGCCGAAACAAAGCATGCAACAATGCTTCGCGTGGACCAGCGTAGCGCATGTCCAACGGATAGCCTGCCTGCATAACAGTATTATCGACAAAGTAGTTTTCGCACAGGCTTGCAATGGACTCTGAACGCACATCGGCCGGAATATCACCGGCTTTTAATTTACCAAGCAACGAGTGAATCAACACGCCGTCACAGATTTCGATAGCAATTTTAGCCAGATACTCGTGTGAACGGTGCATTGGGTTGCGGGTTTGGAATGCAGCAATACGGCTCCACCCCATCTCGGCGAATTCAGCACGCGTTTCTGCTGGAGTTTTAAATAATTTACCGTAAGTCTCTGGAAATCCACCACGCGATAAAACCTTTACCGGACCAGCCAAATTGACATCTCCCTGCGCCATCACCATTGCCACACCGGGGTGCTCAGCATCGGTGGTTTTATAAACCGTGTTACATTCGTGAGCTTTATCGATAGTGTATTTTTCATCGACGCGCATCGTAGCAATGAGTTGACCTGACTCACCATCACACAAACCTACTTCGCTGCCTTCACTGATTAACTCTGCACTGGCTGCATCCGTTGAAAGCGTGATCGGGATTGGCCAAAACAGGCCGTTAGAATTGTGCATGTTATCGCACACACCTTGCCAATCGGCTTGGGACATAAATCCATCGAGCGGCGTAAACCCACCGATACCCAGCATAATAAGATCACCCGTCTCACGAGATGAAATGCTGATTTTAGGCAGTGTTTGCGCATGTGCAGTTTCAGCGCTAAGTGCATCACCTTCGAGCAGAAGTGGTTTCAGCGATTCTCCGCCATGAGGGTTGACAAGTGTTACCAATGTGACCTCCTGTTGCACCCATTATTATTAGGGTAAACGATAAAATTATTATTATATAACTATAGACTATAAGTCGTCTGCATGACCCTGCCCAATAAATAAGATTGCTGTACCTATAAAAATAATTAATACGTAAATACAGCCAAATCTCTCAGGTTACGTAGATGGATGAATACTTGGGAGGTAAACATACAATTAACGACAACAAATCTACTGTTAATGGTTAATATCGAGTGCGAGTTGTTTCATTTGATATCTGGCGTCAGTTTGACGAATATAGACATTATCAATGTGGTATTTTTTAAAAAAACTAACCGCTTAAATATTCATTTTTAGG
>CAWVZP010000028.1:0-19330 GCA_963934675.1 uncultured Gammaproteobacteria bacterium | reverse complement strand
GCTGGGCAATAGTTTTCACAGATAATGCCCTTCGATGGTGGCAAAATTTTTGAAGATCACGATTGACGCCGCACCGACCACAATACCGGTAATAGCACCGGCCTTAGTGGTATCTCTCCACAGCAGTGACAGGATAATCAACGGGCCGAACGCCGCGCCAAAACCACCCCAGGCATAAGCCATCATGCTCAGAATATTGCCGTTATCGTTAACCGCGATTAGATACGCCAGCAACGCAAAAACTACGACGCTGATGCGGCTGGCCCAGGCCTTCTGTTGGTCTGAGTACTGGTTGAAGAAAGGCATATCCTCGGTCATCGCAGAGCTCAGCACGAGTAACTGCGAGTCGGCAGTCGACATCACTGCCGCCATGACTGCGGCAAGCACGGAGCCGCTGAAAACGGGATGAAACAGGGCTATGGACAGGGCGAGAAAAATACGCTCGCTGTTACCGTCGGCGCCTGTGACGCTGGACAGACCGTAGGCTTCGTTGTAGCCGATTCCGATTAAACCGATACAGGTTGAAAAGAACAGTGCAATAACCATCCAGCTCATACCGATGCGACGAGCAGCGGGTACATCCTCGACACTTTTGATGCCGAAAAAACGCGCCAGTATGTGCGGTTGACCGAAGTAGCCCAGACCCCAGGCCATCAGCGATGCCCTGGTCAGGATAGAGCCAGTCTTCCACTCGAAGGCTTTCGGGTTGATCGAGGCAATATCTACCTGGGTATCGGCGATCGCGAGGTAACCCAACAGCGCGCATAACAACAGAGCCAGAAACATCAAAATGCCCTGCACCAGGTCAGTCCAGCAAACAGCGAGTTAGCCACCTAGAAACATATAGGAAACTACCACCAGGGTGGTAATAATCATCGCGGTTTGCTCGATGGCATCGAAGGCGTGGGCGAATAAAAAGGTTCCACCTTTCAGGCCGGAAGCAACGTAAAGCGTAAAGCGTAAAGAATAAAAGGATGACCACTGCAGCCACGATTTTCAGCACACTCGATTTGTCTTCGAATCTTTCGCCGATACAGGTCAGTAGTGTGATTGCCACGAGCGTTTCGCTAAAGCCCCTCAGTTTCGCGGCCACCGCCTTCCAGTTGATGTAAGCACCAATAATCAGTCCCATGGAAATCCACAGACCTTCACTCAGGCCACCGACAAACATCGCACCTGACAGGCCCAGCAACAGCCAACCACTCATGTCGGATGCACCGGCGCTGATCGCCGTTGTCGCTGGACCCAGTGAACGCCCGCCGACAATATAGCCAGCGTTGTCGCTGGTTTTTGACATCGAGTACCAGTCAATGCCGAGCATTCAAAGTAGATATATTCCAAATTGTGCGTAGGTCAGTACCCTATATTTCTCCAAGTTTTGGTTATTGTGGTCAAATCGACCTGGAAAAAGTGTAGTAAGGATGAAAGCCCTATCCATTGATGTCAATTTTCATAATTAACTCCAATATTTAATAAACCCTCGTCTTGTTAGCCGGATTCCCAGCAACCCTAGCAATGCCTTAAGCATTTTTTCGTCATTTCAAGCAGGAGTCATCATTAACCAATAGCGATGCCCTGCCCTGCCGTCTATTGGTGCCAGAAATCAGTATCGCGTGGTAAAGGGAGTCAAACAACAGAGGTGGATCTAACCGGAAGATTAAGCGTCGGTCTCTCCATGACAATCCCACCATTTCCGGCAGGAGGTGCGACCGCCTCGCAATACCTGCTAGCGGCACTTACTTTGAACAGAAATTGACCATTTTCAAGATGGCACGACTTGTGGAAAGACTTTTATTTTCTGCTTTTTAAGCTATTGAAATATAAAGAATAATGGCGGAGAGTGAGGGATTCGAACCCTCGGTACCTTGCGGTACACACACTTTCCAGGCGTGCTCCTTAAGCCACTCAGACAACTCTCCGGATTTTAAATTTTCAACTGCCCATTGATATGGGCTTTGAGCGAGTCACTTCCTGTTTTCAACTCACTACTTGCATTATTCGATTTCGGCGGGAGGTTACAGGATACTAATTTTTCTATCAATCTTTATGTGCTTTTGGCTCAAATTAAACAGTTAATCAAACTGATTACAAATGTTTTCAGGGAAAGCAGCGCTAACTTTGATAATATGGTTTCTTTTTTAATAGTGCTTAAGATGCTTACTGTTATTTCACCTGCTAAAACGCTTGATTTTGAAACTCCTGCTATTACTGAAGAATTTAGCCAACCTGCCCTTTTAAGCTATTCGCAACAGTTAAATCAATATTTAAGGCCATTGTCTAGCGCGGATTTATCGAAGCTAATGAATGTTAGCAGTAATATTGGCGATTTGAATGCTGAGCGTAACCTAAGCTGGAAAACTCCTTTCACCCTTGAGAATGCGAAACAGGCGTTGTTTGCTTTTAAGGGTGATGTTTATATTGGGCTGGATGCTAATACAATGAATTCTGATGACTTACAGTTTGCCCAAGGTCATTTGCGTATGCTGTCGGGGTTGTATGGTGTTTTACGGCCACTAGATTTGATGCAAGCCTATCGACTTGAAATGGGGACTCGGTTAGCCACTGATGCGGGCACTAACCTTTATCAGTTTTGGGATACTCGTATCACCGATCGTTTAAACGACGAATTGGCTCAAATTGATGGTGATACGTTGGTTAACCTCGCATCTAACGAGTATTTTAAAGCGGTTAAACTAAAGTCTTTTAAGGGGCGTGTTGTGACACCTTTATTTAAGGAATACCACAAGGGCACGCTCAAGATCATTAGTTTTTATGCGAAAAAAGCACGCGGCTTAATGGCGCGATATATTATCGATAACCAAATTAATAAGGTTGATCAAATCAAACAATTTGATAGCGAAGGCTACATTTACGATTCATCACTGTCTACTGAGCACGAATGGCTTTTCACGCGTCAGCAATAATAAGCGTTAGCCTAAACCGACATTGGAACAGCTCTAATTATGCCTGACCTATCTTCCAGAGCTCGTGTAATACAACTAGTGTTTGGTTTATTGGCCATTTTCCTTATTATTCTCATTTTTGTGGTTCAACCCAGTGTCGAACGAGACTCTAAGACTGTGCTGGAGAAAATCCAACACAGTGGCAACCTTCGAATCCTCACGCTTAACAGCGCCTCTACCTTTTATGAGGCCCACGATGGCCCCAGTGGTTTTGAGTACCAACTGTCAACATTATTTAGCGAATATATTGGCGTAACACCCAAGTTTATAACGGTTTCACAGTTTGCTGACTTGTACCCAGAATTACTGTTTGGCACGGGCGATATTATTGCGGCGGGCCTTTCTGAAAATGAATCTGAATTTAGTTCTGCGGTTATTTATGGCCCTCGCTATTTCGAGTCGGCCAACCAGGTGCTTTACCACAAAGGACACGTGACTACCCCCAAAAAAATTGAAGATTTGACCGAAGGGCTATTGCACGTGGTCAGCGGCACGAGTCAGGTTAAATTATTGGCAGAAGTACGAAAGCAGCATCCTGAACTGGTTTGGCGAGAAGTGGACGATGCTGCAAGTGAGGAATTAATCGAACGGGTTGATTCGGGTGAAGTACCTTATCTACTGGCTGATTCTCATCAAATCTCGTTGCAACGTCGTTTCTTCCCTGAATTACGCATTGCTTTTGAATTAGGAGAACCACGACAATTACGCTGGGCATTTAATCATTCGGTCGACACTAGCTTGGCGAATGCGCTTGACGAATTTTTCGAGCAGATCAAAACGGATGGCAGGCTCGAACAGCTTATTCATCGTCATTATAGCCACGTTGCTAAATTCAATTATTCCGACATACAAACATTTACGGGGAACATTGAACAACGTCTACACAAGTATGAAGCGCTGTTTCGTCGAGAGGCCAAAGTCGTTGGAGTCGATTGGCGTTTAATTGCCGCTATAGCCTACCAAGAATCACTTTGGAATCCACAAGCAAAGTCTCCGACTGGTGTTCGAGGGTTAATGATGCTCACTAGGGTAACGGCGAAACAAATGGGAGTAACCAATAGAATCGACCCGGCACAAAGTATTCGAGGCGGCGCAAAGTATTTTGCAAGCGCTTTAAAGAGAACGTCATCTAAAATCACTGAACCTGATCGTACCTGGTTTGCACTGGCATCTTATAATGTCGGCTTTGGACATGTGGAGGATGCTCGAGTGATTACCCAAAGAAATGGCGGCAATCCGAACCGATGGATTGATGTCAAAAAAACGCTGCCATTACTGGCCCGAAAGAAGTGGTACAAACAAACTAAATATGGCTATGCGCGTGGGTGGGAGCCGGTTAAATATGTGGCTAATATTCGCAAATATTATGACTACTTAATAGGCTTAGATCTCAAATTAAATAAGAAAAGTATTTCGCTCAAACAATTGAAAGATGGCGAGACCTTGCCGCTAGCACCCAGTCTCTAGTCAGACAATTTGACTGCCTTGTTGTGTTTTTTTGCTTTTCTTTTATTTGAAAAAAAAAGACTTAGGCAGGTTGCACATTCCTCTTCTAGTACACCCGATAATATTTCTGGGTAATGATTAAATTGAGAATTTTTAAATAATTGTTGTGCACTTTCAATCGCCCCAGATTTGGGTTCGGTCGTTGCATAAACAACTCGTCCTATTCTTGCTTGAACTATGGCACCGACACACATCGTGCAGGGCTCTAACGTAACGTATAAAGTTGTGTCCGGTAGGCGGTAATTATTCAGCCGTTTGGCCGCTGTGCGTATAACGACAATTTCAGCATGTGCTGTAGGGTCAAGGGTTGAAATGGGTTGGTTATGACCACTGGCAATAAGTTTACCCAACTGGTCAACTAGCACTGCACCCACTGGGACTTCATCACATTTGGCAGCTTGTTCCGCTTCGTGCAAAGCTTGGCGCATCCAATATTCATCTGTTTCCAAAATATTAAACACCGAATCGGCAGTTATCATTTAAATACAATTTTAAACTATTCATTAATATTTTTAAGGCGCTTTCAAACAAACAGTGCTTATAAGGTGGCAAAAGAAGGACTTGCATATCTAACCTACGTTAGTGTAATTAACCTATAGAAATATAACCAAAAGCAGTCAAGGTTACATGATCGATAGTCCAATCGTGTTGGCCTACTTGACGGACCCCTGTTTTTATAGCGGTCGCTCTGGGGTCTGTTCAATTAAAAGGTGTTTACTCGACGTTATCGTACCCAACTCTGCTGCAAGGTCGCATCTGGTTAAATTAAAGGTTTCGTTTTTTTAACTTCAATAAAATTTTGGGTCTTCCAGGCATCATCAGCTTTCCAGCTAGATATCCATTGTGGAATATCTTCCGCGGGCATGGGTCGAGCAATGCCATAACCTTGTGCTAACTCACAACCTAATTTCAATAGTGCTACGCCGTGAGCGACGGACTCGACGCCCTCGGCAATTACTTCACGATCGAATGCTTTAGCTAGGCTTATGACACCTTCAATAATCGCTAAATCATCTGCATCCTTCAACATGTCACGCACGAAGCTCTGGTCGATTTTAATATAGTAGGCTGGCAGATGTTTGAGATAGGTCAGTGATGAATACCCTGTACCAAAGTCATCTAGAGCGAAGTTTACCCCTAGTTCATGGCAGGCTTTCATGGTTGTAGATACTTGGTCGATGTCATTTAACGCACTGGTTTCAAGTATTTCTAATTCTAAATAGTGCGGACTCACTTCAGGGTGGGCCGCCAACGAGGCCGCTAAATTAATTATGAAGTTGTCATGCTGCAATTGATAGGCACTAATGTTGACACTGACAGGCAGTTGTACTCCGAACCTTTTCCATTGGCTTATCTGGCTTAATGCTGAGTCTATGACCCATTCACCTAGCTCTAAACTAATGGCTTGACTTTCTATTACGGGCAAAAACTCTAAAGGTGGGACTAAGCCTCGATCAGGGTGCTGCCAACGGATTAAAGCTTCTACGCCAATGACCTCGCCAGTGTGCATATTGACCTTGGGCTGATAATATAGTACGAACTCGCGCCTACCCAAAGCTAAACGAATATCAGCTATACTTTGTCGCTGAGCATTAATTACATTATCCTGTACGATATCAAACAGGTGATAACGGTTTTTACCTGCTTGCTTAGCAACATACATAGCCTGATCAGCGTGGCGGATAAGTAAATCCGCATCCACACCGTTTTGTGAATAAAGGGTGACACCTATGCTCACTGATACTTGTATTAAGGCATCGCCCACTACAACAGGATCAGAACTGGCCTTTAATAATCGCTCTAATACTGGCTCACTACACTCGAAATTTTCCAAATCGACCATGACTGCAATAAACTCGTCCCCCCCAATTCGTGCCAGCGTATCACCCCGACGTAAGGCTGCTTTCATACGCTGTGCCACTGCAATGAGTAGATCGTCCCCCACATTATGACCATAAGTATCATTAACAGCTTTGAAATCATCTAGGTCCAAGAATGCAACGGCTAATGACCGATTATGGCGTTGGCACTGCGCCATGGCATAACCTAGGCGATTAGCCAACAATTCTCGGTTAGGTAAATTAGTCAGCAAGTCATAATGAGCAATGCGTTCAAATTTTCCATCAGCCTGTTTGCGTTCTTTTTCAATGTCAGCAAGCCTAAGCTGCGTTTTCAACAGCAGAGCAATAATGGTGCCTTCTTTAGGTTTATCTTCAGATATTATGGAATGAAAGTCGCCATTTTCAATTTTTTCGATTTGACCATGAATGCTCTTTAGCGAAGCGCCTAATGTCGTCCCTATGGATTGATACGTTGTCCACAGTAACCATAGGACGATCATTCCCAATGCAATAAATAATAGACGCAATTGAAAGGCTGATTTTTCAGCTTTAATGACCGCAGACATTGTGCGACGATTCAGCATAAGATTGAATTCACCTATAGGACGCATAATATTCGCTTTAGCCTGATGATAGGCCTTGTCTTGGAGCATTAGAATTGCTTTGGTGCGGACAGCGCCTGTCAGTGGTCGGGTCATATCTATGAGTTGAATGGCGGCTAATTCGGTGCTGATTAGCACATCAAAGCTTTCTTTTGCCTCAGCCAATTTGGCCAACTCAGGTTGAGTAAGTCCTGCTTTTCGCATCAATTGCAACAAGGGGATTGCCTGCCCACCATCTGCGAGAGAATTGAGGACGTCATCCTCATTCAATACTAAGTCCGAGTAAACATGACCATAGGAATCTGGAAGTACTTTTTCACCATTGCGTATGGCTATAATGTCATGATAATCCTGTTTGTAGCTGGGATCACTGGTGACCACATAACTACGAACCGTGCGAGTACGGTCATCCGAAGATTGACGCCAATAATCCGCAAGGAGATGTGACTGAAGCCGTATTTGATTGTTAACATCAATTTCTTTTTCGGCATGAACGTAAATAAAGAAGACAACTGCAAGCGCAACTATTCCTATTAAAGTTAGCGTCAGGTGGTTATTGAATGAAATGGGTTTAATCTTATTTAGCATTGATATGATAAATTTTCATGTAACGACTCTGATGGGATACACCAAGCAATCAGTCATAGGGTCTAGTAATGCTACTTTGTGCCTGCCAAACATAATTAATTTTCCAGCTAGATAGCCATTTGGGAATATCACTAGCAGGCATGGACCTAGCAATACCATTACCTTGCGCTAACTTACAACCCAATTGCAATAGCGCTGTGCCATGAGCGAACGTTTCAACACCCTCGGCAATTACTTCACGCTTGAATGTTTTAGCCAATCCAACCACTGCTTCAACAATCGCTAAATCATCGGCGTCTTCTAACATGTCACGCACGAAGCTCTGATCGATTTTAATCAAATAGGCCGGTAGGCGTTTAAGATAGGCAAGTGATGAATATCCCGTGCCAAAATCATCTAAGGCAAAGCGTACACCGAGTTCATGGCATTCATTCATAGTGGCAGACACTTTACTAATATCACTCAACGCACTGGTTTCGAGTATTTCCAGTCCTAAATAGTGCGGTTCCACTTCAGGATGAGCAGCCAGCAATACTTTTAAGCTGTTGGTGAAGTTACCGTGTTGTAACTGATGGGTGCTAATATTAACACTGACAGGAAGCTCTAGACCCATACTTCGCCATTGATTTATTTGGCTCAACGCTGTGTCAATAACCCATTCACCTAGTTCCAGACTAATGACGCGACCTTCTATCGATGGTAAAAACGCAAAAGGTAGGATTAGACCACGGTCAGGATGTTGCCAGCGAATTAAAGCTTCTACGCCGATTACTTCGCCAGTGTGCATATTCACTTTGGGTTGATAGTGCAGCAGAAACTCTCTTCGATCTAAAGCTAAACGAATATCGCTAATATCTTCTTGCTGAACCTTCATTGCATTATCTTGTGCAGTGTCAAACAGCTGGTACCGGTTCTTACCCGCGTGTTTAGCAATATACATAGCGTGATCGGCATGACGTATGAGTTGGTCAGCATCTACACCGTCTTGAGGATAAAGAGTGACACCAATACTTACTGACACCTGCATGACTATATCACCTACGAAAACAGGTTCAGAAGCAGCTTTTAGCAGCCTTACTAGTGCAGGTTTTTCATCTCCAACTTTTTCCAAATCAACTATAACGGCAATAAATTCATCTCCACCAATACGGGCTAACGTATCACCTTCACGTAAAGCAGCTTTCATGCGTTGTGACAATGCAATAAGTAACTCATCTCCTACATTATGGCCGTGAGTGTCATTAACTGCTTTAAAGCCATCTAAGTCCAGAAATGCAACGCCCAATGATCGTTTACGCCGTTGACACTGCAACATGGCATGGCTTAACCGATCTGCCAGTAATACGCGATTGGGTAGATTGGTCAGTATGTCGTAATGGGCAATCCGTTTTAACTTTTCTTCAACTAGTTTGCGCTCGGTGATCTCTGTCCGAATCGCGACATACTGGAAGGGCTTGCCCTGATCATTTAGGGTAGGAACAATAGTCGTCATGAGCCAGTAGTGAATGCCAGCTTTATTGGTGTTCTTCATCTCACCATGCCAAGTCTGACCGCTAGAAATCGTCTTCCACATATCCGCAAAAAAGCCATCTGGATGTTCATCAGACTTAACGATATTGTGGTTATGGCTAAGCAGTTCTTCTCGCTCATAACCGCTGCTGGCACTGAACCGATCATTGGCGTAGGTAATATTGCCAGCGAGATCAGTGATACTTACAATGGCATGCTGATCCAGTGCGCGCTGTTGAAAGACTAAGGCGTTATTCGCTTCTAAGGCAGCCTTGGTGGCTTGGCTAAGAGTCAATTCTTTGTTTTTTTCTGCAGTAATGTCCTTCTGTGTTCCACGAAAACCAGTAAGCTCACCGGTATCGTCAAACATTGGTTTGCCAACCTCCCGCACCCAGACCTGTCGACCATCTTCAAATTGATAACGGAATTCAACTTCATAGGGACACGGATCAGATGGTAGGGCGTCGAAGACTTTACGGATTGTCAATCTGTCTTCAGGAATTATATTTTTTTCAAAACTGTCTATGTCACCAATGAAGAGCTCTGACTGATGACCAAATATTGTTACTGTGTTGTCTGATGTGTGCGTAACCATTTTCATCTGAGCATCCGTTTCCCAGTGGATGGAATTGGTAATCGGCTCCGCCTGTGCGAATTTATCCGTAAGATCTCCCAAGAGGATACTCTGTTGTTTGAGATTTTCCGCCACGCTTTTGTACTGGGTGATGTCTTGGACAGTGCCTAATATCTTGATTATTATGCCCCGGTCATCAAGCACAGGTTCACCTATTTCATGTAAATAGATCCAGTTACCTGACTTATCGATATGGCGGTACTCAATGTTCCACGCTTGTTTACTCTTACGTGCTGAGTTAACGACCTGGATATATCTTTCTCGATCATCCTCGCAAACAAGCTTTCGAACTTTTTCAAGGCTTGTCATGTTTTCAACCATCTGCTGAACGGTCATACCAAAGATATTGGCAAACTGACTAGAACATATCGTATATAGGCTGGCTATTTCATCCCATTCCCAATGACTTAACTGGCCAAATTGTTCAGCCTTATCAAATAACTCAAAACTTTTGCGGAGCGCTTCTTCGACCTGCTTTTGTTCAGTCAAGTCAGTCATGGAGATGAGACAGTCCATCTCGGTTATCCCAATATTAGCGTCGAGGCTAAACCATAATGTCTGCCTACCAACCTTCACCAATACTTCACAACTTTGCTTCTCACTCGTGTCGAATGCTTTTGCCAAACAGTTGCGGAAAGTGACCTGATGCTCCTGAGCCAGCAGGGTTAAAAATCGTTGTCCGATTAAGTTTGATCTTTCGAGTTCCAGCAGGCTCGCCCCCTGTAAGTTGGCCTGCGTAATATTGCTATTGTGATCAAGCACAAAAAAGCCTAACGGCGCAAAATAAAAGAGTTCGTTATAACGATGAGCCTGCTCTTTTTCACTTTTTTCCAAGCGTAGTATCTCGTTCTGCACCTCCAGCTCAATCTGGTCAATTTGCAGTTCGTTTAACCTCTGCTGGGCATCTTCTGCCGATAACGAAGCAACCGACGCGACCTTGGCTTGCTGATACGCGTCGACAGTTTGGCGCGGCTCAGCTTGATCAAAATTTAAAACGTTTCGATCATAGTACTGAGGAAAGTTAGCCCGTTCGAAGTCAAAAATATCGGCTAGAAGTGACCCCATCAAGCCTACAGTTTTAACTTCAAATATTCTCTGGAATTGCTGCTTGTAAATTAAGAGATCATTCTTGGTTTGAGTAAAATTCAATCGTTCTTTACGCTGGCTTTCAGTCTCTAAAAGCATTTCATGGAAGTTTATTTTCTCATCCATTTAGGCACCACCTTGAATTACTAGTTAAGGTTTGTCGAGTACAACAATCATGTAGAATGATTAGCAACATGACTCCGCAGCTTTGATCCACTTCAAAAAGCGAAGATTATTTTTAATAGAAGTATAAAGTAATCTTGTTAACAATACCTCCAAGTTGAATCGACTATTTAATCGATACTGAGGCTCTGCTAAAAATAATTGTGCCTGTTTCGACACTTTTAACCCATCATAGGAACCTTTTATAGCCGCTCTAATACTGTTAATAGGCGTATTCACCCATCGAAAACATTTATGCTCATTCAACTGTTCTTGACTGACCACAACAGGATCGTAACCTGCAATTTCAAGTGCCACCGCAGATAGATTTCGGTAGCCATTAGTTACTAAGCTGCAACCAATTTGTCGAGCCTTTATAACCCAGTTTTTGATGCTGCTTGTGCTCAGTCGGCAATTGTTCAACATGCACTTAGCATACCGTTGAATCTTCCTCAGCAGCTAATTGCCCATTCAGTTGGCGGTGACTTTTGCGTTCGGCTTTTATTCGATTCAACTTTTTTTAACCAACCGTGACATCCGAAAACTCATGCCTATAGGCTGTGCTAGTAACAGAGCTGGAGTATTTTTTTTCGATTGAGTCATAAAATATATAGCTTAAAACTATTTCCTTAACGACAAACTATTTGCAAATAATGAGGTTTGAATTTGATGCTTATGATTGTTAAAATATCAATCCTTTCCTTTACAGTAAAAAGCAGATTAGCTTTTGCTAGTCGCGACTATAGTCACCAACCCGTCTCGAATTTTCAAGTATTTATTGTCACTTTAAGTCACTACCATAACAGTTAATGAATTCATCTAAAGACATTCTTTTTAAACTGTAGCTTAACTGCGGAATTTTTAGTTGATCCTCGCAGGTTTCAATATCAATGTAACTAGCGATAAACTCATCGGATGAGCCTAATGGTTGATGCTACTAAACCAATATTTATTTGAGCGATTATAGGGCAAAAAGCCTGTTATTCTTGGGAATATTTGTAGGTCAAAGAGTACATCTATGTAAGACCTGGACTACAATTAGTGATTAACCGCTGCTCTCAATAGATGAATGATTCGGCAGAGCAATAGCGTTTTTTTTAAAATTTATATTCTGCGCCCAATTACCAATATAAAAGAATCAAAGAAAACTAACCTAAAAAACAATTATTCTAAAAAAAACAGACACATAGAAAAGGATTTCCAATCATATGGAAATAATTGGCTCTGAATGTAGACGTTTTAATTAAGTGTCCCTTTGCACAAGTATATTCATTTAATCAGTTCTCGTGATCGTAATTCTCTTACGCACTGAACAATAGGGCCAATCTCAATCAATGAGTATAAGGCTCTATGCTCTCCAGGCATCATTCACTTTCCAACTAGATACCCATCTAGGTATATTCGCCGGGGGCATGGGCCGAGCAATACCATAACCCTGCCCCAACTCACAACACAATTTCAACAATGCTACGCCATGAGCGATAGTTTCAACACCCTCGGCAATCACTGCGCGCTGGAATGTGTTGGCTAAACCTATGACACCTTCAACAATTGATAAATCTTCGGTATCTTCTAACATGTCACGGACGAAACTCTGGTCGATTTTAATCAAGTAAGCAGGTAGACGTCTAAGATGGGTGAGTGATGAATACCCCGTGCCAAAGTCATCTAACGCAAATCTTACGCCTAAATCATGGCAAACATTCATGGTGGCAAACACCTGGCTGATGTTACTTAACGCACTGGTTTCGAGTATTTCCAACTCTAAATAATTTGGGTTTACGTTAGGATGGGCATCCAACAATGCGGTTAAACGAGTGGTGAAGTTATCTTGCTGTAATTGATAGGCACTAATGTTGACACTGATAGGGAGCTGAAGCCCCATACTTTGCCATTGGCTTATTTGGCGCAATGCAGTGTCTATGACCCATTCACCCAGATCAAGACCAATGGCTTGATCTTCAATCACAGGCAAGAACTCTAAAGGTGCGACTAAACCACGGTTAGGATGCTGCCAACGTATTAACGCTTCTACGCCGATCACTTCGCCCGTACTCATATTGACTTTGGGTTGGTAGTACAGCACAAACTCGCGTCGATCCAAAGCCAAACAAATATTAGCAATATCTTCGCGCTGAACCTTAATCGCATTATCTTGCGCGGTGTCAAACAGGTGATAACGATTTTTTCCCGCTTGCTTTGCGACATACATGGCCTGATCGGCATGACGCATAAGTTGGTCTGCGTCTACGCCATCTTGTGGATACAGGGTGACACCAATACTAGCTGACAGCTGCATTACTGTGTTATTTAAGGACACTGGAGCAGCAGTAGCTTTTAGAAGCCGGTCTAGTACAGGCTTACTATCTTCAATGCTTTCCAAATCAACCATGACAACAATAAATTCATCACCGCCAATTCGTGCCAGCGTATCACCCTCACGTAACGCTTTTTTGATGCGCTGCGACACTTCAATGAGTAATTCGTCTCCCACATGATGGCCATGGATATCATTGATTATTTTGAAGCCATCTAAGTCCAGATACGCAACGGCCAATGACCGATTGCGCCGTTGACACTGAACCATGGCATGATTTAAGCGGTCTGCCAGCAATACCCGGTTGGGCAAATTCGTCAGTACGTCGAAATGAGCAATATATTCGAGCTTTTCTTCGGCTTGTTTTCGTTCGGTAATATCGGTATGAATACCGATCATTCTTAACGGTTGTTGTGACGAACTCCATTCTGAAATTTCAGCCGTTGTATTGAACCAGAGCCAACCTCCATTTTTTTTACGCCGCCGATATTCCATTGAAAATTCACTGCCTTGACTCAGGCACTTTAGAAAAGCGGCTGTTACAGTCTCGTGATCGGTTGGATGCAGACTGTCTTGCCAACCCTGTAAGTCGCTTTTAAAGTCAGATGGATCATATCCCAGTAATTTAGCGTACTCGGGGCTAGTTAACGCTTCTCCTGTTTGAACATTTACATCGAACCAGGCCTGTTTCGTTACCGCCAGTGCAAGACGCAAGCGATTTTCGCTAGATTCTAATATTGAGTCTGTTTGTTTTTTTTGAATGGCTATACTTGCCAAGCCCGCTGCTTTTTCAATTACGGTAAGATCAGCATCTGTTGGATAATTGACGTTTTGGTGATAGATAGAAAAAGTGCCAAGCACTTGCCCCTTTGTGGCACGTATAGGTTCAGACCAGCAGGCGCCTAATTTTGCTTTATTTGCCAGATCTTTATAGGGCTCCCAGTAAGGATGAGACTGAATGTCATCGACAATGACACGTTGATTAATAAAGGCTGCTGTTCCGCTAGAGCCAACCCCCATGCCTATTGCTTTGCCGTTGATCGAATCGTTATAAAAGTCGGGTAGACTGGGCGCCGTTGCGCTTAATAGATGCTTACCCTCTTTGTCTAGTAATAAAATACTACACATCATAGTTGGGTTTTCTTCCTCAACAATGCGCACAATAGCTTCCAAAACTACTGGCAGTTGTTCGCCACTCGAAATTAGCTCTAAGACATGAGTACGAGATTTATCACGTACTTCGGCTTGTTTACGCTCAGTAATATCCAGAACGGTTCCGAATGAATGTGATGGTTTACCATCATCATCAAGCATAACTTCTCTACGCAAATAAAGGTGACGCGTCTTGCCTGAGAGAACGACCCTGTACTCAAAATCGCTTCCATTGCGTCGCTGTTTGTAAGAACTTTCGCTTTGTCTGAAGAGTGCTTTGTCATCTGGATGAATTAAGTCTATTACGGCTTCAGCACTAACAAAACATTCCAGTGCTTCGGGCACGGTCATATCATATATTCGTGCGAACTGATCTGAGCAAGATATTAACTTGTCTTCCACCAGATCCCATTCCCAATGACCCAAGTTGCCAAATTGTTCCGCCTGACTAAAGAGAATATTGTCTTTATGTAGCATCTCTTTAATCTGAGTAAGGTCATGAAGTTCTTTACGAAGGCTTTCATTCTCTAAAAGCAGGTCGTCAGAAGTTATTTTGTCATCCATTGAGGCAACACATAAAATTATTAGTTTGGTTTAATCGAACATAAATATCCAAATAATGGTAATTGAATATTAAATTAAGTCCAGTGACATAAACCTATAAAGGGTCGTAGTAATTCAACCCTGTGCCACATTTTAGTCAGTCCTCTATCGTTGAGCGTCAAAACTGAGGAATTTGAATATGTCGTGATGAGACCATTTTCAGACAATACCGTAACAACCAAAGACTTTATCAAAGCAATCAAATTAACTATCAGCTAAGCTAGTGATGTACAGTGATTATTTAACATGGAAGGAAGAATAACAATACTTGAATTAAGAAAGTACTTAATTTCGAATTCATAGCCAATTTATTATGACATTGTTGGCAATACTTTGCGTGTTCGCTGGACGATTCGAAACTGATCTTTCACCCGTTGGTTTTTTAGGTGCGAACGTCGAACTTTCGGGAACTCCCAATTTATCCAAGAGTATTAGAAGATGAATAATATTTCCATCAGATATCTTAGCGGGCCAGATGTCACTGCGCTTAAACTGACGAATGATGAAATACTCGATGCCGTTGATAGCGGACTTATTGCCGCAGGACAAGGTGAAACAGTTGTCGAACCACGATTGCACCTCACACCTGATCCTGCATTTAAAGGACATTTTAACATTCTACGTGGCTATGTCGCTCCTTTGAAATATGCTGGAGTCAAGATAGTCGGCGACTATGTTGATAATTATAAGCAGGGTTTGCCATCTGAAATGGCATTATTAAATTTGTTTGACCCACGCACCGGTACGCCACTTGCGGTGTTAGATGCTAGTGGCATCACTGATATGCGTACTGGCGCAGTTACCGCACTTGGTGCAAAGCGACTGGCGCCAAAAAATTCCAGGGTGCTCGGACATATCGGTGCTCGTGGCACTGCCTATTGGAATGTTCGCCTGCTCGATCATTTCTTCGATTTTGATGAAATTAGGGTGCATTCGCGTCGACCTGAAAGTCGAGAGGCCTTTGCTGAAAAGTTGCGTAATGACCTGGGTAAAAATATTATTGTCACTGACAATTGGCAAGATTGCCTGGATGGGGCTGATATTCAAGTTGAAGCATCGCGATTGTCAGAACCCACGCCATTGTTCGAGAGTGCCTGGGTACGCAAGGGTAGTTTGGTGGTGCCGTATGGCACGATGTCAGCGCTACCTCTCGACTTTACCGATCTGTTTGATAAGTTTGTAATGGATGACCTGGGACAACTAGGATCAGGGTCGCTGGGCGCATTGCGTCCACATATCAATGCTGGAAAAATCTCGGCCAATTCATTTTATGCAGAGATTGGTGAGATTGCAGCCGGCTTGAAACCAGGCCGCGAGAGTGATGAAGAAACAATTCTGTTTTGGCACCGTGGACTGGCAACCTCTGATATTGCACTCGGTTCTGCCATGTTAGAGAAAGCAACGGCATTGGGCCTCGGCGTTGAGCTCCCCTATGCTTGATCAAAAACACCTTAATTTATCGATATGGTTTAACTTTTTGGGGAGTTGAACAGAGGCTGTTTCAATTGTTCGGCCAACGACTCTATTTCTGAAAACATGGGGCGGTCATAATTTAATGGCTTAACAGTTTTTCGTATATGGTTCATTAGAAATTGAAGATTCTCTCCAAGACAAGTGTCTCCTCGTAACTCGATTGCCTGTGCTGCAACCGTCAGTTCAATCGCTAACAATCGTCGTAGCTTGCTGATGATAGTGAGTAGAGCTTTACCTGCTAGTGGTGTATTGGTCATCGAATCTTCGACACCATCAGAACAAATACTGGGCCATATAGGAACTGGGTTAGCGAGGTGAATAATTTCAGACACCAATGATTCTGCCGGTTTTAGTAACGGCGCAAAGCCGTTCGAATCATTGCCATCGGCGGCAAGGTATTGAGGTAGGCCAGTAAAGCGTGAGGCGACCAGTTTTCCAATTCGGGCGAGCTGCGCTACTGCTAGATGAACCAGGGCGCGTGATACGGTTTCGATGGCAATCGTTAGCTGAGCGGTGTGATAAGCGCCCGTAGAAACGATTTCATTTTGATTAACCAACACCATTGGATTATCACTCGAGCCATTGATATCGGATTCGACTATTGTTCGTGCGAATGCAAGTGTCGAATAGACCGCGCCGTGAATTTGCACCACATTTCTAATCGATAAGGGGTCCTGCAATCGGCGCGTGGCGTTTTTATTTTCAATTGATGCGCCAGTGAGTAATTGCCGAATTAGTTGTGCGGCCTGCGCTTCGCCTGGCCGCTGGCACATAGCCAACACTTGTTCGCGAAGTGGTGAGGTATTAGCACCGAAGCATTGCATCGATAAAGCGGTGGCGGCCTGCACATTTTTCAACAATATAGCGCTATCAGCGACGCCCAGTGCACCTAGAGCAGCAGAAAAACAACCGTGGCTGGCAAGTGCTAATCCATCCCGTGGGCCAAGTCTCAATGGAGTCAAACCGACACGGCTCAATACAGTTGTAGCACCTTTAGTGTGACCATAAGCATCCACCATATCGCCTTCGCCAATCAAAGCTAATCCCATAGTTGCACCCCAAGCCAAATCGCTCGCGCCAATTGAAGCCGACTCACCGATCACCGGCGTCACGTTGGCGTTAACGCAAGCACGTAAATGATCAGCGCAGGCTATCGAAGCACCAGTTGCCCCAATTAGCAACGTATTGATACGTACGATCATTGCTGAACGAACAATACGTTTATCTAGAGGTGAACCTAACGCCTGGGCCCTGCCACGCAATGTTTGCAACGAAAAGTTATTAAGCTCAGCGCTCGATAATACTTTGTCGACGTTTGATCCAAGACCCGTGGTAACACCATAAACCGGTTTTTTTTGACGAATAGCCTGGTCAATCAAGTCACTGGCAGCCTGCATTTTATTTCGGCCAGTAGGGGATATTGCCACACCACCGACGTCTGAAAGCTTGCTGACTAATTCAGGCGTTAAACCCGTACCGTCGAGAGAAATAATGGCCATTAATTAAAATCCAGATGCTGAATATAGCAGTGAAGGAGTAGTCGATAGTCTAACATTTGACCGTAATAATACGTCTTGTTCAATATAAAATAAGTTTGAAAATGGTCTGTTCAGCTTTGGGGGCACAAAAGGCATTGGGCAATCTATGCTAGAAGTCTACTTTTGGACAACATCCGTTATTACTTTAAACTCGACCCGTTGCTGAAAGGTGCGAGAATCTGTCATTTGATGTTTCAAATACAATGTCACGTCAGCCAGGTTGATAAAACTGGACTTACTGGGGCAAGTCCACTTCACTAAATCAATGATCCTAACAAGCGCTCTTCTGCTAAACCCTGAAAGCTTAATACCGCCCTCACTCCAGCTCTGCGAATATCATTTTTAAATTTTAAATACTGTTTTGATGACGCCATCCAATCTACAACCACTCGCCTAGCATAGGCGCTTTAAAAATAAGCCCCACTAGGCTGGGATCAGCTGATTTTATTTCATTATCAATACCGGGCTCAGATAAAAACAGCCATCATTGTCATAATATCTCACTTGATTAGACTGCGGCCAATGCCTTAAGCTAAAAAGTTGTTTGATTTTGCCTGCGCCAGCAGACGATTGATATTTTTGCATATTTCGAAGTTTGACGAACCCATCAAGCCAAGGTTTGGCGCCAATATTACAGATGCTGCTCTTTTTGATCATTTATTAATTTGAGTAGCGTAGTTGGGTTATATCATAAAGCTCTAACTTTTCTTCGAGGGGCATTGTTGTTAATACTTATAGCACAAATCCAGCACTCGGTCCTTTTTAAAATAGAATTCAAAACGATCATCGACCGGATCGCGCACCTCCTCAAAAATACGAACAGTAAGAATAGTGCGGTTAGAGTCAACATTGATTCGTCGGCTAATCGCCATGAATTTGCGATTAGCTCTAACTTTATGACGCTGCCAAAAGCAATAAATTACACGACAAAAAAGAAAGGTGACAATGTAATAAACCTATTCCGTAACGGTACAATCTATATTAGTCGATCACTGGTAACATAACAGGCAATTATCGAGGATAACGTTATTTCACGAAGTACGCTGGAACTGAACTATTAATTTATGAGGATGACTCGAGAACTAAAGGATAGGGCTTTGAGTATTTAGTAGCTTATAAAATGTTACTGTATAAGAATTTGGTGCCCAGAAGAGAACTCGAATATTGATCATAACTAATTGTTTTTAAAATATTTAATAAATCTAACTTATTGAATATACCAACAAATATACCAACAAACATTTGCGGTGGGAATTGGTTTGAAAGTTAGCCTCAAAGCCAAAATGTCCATTTCGGAGATATAAAAATATAGCTACAGGGTCGTTCGCTAGACTATGAAGCTCTAGACTTTTGACC
>CAWVZP010000027.1:0-21622 GCA_963934675.1 uncultured Gammaproteobacteria bacterium | reverse complement strand
CAGAAAGGGCACTGCTTCTTCATAACGCTTCAACATAAACAGCGCGCGTCCTGGTGCAATTAAATACCAGTGCGGGTGATTAGGGTTGTGGCGGATTGCGATCATTACCTCTTCTAATGCTTCCTCTGATCGACCGATGAAATTATAGATTGCCGCCCGCATAGCACGACTGTCTGCACCATTTGGATTTAATTCAATGGCGCGATCTATCGCCGAAACGGCGCGGTCATGGTTTTGCCGAAAAAGTTCAGCAAAGGCTAGAATTGCATGCCCCCAGAAATCAGTTTTGTCACAAGCTATCGCTTTAAGTGCACCCTGATGGGCCAGAGCCAGATCTTGCTCTGGTTCGTCTGCCCATCCAGACCACAAACCGTAAAGGCGTGTCATAGCCAGTAACATATGACCACGAGCGTAATTCGGGTCAAGTTCAAGCGCCTTTCCGGCTTCTAATAAACTTTTCTGATTGTCGATTTTGTTGAGTTGGTAGAGACAGGCAAGTCCTCGCACATAGTGATCATAAGCTGCCATCGTTTGTGGAGATCGACGTAACGCTCTCTCAAAGCTGGTTGAATTAATTTTTTCTAACAGTGTGTTAATTATGATACTGGTTAAATCATCTTGAACCTCAAAAATATCTTCTAATGACCGATCATACTTTTCGGCCCAAATATGGTGATTAGTTTGGCCTTCGATTAATTGCGCATTCAAACGAATCCGGTTCCCAGACCTTCTGATGCTACCCTCTAACACATATTTCACCCCTAAGTTCTTAGCAACCTCACGGACATTGGGCGATTGACCCTTATAGGCCATGGTCGAGTGACGCGCTATTACAAAAAGATCCCTGTCACGCGACAATTCAGTAATGATGTCTTCTGTAATGCCGTCGGCAAAAAACTCTTGGTCTGGATCTGCACTTAAATTCTTAAACGGCAGCACCGCTATAGAGGGCTTGTCTAAGCGACTCAAATCAGATTCAACACAGGTTTTTTGTGTTGTTTTGTCAGGATGCCAATAATAGACACGAACTGGCTTTTCTATATTTTTAAAGGACTCCTCACCACCATCAACAAAACTAACATTAACCTTGTTGGCAATTTGTTCGTAAACATACGATGAGATACAAATTCCACCAGGCTGAGCTGCAGCCTCGAGTCTAGCGGCCAGATTAACACCGTCACCATAGATCTCTCCCCGATCAAGCATCACTTCACCCAGATTAAGGCCTATTCGAATCTGCACTTTTTCGTTTTCTAATTTGTCACTGTCGCGAGTAGATAGGTCTTTTTGCACGGCTACAGCTGTATCGGTAGCCGCAATGACGCTTGAAAACTCGGCAAGAATCGCATCACCCGTATATCGCAATACTGTTCCGCCTCCGTTGGAGATGGCCTCACTTGCATAGTCGAGGAAGTCCATAACTCTCAGATGCGTTCCAACTTCATCCTGGTGGGTTAATCGACTATAGCCAACAATATCCGCATACAATATTGTTGTTAATTTTCGTTTGATAGAGGACTTGACCATCGATATCTAAACATCCTATGTAGATTTATAGCAATGTAAGATACATCGAAACCACCTTCTTGTCAGCTAACGTTAAGATCTGTTATTGATTGCTCTTATCAGCGGATGTGGAAATTACTGAGGCAATGGCAATTCCTCTAACAGAACACTGCCCCTTAACCTCTGGTTCTGATAATAATTTAGTCGTTATGCGCTTAATTGTGAGACAGAGAATAACCCAGTAGCCGAGCCTACTTAAAAGACGGAGCAAGGATGACCACTCAGAAATAGTTACATGGTTCTCTGAGTACCTCGATTGATATAAGCCGATAGGTCTTTTATACTTTATTTATTGTCGCCTATTGGCAATGGTATCAGGCTTGTTGTCGATGTGTTGATGGGTTTTCTGCATCGGCCCACCCTTAAACTATACTTTATGGAGAAGGTTAATCATGTTGCTAAAAGTTGGCTCTAATGGCGATGATGTAAATAAAGTTCAGGCTAAACTAGGTATTAATGCTGATGGCATATTCGGTCCAGGGACTGAAAAAGCAGTGAAGGCTTGGCAAACAGCCAACGGTTTAAGCGCAGATGGCATTATAGGGATTATTACTTTTGGGAAAATGTTTTCTAGCGCCTCTTCTGATGCCAACAGCCAAACAGTCGCATTTATAAAAGGGGTGTCACTCGAAAGTTTTGATTTTACGAAGTTAGCCAGCCTAATTCCTGCTGAAGTTATCGACCAAATTCCTGATTGCGCCGCTAAATTCGACATTAATACGGATTTGCGATTAGCTCACTTTTTAGCACAATGCAGTCATGAAAGCGCTGGCTTTACACGAACAGTTGAAAATTTAAACTATTCTGTGGATGGCTTAAAAACCACTTTCAAAAAGTACTTCCCAGACAACTTAGCCGTCAGCTATGCCAAAGACCAAGAAAAAATTGCGTCCCGTGTTTACGCAAGCAGAATGGGCAATGGTGATGAAGCCAGCAAAGAAGGCTATAAATACAGGGGCCGTGGTTTTATTCAATTAACCGGCAAGGATAACTACAGTCAGCTTGATGAATCCGTAGACGAGGATATCGTAAACAATCCCGATCTAGTTTCAAGTCAATACGCGTTATTATCAGCCGCCTGGTTTTGGAATTCTCGTCGACTCAATGCTTTCGCTGATAATGGCGCTAGCGACGATGTAGTAACCCAAATTACCAAAAAAGTGAATGGTGGCACTAATGGTCTGGATGACCGTATCCAACATTTCAACCATTACTATGCATTGTTTGTTTAAACAGCAATGATGACGTTTATTCGACAACCACCTGTTAAAACGACTGGACACGCTGTTGGTGATGTCAATAACCAGTCGGAAGTCAATGGGTTTTACTTTTGGATAGCCCGTATAAGTAGCAGCGTAATTAAAAGCGCCCTCCTTGCCCTAATCTATCTGATGGCATTTCACGCTAATGCGGCCGATTCCCATTGTAGCGACCAGGAACAGATTGTTTTTTCTTGCTCACTTGGCAAAAAAATCGTTTCTGTGTGTGCATCAGCAGAACTAACGCCGACCAGTGGTTATCTGCAATATCGCTTCGGTGCTAAAAGTGCACTGGAATTGATATTGCCGGCATCAAGGGATTCTAACCAAAAGAAAACCATTTTAGCCAATACGCTGATGTTCGCAGGTGGCGGTGGGGGTTATTTACGGTTTATGAACGGCCGCTATCAGCATGTCGTCTATACCGCGATAGGTAGAGGCTGGGGAACTAAAGAGGGTGCCTTGGTTAAAAAAGGCGCTAAACAAATCGCGAATTTAAAATGCCAAGATATCCCTACGTCACAACTGGGCAATGATTTTTTTAGGCGTGCCGGCTTGACCATTGACCCAGAGGAATTTTTATTACCTTAAATGTTTTTCAACGAATTGATCCCAAGGTAAAAAAGCCACATTCGATTCGTTAACCCTGCCTTTTGCTATTGGTTTTCTGTAAGCAACGAACCGATCACACGCTAAGTGTGATTTTAAAACATCTGTTTAAGAAATTTATCCGGGGTCGTAGCGGCTAAAAATATCGAGCCAGCTCCAACAGTAGGTAATCGTCACGACTAAACAATGTGAGCACATCACTTTTATCGATATTAGAAAATGCCTGCACTTCAATGGTGCCTTTCCAACTATCACCCAAGCGACGGCTGCCTTCGATTCTGAAGGTTCGACTTTGCTTTTCGGTATCGATGACCAGTCCAATCAGCATGTCAGTACTTTGTGCATCATTGAATGCAAGGCGAGCTCCGATCAGCAGATCTCGATCGAATACGCCACGCTCGGAAGGACTGCGATTGTCGTAGGAATATTCAGCCAATGTGCCGATATTAATATCGCTGTCGAACACGCCGTAAAAAGTATATTCGAAACCCATCGTGCTCGCCTCGAACGAACTACCGTTGGTTTCACGATGTATCAATTCGAGCTTCCAAGTCCAGGCTTCAATCATTAACTGTAAATCCAACCCGAGCTGAGTCATTTGATTATAGGTCGGAATTAAGATAGCTAACCCATTGCTTTTTACCGCTGGGGTGAGTATCGGATTCCTATTCGTACCCTTGAACCAAGTCAATCCTAGATCGAGGTCATCAAAGATTTGCGAGTAACGAAAAGCATAGTCAATATGTGACTGTTCATCCGACGACTGGTATTGCACCGCATTGGTATCGACCACCAGTGACGTGCGTGGGCGGCCATTAATAGACTGAAATGTACGTTCACGAAAACCGGGTAGCAGCAGTAGGTCGACCACACCCCAATCCTCGTAATGTTTGAGATGGATCATGGGTTGACCTAATTTATCTTCACCATCAATACCCTCCACCTGATCCACTTGATTGACCACATCGACTAGATGCTGCGACTCGGTAACACCCCAAAATAACGTATTGATGCCCACTCGCAATTCACTATCGCCATTCAAATGTAACCAGTAAAGCTCCCGCAGGTCGACATGGTTGCGCTCGCTATCTCTGTCATCGGCACGTAGAAATAGTTTGCTACTCCAACTGTTATCGCCGTCACCCCAATCACCGGTCCATTGCGGCTCAAACGACAACGTCAAGTTGCTATCCAGTTGTTCAGGACTACTGGCTGATTGACCAAAAAAAAGGGCCTCTGCAGCAATATTTCCGGAGAACTCGGCAGCACCCGCTAGCGTTGAGCAAACGAGTAATGAACCACCTAATATCGGGGCAAAAAGAAATTTCCTCATCATTTATTTCTAGCCCGTAACCTATTTTAAGCGCTTAAGTGATTGAGCGCGAAAATCACGATCCGACAATCCGGTTTTGAACTGGTAGTTAGTCCATTCGAGGACAGTGCTCTTACCATTTTGATGATTCACCATATTCATTTTGCCAGGCCGCCAGTGCTTGCCGATATAAAGCTTAAATTCACTCGCTTCAAGTGTTTTAAGGAGGCTTTTTTTGCGGTCATAAAATTCAACTTTTGCGAGTCGATAAGCTTGCGTATCTATCCACGCAATCTGTTTGGTATAGCCTGATTTTTCGTAGGCCGGGGTACGTTCAATGACATAACAAGTCCAATCACCACAACTTTCTTGCTTTAAGTATTGATAACGATACTTTTCTACTTCCTGAGAGCCTAAATCTTCAAATGCAAACGTACTCCCCATAAATGGACCCGATTTGTTGCGCGAATTAATACGTTTCACTTTTTTAAGCGCAGGTAAATATAACCACTGGTCATCTGGCTCTAAGCCGTGCGTATAGGTCAACATTGCAGTGCCTTTAACATCCGCTGGCTCATCAAATATTGACAAGCTTTTATCACCATCATTTTCGACTTCTAAGGTTTTGATACGGATAATTCGGGTCGAAGTATCGCCTTGTTTTGTTTTCAAAATCATATTCATATTGGCAGTGAAATCAACGAAACCTTCGTCAAAAGCCTGAGCTGCCTCGGCTATCTCGAGGCCTTTTTCTGCCGTTGTTTGCGCCTGTGCTAGAGGCACCAAGGCGATGACTAGTAGCGCAATTGCCGCAAAAGGTAAGGCGACAGTTTTAACGGCCACTCTAAAATTATGCATTGTTTTCTTCCTTGGCATCGATAGCCATTAACAGTGGGGGCAGTAATAAAAAATCGGCGATAATTGCAAAGAAAATAGTGACGGCGGTCATCAATGCCATATTTGCATTTAATTGAAAGGCAGAGAAGGTCAAAACAAAAAAACCGCCAATCAACACCAGCGATGTCACTACCAGAGCTAGCCCTACAGTTTTAAAAGCGTAACGCACCGCATCTTGACTATTAAGACCTTTCTCACGCCTTGCGCGAAGGTATTTACTCAGGAAGTGCACCGTATCATCAACCACGATACCGAGCGTCATACCTGTGACTATTGATAGCGCCAGCCCGATTTGTCCAACCGTCATTCCCCACAATCCAAACGCCAGTGCGGCTGGCACTAGGTTGGGAACTAAACTAAGCAATCCAATTTTAACCGATCGCAACGCAAATATTAAAATGAGTGAAATCAACAGCAATGCGATGGTAGTGCCAATCAACATGCTCTTGATGTTTCGCTCACCTATATGGCTAAACATAATGGTAGGACTGGCACCATCGGTATGCATACTGTTTTGGACGTTGTTTATCAACCATTGCTGCGCCCCTGCTTCTAGTGCCAATACGGTTTTAGTCGTCATATTATTCAACATGACGGTCATCCGTGTGGCCGACTTATCCAGATTAATTTGATTGGTTAAGTCGAGCCCGTAAGGCAGAGACATTTCATAAAGCAACAGATATTGCGCGGCCAGATCACGTTGGCCAGGCAATTTATACCAGGACGGGTCATCGCCATGCATACTTTTATTGAGGCGTTTAAAAGTATCCGATACAACATTGACATGAATGACTTCAGGTTGCTGGCGATACCAGATGGCAAATTTTTCGACGTTTTGCTGGAATTTTGGATTACTCACACCACCGCTTTCGCCTGAATCGAGAGAATAGTCGATCAGGTATAGACCACTCAAATTTTGAGAGGCAAAATCGGCATCGCGTCTGAATTCAATACGATCACTAAAATACTTCACAAAGTCATCGTTTAATTCGTTTTTGGGTACGAACGATATAATCACCAGACTCGCCAGCCCCATGCCAATGAGTAAGCGTTTTCTGTTTGCGATGACAAACTCGGCAAATTGCGTCATCATTTTGCTCGATGATGTTTCTTCTAATTTTTGTTGTCCGGGTAAGATCATCATAATCGCGGGCAGAAAGGTAACGCTTAAAACGAAGGCGACCAAAACACCCATCGCGACAATATTGCCCAAATCGTGAAACGGCGGAGCATCTGAAAAGTTCATACTCAAAAATCCGATGGCCGTAGTCACGCTGGTCAGAAAAATAGGCTGTAAATTAATCCGAACACTATCGACCATAGCGTCATGCTTATTTTCACCATGGCGCATTGCCACTACGTAGTTCATCAAAATATGAACGCTATCAGCAATTGCCATCGTAGGGATAATCATGATCGCAGCAAATGACGGTGGGGTTAATGCAATACCGAACCAACCCGCCATTCCCATCGCACCCACAATCGAAAAAACAATAATAACAAAGGTGGTCAATGTGCCCGCAAGTCCCTTCACCCAAAAGAATAAGATGATGATAAAAATCAGCAACATGAGTGGGAACAGGGTCGTCATATCATACAGGCTGGCTTCAGGAAAAGCCTGATTCATCATGATAATGCCCGTTAGCCTGACATCGATACTGGGGTATTTAGCTTCAAACTCAAGCCGTAAATCTCGAATAAAACTAACGACTTCGGGGTTTTCAACGATGGGATTAATGCCGGGCAGTTCGACATTAACATTAACGCCAGTGACGTGGGCTTGTGCTGAAATCAACCGATTAGCCAACACGGGTTCATTCAATGCAATCATTTTAATTTTCGTCAACGCTTGGTCGCTCATGTCACCGGGTTCCAACGCCAGATCTTCTACTAACAAATCGTCCCCTTCGGCTGACGTGTGCTGAAAATTAGTCAGCGATTCAACACGAGATGAGTAGGGTGTTTGCCATGCTCGCTCGGTCAACCAGGCAACGGCCTCAAGGGTTTCATTGGTAAATACTTTGCCTGACTCTGGCACCAATAAAAGCATGACATTATCGTTTTTGGAGTAGGTATCCTGAATGTTTTCAAAGGCGAGCAGTTGAGGGTTGTTCTCCCCGAAAAACACTTGATAATCATTTGTAAACGTCAAGTGCTGGACACCTGTACCCATCGCCCCAATCATTATCAGACTAAGAATAACGGCGGATATCTTGTGCCGGATAATAAATTCTGCGTAACTTTTTGCCATCATTTTTTCATTAACCTTTGCACTATTCTGGTTTTAAGCATTTTTAGTTTTAAGTGTCCCTATTTTCGAATTAATTCTAAATACTGAATCAACCCCCTAGTCAATAGCAGCAATTTATCCAGACTTTTGGCAACCTTAGTTGCGTTCAGAGCGCCTTCCATAATGGCTACCAGAGTGACTGCCAATTGATCAGGACCAACTGCGTCGATAATTTAATTCACTTGCTTCGTTCCGACCATTGCTATGACTATTGCCTGACACCATTGTTCATAAATTTTAACCCGACGGGTTCGGAACCCTTCATCGATGGGTGCCATTGCCTGAGCCAAATTAGTTAATGAACAAACTAGCTTAATATCAGCAATAGAAAGGTCACTACCCGACCGACGAATCAACTCAATAATATCATTCACTGGGTTTTCGAAAAACTGCAGTGGTTTAATAAAAGTCAAATGAATGCGCTCAGCAATCACTTCATCAACCACGGTATAGTCTAAGAGCCTGTCGGACTTAGGATAAATTTACTGCGGAAAAGCCATTTTGGCCAAATTTCTCGATCCAATTCGTTGAATAGAACCACTATTCACCTCATTCAATCATCAAGTGGAAGCCACCAGTACACATTTTTTGCAATCAAATTTTTCACAGTACAGCTCATACCAATCGGCATGCAAAATGATACCACCCAGAATGGTATGTCAATAATAAAAGCCTAGTGAATTAATTTTGGGCGTTATCGCCCGCACCAAAGCACCAATAAGGCATCCATGTTTTGCGCGACTTAACACCTACAGTTATGGTATAAATTGATTTATCGAGGCTTTATCAGCTTGATTCTTATAACTACATGATTGAGGAATTCATGAAAACAGACAATAAAAGTGTAAAAAACATTATCAATGTTGATACTGGTATCCAGCAACTACTCAAAGACGATCGAGTTTCTCGACGTGACTTTTTATCCTTTGCCACTGCCCTAGGATTAACCGCTGCCATGGGCTCAAGCCTATGGTCAAATAGAGCGATGGCGGCAGGCCCTGTTCGCGGAGGCCATCTAATCGCTGGCCTGAACGACGCCAACACAATCGATAACCTAGATTCAACTCAATGGGTTGCCACCACCATGATCGTCATCGGTCGATCAATTCGCGATAGCATTGTTGACGTTGGTGTAGACGGCAAACCAACACCTAACCTGGCTGAAAGCTGGGAAGCATCTTCTGATGCTAAGACATGGCGTTTTAAAATTCGTCAGGGCGTTGTATTTTCAAATGGTAAATCATTAACTATAGAAGATGTTATTGCTTCAGTTAATGTGCACCGTGGTGAAGATTCAAAGTCCGCAGCAAAAGGTGTTTTTTCTGGCATCAGTGATGTTAAGGCAGATGGTAATACCATGGTTATTACCTTGACAGACGGCAATGCAGACCTTCCATTCCTATTTACCGATTATCACTTCAGCGTAGTTCCATCGGAAAATGGTGTGGCTGATTTACTATCAACACACGGTACCGGTTGTTATTTGCTGAAAGAATATAATCCGGGTGTTAGAACCGTTTTAGAGAAAAACCCAAATGCTTGGCAAGGTAATGAACTGGGACACTTTGACTCAGCTGAAATTATCGCTATTAATGATGACACTGCCCGACAAAGCGCCTTAACCTCTGGTACGGTAGAGGTCATTAATCGTCCCTCATTAAAAACAATTCATCTATTGAAGCGCGTCAAGAGCGTTAATATTGTTGATGTGGCCAGTAACCTCGCATTCACTAATCCAATGCGTACCAAAGGTGCACCTTATGACAATAATGATTTCCGCACGGCACTTAAGCTATCGTTGCCGCGTCAGGCGTTTGTCGATAAAGTATTATTTGGCTATGGTTCTGTCGGTAACGACCAGCCAATAGGACCGCAGATGGGCAGTTATGATAGCGAGCTATCGGTGCCTTACGATCTCGATAAAGCTAAATACCACCTGAAAAAAGCAGGAATGGATGGCGCTAAATTCGAAATGAGTTCTTCAGATACGGCTTATGGTGGTGCAATGGACGCTTCACAACTATTTGCTGAGAGCTGGAAAAAGATTGGCCTGAAGCCAAGTATAGTTAGAGAGCCACAAGATGGTTACTGGGCTAATGTCTGGAATAAAAAACCATTCTGTTCTTGCTATTGGGGTCCTCGACCCGTGGAGGACATGATTCTTTCAATTGCTTACCTGTCTGATTCACCTTGGAATGATACCCAAATCAACATTCCTCGCGTTGATGAGCTGGTTATTAAAGCTCGCGGTGAACTGGACCAGGTCAAACGTAAAGGGATGTATAAAGAAGTACAGCATCTTATCAGCAAAGATGGCGGTACCTTGGTACCTGCTTTCGGTAGTGATGTTGCGGCTACTTCGAATACGATTGGCATTGGCCCACAGATTGGCGGTGGCTGGGAAATGGACGGTGGACACTTCGTTAAGCGTTGGTGGAAAAAAGCTTAATCGATACCTGAAACATTAAGTTGTAATTAAGAGCGGCAATTAGCCGCTCTTTTTTTCACCTCAGCTTTAATTTAACCTTCTTTTTAAACAGATTTATCAGTCTGACTCGCTAACCAAGTTCTGAACCGAATTAAAGGCCTATAGTGGTTTTTTTGCTTTGGCCAAACCAAATAATAACTGCCCTGACTACTCGCCGCATCGCCGTAGGCAGAGACTAACTGACCTTCGAGTAACTCCGATTCGATTAAGAACTGAGGCAATAGCGCCACACCCACGCCCTGCGTAGCAGCATTACTCATCATCGCAAATTGATCGAAAAACATGCCTGTCAGATTGGACGATTCCACTTGATGAGCCTTCATCCATTGTTGCCATGCGTTCGGCCTTGTTTGCAGGTGCAACAAGGGCAACTTGAGCAAGTCTGCTGGGGTTGTGATTGGCATTGACGCCAATAAGATGGGGGCACAGGCCGGCAGTATCGCTTCATCCATAATTTTTTGATACTCACACTCAGGCCATAACGCAGGTGAGCCAAAATATATGGCGGCATCCATCGCCTCGCTATCAAAATTGAAAGGAACCAAGCGCGTGCTGAGATTAATGGTCACGCCAGAATTCTTCTTCAGAAAATCATTCAATCGTGAGGCGAGCCAACGGGTGCCAAAGGTGGGCAAGATGGCGAGATTAAGACTGCCACCCTCCGGGTTAGACTTGAGTCGGAGCGTAACGTTAGCAATTTGTTTTAGTGCAGCCTGAATTTCTTCGAGATAGATTTCGCCTGCGGCGGTTAGTTTCACCCGCTTTCTTTTCCGGTCAAACAAGGCAATATCTATCTGCGCTTCGAGTTTTTGCAATTGTCGACTGACAGCGCTTTGGGTCAATGAGAGCTCCTGCGCTGCCGCCGTAACACTTTGATGCCGTGCAACCGATTCGAATGCGAGTAACTGACGGGTCGATGGCAAGAACCTTTTTGAATCTATCATTCCGTTTATGCATATTAATATGTGAGAATATCAATATTAATCGATTTTCAAGTCAATATACTGACTAATTACAATTATAGTATGAAATTAAGGAATGCATTATCCTTCTACAATAGAGTTTTCTTAAGTCGACAAACTCTTTAAATAACAATGCCGTAAAATAGATAACCATTTCGTACAGCCTAATTTAGACGAGCGACATAATGAATCAAAAATCAAACAATACTTCAGCTGACTTTGTCTGGGATGATCCTTTTCTAATCGATCAGCAACTCACTGATGATGAGCGCATGCTGCGTGATGCCACCCACGAATTTGCACAGGAAAAACTACTCCCGCGCGTAATCGAGGCCTTTCGAAACGAAACCACTGATGTTGCTATATTTAAAGAAATGGGTGAGATGGGTTTACTTGGTGTCACTGTCCCTGAGGTGTATGGCGGCATTGGCGCAAACTACGTTTCTTACGGCTTAATTGCCCGTGAAATTGAACGCGTCGATTCGGGATATCGCTCGATGATGTCAGTGCAATCGTCGCTGGTTATGTACCCTATCCACGCGTTTGGTTCAGAGCAGCAAAAACAAAAGTACCTGCCAAAACTTGCCAGTGGCGAGTTCATCGGCTGCTTCGGTTTAACTGAACCTGACTCGGGTTCTGACCCCGCCAGCATGAGCACCAAAGCTGAGAAGACAGCCAATGGTTACCGCTTGAATGGTGCAAAGATGTGGATTTCAAATAGTCCTATTGCGGATGTATTTGTAGTCTGGGCAAAGTCCAAAGCACATGATAATAAGATTCGCGGCTTCATTCTCGAAAAAGGCATGTCAGGATTATCCACACCTAAGATTGAGGGCAAACTGAGCTTACGAGCTTCAATAACCGGTGAGATTGTGATGAGTAATATCGAAGTCGGCGAAGACGCTTTGCTACCCAATGTTGAAGGTCTTAAGGGCCCATTTAGTTGCCTTAATCGGGCGCGCTATGGCATTTCCTGGGGCGTGCTGGGCGCGGCTGAAAGTTGTTGGTTCGCCGCTAGACAGTACGGTCTCGACCGCAAACAGTTCGGTCGACCCTTGGCACAAACTCAACTCTTCCAGAAAAAGTTGGTCGATATGCAAACCGACATTTCACTCGGCTTGCAGGGTTCACTTCGCCTCGGTCGTCTATTCGATGACGGTCAGATGGCGCCAGAAATGATTTCAATGATGAAACGTAATAATTGCGGCAAAGCGCTGGAAATTGCGCGCCATGCTCGGGATATGCATGGTGGCAACGGCATTCATGAAGATTATCATGTTATGCGCCATATGCTGAATTTGGAAACGGTGAATACCTATGAAGGGACTCACGACGTGCATGCCTTAATTCTTGGGCGCGCGCAAACTGGCTTGCAGGCTTTTTTCTAAGCACAACAGGTAGTAATCACTAGTATGGATCGTGCCGATATTGTTCATGAAAACTTCCTGCGTCGCGTCGCCGAGCAGGACCTTGGCTTCAAGACCAGTGATTTATCGCTGGCTGAAGCGGGGCTGACTAACGAACAGTTGGTCAGCCTCTTTTACTCTCAGGCCTTGAGTCGTCAGCTTGACCGCAAGTCACGCAAGATGCAGGCACAAGGCCAGGGTTTCTATACCATCGGCTCTTCTGGACATGAGGGTAGTGCTGCAATTGCAAGCGCTTTTCGGCCTGGTGACATGGCTTTTTTGCATTATCGCGATGCGGCATTTCAGATTGCTCGTGCCGCACAAGTACCCGGCCAAACTCCCCTTTGGGATATGCTGTTAAGCTTCTCGACCGCAATATCAGACCCTATTTCTGGTGGGCGACACAAGGTGCTCGGATCGAAGGCTTTGACCATTCCACCTCAGACTAGCACCATCGCGTCTCATTTACCCAAGGCTGTTGGTACCGCTTATTCGGTGGGCATGGCAAAACGAATTAAGCCAGAACATCAAGCTTTAGCTGATGATGCAATAGTGCTTTGCAGCTTTGGTGATGCGTCGCTTAATCATGCTTCGTCGCAAGCCGCATTCAATACAACTTGCTGGAATGCATTTCAAGGCATTCCATTGCCACTAGTTTTCATCTGCGAAGACAATGGCATCGGCATATCGGTCAAAACGCCTGTCGGCTGGGTTGAAGCCACTATGTCAAATCGGCCCGGCCTTGAGTATTTCAAATGTAATGGACTGGATATTGTAGATACTTACGCAACCGCCAAAAAAGTAGCCGATTGGGTCAGACGAACTCGCCAACCTGCTTTTTTGCATATGTCTTGCGTGCGTCTATATGGTCACGCTGGGCCAGATGTGCAAACTAGTTATCTATCTAATGAACACATTGAAAATGCCGAAGCTCATGATCCTTTACTGTATAGCGCGAAAATTTTAATCGAGTCTGCCGGTTTGAGTGCCTCCGAAGTTATCTCGATATATAACCGTATCGGTGACCGTGTTGAGCGTGCCGCCGAACAAATCATCAAGTTACCTCGTCTGCAAACGGCCGAACAGGTAATGGCCAGTATTGTGCCACCTAAGCGTCGCTGCGAGCCAGTCGTACGCGCATCCAAAGAGCAAAGACAGTCGACTTTTGGGACGGCAGACACTCAAGCACTCGACAAGCCACAACACATGGCGAAAATGATCAACTTCGCATTGACTGACTTAATGATGGATCATAAAGAGGTCGTGCTAGCTGGTGAAGATGTGGGCCGCAAAGGCGGTGTCTATGGTGTCACTCAGCACTTACAAAAGCGCTTCGGGGTTAGCCGAGTCAGCGACACACTACTCGATGAACAATCAATATTGGGATTAGCGATTGGCATGGCCCATAACGGATTTGTACCGATTGCAGAAATTCAATTTTTGGCTTATTTGCACAATGCCGAAGACCAGTTACGCGGCGAGGCAGCGACTCTGCCATTCTTTTCGAATGGACAATTTTGCAACCCGATGGTGATCCGCGTCGCCGGGTTGGGGTATCAACGTGGCTTTGGTGGTCATTTTCACAACGATAACTCTCTGGCCGTATTACGCGATATTCCAGGTATCGTCATCGCCTGCCCATCAAATGGTCATGACGCGGTGTTAATGTTACGAGAATCGATACGCCTCGCTCGGGAAGAGCAACGAGTAGTGGTTTTTGTAGAACCGATCGCCTTGTATATGACGCGAGACCTACATCAGCCTGACGATGGTTTGTGGACTCACCAATACCCGATTGTCGGTAACCAACCTGCTCTCACTGTTGATTCAGTTGGCGTCAGAGGTGACGGCAAGGATTTAGCCATTGTTAGTTATGCGAATGGATTTTACCTGTCAGCTCAAGCCGCAAAAATACTCCTTGAAACGCATGGCATTGCTTGCCGAGTAATCGATAGTCGATGGATTGCTCCTTTGGCAGAAACCGCCATCATCGAAGCCACTGCTGACTGTAAACATGTTTTGATAGTGGATGAATGCCGTAGCACCGGATCACAAAGCGAAGCACTAATGACTTTATTCGCTGAAAAAACAAAACAGTTTCCAGCACGCCTAGCCGCAAAGGACTCCTTTATTGCAACCGGTCCGGCTTATGGCGTGACAATGCCAAGCCGAGATGACATCGTTAATGCCGCTTTAGCTTTAGTTAATAGTGAATTACTTAATAGAAACCAAACTCAGGTTGAGGCGTAACCGATGAAACCACAATCAGCACTGGTTATCTGCCCAGGGCGTGGCACCTATAACCGACAAGAGTTGGGCTACCTGGCCAAAAACCATCAAAAACAGCAGGTAATGCTGTCTGAATTTGACACTCGTCGAGAAGCACTGGGACAACCATCGCTAACTGAACTGGATAGCGCTGCTACCTATTCAACAAGCCGTTTGACCCGAGGCGATAATGCTTCTTCGCTAATTTATGCCTGCGCCTATGCAGACTTCTTATCGATCAATCGAGAAAATTTTGACCTTGTCGGTGTAGCAGGTAATTCTATGGGCTGGTATATCGCCCTCGCCTGTGCTGGCGCACTCGACACTCACCGAGGTTTTGAAGTGGTGAATACGATGGGCACGTTAATGCAGGATGCACTCATTGGCGGCCAACTGTTATATCCCTATGTCGATGAAAACTGGGTTGAGATACCTGACAAGCGGGATCAACTAATGGCATTAACCCATCGTATTCCCGATTTGTATTTATCGATCCACTTAGGCGGCATGATTGTATTTGCGGGTACGGAGAAAGCGCTTAAGACATGCGAGCAATCACTAGAGCCAATACAGGATCGGTTTCCGATGCGATTGCATAATCACGCCGCATTTCACTCGCCACTTCAGCAACCTATTTCGGTCATTGCTAAACAGCAATTGCCACCCCATTTATTTCGACAGCCGACGTTACCACTGATCGATGGTCGCGGACATATCTGGCAACCACAAGCGTCTAATCAAGCTGACTTGTGGGATTACACGCTCGAACAGCAGGTGGTAACACCTTTTGATTTTCTGGCATCGGTGAGATCGAGTCTGCGTGAGTTTGCGCCAGACAACATTATCGTCCTTGGACCAGGCCAAACTTTGGGCGGCGCTATTGCACAATGTTTGATCGCAGAAAAATGGCAGGGCATTCGTAGTAAACAGGACTTTATCGACCGTCAGGCTGAGCAACCATTTTTACTGTCTATGGGAATAGATGAACAACGCGCGATCGTCATTTAAAAGGTGTCTCTAAAAATGCATTTTTCCCATAATTGCGGCTCACGAGGCCAAACCAACAGCCTGTACATAAGCCCCTTGCTGGTGCGCCAGCCCAGTCCTCTTGTACTGAATTACACTCAGGCTCTTCACGCGGTACTTTCTCGCTTAGAAGTTCCGACTGTTGGTACGCTCATGAAAAAATCACTACTTTTAGAAATACCCTTGAGCCTTATTGAAATCGTCACTGTTGAAGAGAGATAAAACCATGAAAAAAATTGCAGTACTCGGACTAGGCAAGGTAGGCGCATTGGCAGCCCAACTATTGCACGATGCCAAATTTCAGGTGTTTGGCTTCGACATGCGCGAAGCGAATGAAGACTTTAATTTTGAAACCAAAGTGGTAGACCTCAGTTCAGTCGAAAGCATGCGCACCGAGTTCGAAAAAATTGATGCCGTTCTGTCTTGTCTACCGTTTCACCTCAATATTGCAATATCACAATTAGCCCATGATACGGGTATTCACTATTTCGATTTAACCGAAGATGTCGCAACCACCAACGCCATCATCGAGCTAGGCAAAACATCACCTGGCGTGATGGCACCGCAATGCGGCCTGGCCCCTGGTTTTATCGGTATCGTTGGCGCCAGCTTAATAGCCCAACTCAGTGAATGTCGATCTTGTCGAATGCGTGTTGGCGCACTGCCGCAACACCCAACGGGGCTATTGGGCTATTCGTTTAACTGGTCAGCCGAAGGCGTCGTCAATGAATACTTGAATGACTGTGAAGTGATCGAAGATGGTAAACGAAAATGGGTTTCACCAATGGAATGGTTAGAGACGATTTACATCGACGGCATGAAACTTGAAGCATTCACCACATCAGGTGGACTCGCAACCATGTGTGACACTTACCATGGCAAAGTAGCCAACATCGATTACAAAACCATGCGCTATCCCGGCCATATGGACTTAATGAACTTCTTTTTTCACGAACTACTAATGCGAGATAGACGTGAAGAAGCAGGACAAATTTTAGTTCATGCTAAACCACCCGTGGATGATGACGTGGTTTATGTCCATGTCGCAGCGGAAGGCGTGAGTGATTCTCGCCCAGCACGTAAAGAATTTGTAAGGGCTTATAGACCCATAGAAATTGCAGGTAAGCATAGAACAGCCATTTCGTGGACGACTTCAGCTTCTGTGGTCGCGATCATCGAAATGGTGCGCGATGGCAAATTGCCCCAGCAGGGCTTTATCAAACAGGAAGACATAGCGCTTGATGACTTTCTAGCCACAAGCACGGGCTCGTTATACGAAAATTAAATATAGTGGCAGGCTGATCGCCCTCCGGCTTCCAGTAATAAATGGAGCAATAATAGCGTAAGCCGGAAAAGCGAAGCGCCTTCTGGCAAGTTTCGAATAACAAAGTATCCCGCCAATGATCATCATTATTTTTCTTAACGTCGGTTTGTACAATGAAATAGATCAACAAGATACTGCCAGGACTTTTATTACTCACTCTGCCGTTCAACTAACGCTCAGAAACAATAAAGTGACCTGAAAAGCAAAAGGCTAAAATTTATTTACCCTAAAGATTAACAGCAACAATGATACTCAGGCTCTCTTAGTGGTAAAACGGTGCTCTGTTGATCAGCTGATGACGTTTTCCAGCAGCGGGCCAGCGTCAGAATAAAGCCGTAACTGGGCCAAATTATCGGCCCGCGTTGCTCCGGGGGTCACAATAGCGAGTGGTTTGCCGATTTTTTGCGCATGCCGGCAGAATCGAAACCCTGATAGAACCGATAGCGAGCTTCCAAGCACCAGCAGAGCATCAGCATTTTCTAACGCGCTCATACAACGTTGTATGGTTTTACGCGGCACGCTCCCACCAAAAAAAACAACGTTTGGCATTAGGTTGCCGTTGCAGCTTTTACAGGTTGGAGGGGTAAGTGTAGAAATGAGTGATTCGGGAACTTCCATATCACCATCGGGACGCGGGGTTTGTGAAATCTGCTCCGGAAGATTATTCTCGTCGCCCAATCTATTTTGTATATTGCTACGAGTATCAATAGTGCCGCAACCCAGACAGCGCACCTGATCAACTCGTCCATGCAAGTCGACCACATTGTCGCTGCCGGCATGTTGGTGCAGCCTGTCTACATTTTGCGTAATAAGCAGCTCAACTTGTCCCCGCCGCTCCATCTCAGCAAGTGCCAAGTGAGCTATATTGGGTCTAGCGTCACGCATTAAAGGCCAGCCATAGTAGGATCGAACCCAGTAACGTTGGCGCATATGTGCTTTAGTTAAGAAATCGTGCTCCTGAATCGGCGTGTGGGATAACCATTTCCCGGTGTTGTCACGATAGGTGGGTATGCCTGATGCCTGGCTGATACCCGCACCAGTTAATACCAAGACCTTAGGGTGGGTGTGCAGGAACTCAGCTAGCAAAGAGCTTTCTTTAGTTTCAATATTCATAGAAAGACTATACGCACAACAAAGTAATACGGATGCTAGGACATAACAAAAAACAGTTGGCTAGCGGTCAAACAAAGCACCTTAATATCATCCAAATTAAGCGGATTCCCCATCATTCTGTTACCACAGTCGGCTCAATAAACACCAACTACACGCATTCAATCGCTGTTATTAGGTTGGGGCATAAGCTCCATGTTTTATTATAATCGCTTGTTTTTAGAGTGAGCTTAGCCAGATACACTATATTGTCACGCTTTCTCTCTAGCTTTTTTAGGTGACCTAATAACAATTGCCTGGATATTTAACCTGCATGATGCAACTGCATAATAAATCGAAAAGATTAATTATCTGGTGTAAGTAGAACTCAATCTAATCACATGTCATCTTAAGTGTTCGCAAAGTTGCGTCGAACTAGCGCCCGTCTTTTCAATCATCACAGGTATAGATTGCCTAAAGAAAGGTTACTAAACTAGTAGCTGAATAAACCGACAACAGGCTCTGGCAATCATGCTGAAAAACGGTGACGTTGCTTTATTATGGGCTTGGTACCTTTAGTAAAACGCTATGCCACGCCCTTGCCGATAGTGGCTCGTATAGGAATGCCAGCAGGATCAAATTGATCAAGGCAATATACGTTAACACCAAAGTAATCAGGGGTAACTCGTTTTCGATGAAACGGATATATGCCACAAATACTACAAAAGTAATGCTGCGCTGTATGGGTGTGAAAAGTATAAGTTGATAAAGTATCTTTGCCGGACAAAAGCCGCATCGCACTGTCGTGTACCTTCACCATTAGCGCATTTTTTCGAAGACATATTGAGCAATCACAAGTGGTTAACTCTTCGAAGTTTGTATCAATTTCAAACTTTACGGCTTGGCAGTGACACGAACCTTTAACTGTTTTCATTTCCATATTGCAACAACCAACTGTATTTAGTCCGTTTGAATTACTTGTTTTGTGTCATTTCGCTAGTTTGTACAAATTAACGTGCATAAGCGCTTTAGAATGTCATATGAACGCAATAAGCTAAACAGCAGCTAGAGCTAATTTAGCAAAAACAATGCCCCATGTTTGTAATGACCACAAACCAATTATCATTACTCGTAAAAGTCAAGATTCTGTTGTGATGATGTCCTTAGAAGACTACAACGCAATGCAAGAAACTACATATTTACTTAGATCACCAGCAAGTGCTAGAGATCTTTTAGAATCCATTGCCGAATTGGAAGCTGGAAATGGCTCAGAAAAAGAGCTTTTTGAATAAAGCTAACTTTTTCAACTAAAGCCTAGAAACAATATCTTTACTGACAAACAACAGATAAAGAGTACTAAATTATAAACGATGATCATCGAATTGTTTATAAGCAACAAGATGGTTCAATACTAATCGCTCAACTCCGCTAAGATTACGGCACATAAAACCGAAATTTGTTAAAGGCAACTAGTGGACAGGCATTGGCCAAATGGTGGACTTTTAGTCACATTGATTCGTTATGAATCGATTAACCATTTTTGATTTACCGCTATCTGAATTTGGTCGAGCATCCAATCATAAATCTCGGGCGCCTCTAACTTGACTACTTCATTGATTTGTATGACTTGGCTTTTAGTAATACCCTGTTCCTTCCAAGCTCTTCCCTCAGTATTCAAACTCATCATAAAAGGTAGAAGTCGATCGACAACCTTAACCCACCGACTTTCCTTGGTAAATTGTTCTTCATACTCTTCCCAAAGGTGTTTTATTTCAGCCGCAAATTTCACGGGAACGACAGATAATTGATCAACATACTTTCGCTCCTCGGCCTCTTTTTTTAACCTTTCCGGATCGAAAATAGAGATATCACCTGCCCCTATTTCACAAATATCATGGACCAATGCCATTTTAATAGTTTTGACAATATCGATTTCAACATCAAACTCCTCTTTAAGCGTTATGATGCCTAAAGCAAGATGCCAACTATGTTCAGCAGAATTTTCGTTTCGCGTCTGATCGAATATATATGATCGACGCATCACGCTTTTAAGTTTATCTAGCTCCATTAAAAAACTAAAAATATTGTTCATAACCCATCCTGACTTGATGACTCACAACCCCCAGCGGTATGGAAAGCGAAGCGATTCCGCACGAGTCGCTTATCGGCCTAAAATAAGGATCCACGATATTCTATTTTGTAATCACTACCAACCATTCTTTGGCACACTTTCGATATGCAGGGTAGGCTGATGCCCGCTCCATCAAAAAAACGCTTTACGCAAATTAGTCTTCGTAGCCCGGAAAAGCGAAGCGCCTTTCGAAAAACGCTCAATAAAACATAATCCAGTCGTTTATTAAGATTAACTCCTTATTGTTTGTTTAGTAGCATTGCCAAGTAGGTCACAGCTGACGGCGACTCCTGCTCATCATGCCTTCGCTGTTGAAATTAGCTTAACTAATAAGGGTAGATCGTGAAACGTGCCTTGACACAAACACAAGGCAACCAGTGAAAGACGGCCTGACTTGCAATAACCAATCAATAATGATGGCGCTTCAAGCGTTCACGAACAGCTATATCTAGAAAGATTTTTAGGCTATCTACCATTTAAATCACAATTTGTTGTGTATTTTTTGAAAATAACGATTTTACCCATTTGTAGATTAGGTGATTTTTAAGAGTCCCTCTCCTTCAATATGTTGTCGGTGACGAAGGAAGCCCAACACCATCATTAAGAGCTATAACTGAGATAAATATTAAAGGGGTTTTATCAATAATTGCCCCTTTATGTGTTCAAGAATCCAAAATAAATTTTAGGCAACTTAAGTTAGAAAAATTTGTCCCCGTAAGATTCCGATGTATAATATTGATCGGAATTAAAGAAAATTCTAATTAATACATTTTATTTTTTAATTGACTATAAGGGTTATGTATGAAATTTTTAACAGGCACGTTATTATGCTCTACCATTTTGTTTCTGACTGGATGTAGTAGCAGCTCTACAACACCAGCAGCAGCAACAACAAAAACAGCGCTTACCAGTATTGACGGTATATGGCAGTCAGCCTGCCAAGCAAGAGAAATAGATGGTGGGGATTTTTCATTCCAAGTGACATTTACGGCTAA
>CAWVZP010000026.1:0-22024 GCA_963934675.1 uncultured Gammaproteobacteria bacterium | reverse complement strand
ATCATCGGACGTGGAAATACAAAACGCGACTCACTAACTTGATCTGCCAGAGCCGCCAGTTCAGGGCCGCCCGGATAAGGCAGGCCCATTAGCTTTGCAGTCTTATCAAACGCCTCGCCAACGGCGTCATCAAGAGACTCACCCAGAATACGATAATCGCCAACAGCCCGTACATCCACCAGCATAGTATGGCCACCAGACACCAGTAATCCCACAAACGGAAACTCTGGCTTATCATCTGAAAGCATCGGCACCAATAAATGTCCTTCCATGTGATGAACACCGAGCACAGGTTTATCTAACCCCCAAGCCAAGCCACGCGCAAGACTCGCGCCTACCATTAACGCTCCGATCAAACCCGGGCCTCGAGTGTAGGCAATAGCATCGATATCGTCTAAAGAACCAAATTCTGACAGAATATCCTTAATCATTGGCGCCGCTTTGACAACATGATCTCTCGACGCTAGCTCGGGCACTACGCCACCATACTCTCGGTGTTTTTCGATCTGCGAGTAGAGTCGCTGCCATATTTCACCGGTCTCAGTATCAAATATTGCAATCCCAGTCTCGTCACAAGAGCTTTCCAGACCTAAAACCTTCATATTTTCACCATAAACCCTAACTTATTTGCGTTTCGCATTGATATTTAATATCGCCTCCTTATAATTGCCCGGCTCTAAAGCGGCGTATGAATTTTTCTTACGCCAGAAATTCAATAGACCGGATATTGCTTAATATGCCATCAGTTAAAGTAAAGGACAACGAACCGTTTGATTTTGCACTTCGTCGTTTCAAAAGATCTTGCGAAAAAGCCGGTGTCCTAACCGAAACACGTCGTCGTCAACATTACGAAAAGCCGACAGCTGTGCGTAAGCGTAAATCTGCTGCCGCAGTCAAGCGTAACTTCAAACGTATTTCCAAGGATTTCGGTACTCGCCGTCGAATGTATTAATTTTCTGTCAAAATGTCAGAAACTAATCTAAAGGCACAACTTCAGTCTGAAATGAAATCGTCAATGAAAAACGGCGATAAACTAAGGCTGTTAGTTATTCGCACCATGCTTGCTGCCATCAAGCAAATCGAAGTAGACGAAAGAATTGAACCTGACGATGCACGCATCGTCGGGGTTCTTGACAAGATGGTGAAACAACGACGCGAGTCAGTCAGCCAATTCACTACAGCAGGTCGCAACGATTTAATTGTAATTGAAGAAGCTGAAATTGTTATTATCAAAGAATTTCTCCCCGAGGCGCTTTCTGAAAAGAAAATAGCCGAATTAATCGAACAAGCCATTAGCACCTCTGGCGCTACCTCGATAAAGGAAATGGGGAAAGTAATGGGTATTCTTAAACCTCAACTACAAGGTCGAGCCGATATTGGACAAGTGAGTCAATTAATAAAGTCCAGACTGGCTTAGCACTAAGGGCGGCTTCCTAATGGCTAACGTATTCAAGTTCCTAGATCAGCAGCGTGCTGATCCTGTAAAGAAAGCAGTTTCAAGTCGTATTGTTGAATTTGGTGAAATCTACACAGATTTTGGCCAACAACAAGCAGCAGATCAATCTGAACGTTGTATTGAATGTGGCAATCCTTATTGCGAATGGAAATGCCCTGTTCATAACTACATCCCAAATTGGCTAAAGTTAGTTGCTGATGGCAATCTAATTGAAGCTGTTGAAATGTCTCATAAAACCAATAGCTTACCTGAAGTCTGTGGTCGCGTTTGCCCGCAAGATCGTCTGTGTGAAGGTGCATGTACATTAGATACAGGATTCGGCGCTGTTACCATAGGTTCAGTCGAAAAATATATTACCGATACCGCCATAGCGCAAGGCTGGTCGCCCGATTTGTCAGATGTTGTCGATAGCGGAAAAAAAGTCGCTATAATAGGTGCAGGACCCGCAGGCATTAGTTGTGCCGACGTGTTGACTCGCAACGGCGTGAAAGCAATTTTATATGACAAAAACCCCGAAATAGGCGGATTACTTACCTTCGGCATCCCCCCCTTCAAACTTGAGAAAGATGTAATCACTCGTCGTCGAAGCATGTTTGAGGACATGGGCATTGAATTCAATTTGAATTGTGAAATTGGCAAGGATATCGAATTCGAAACACTGTTTGAGGAGTATGATGCCATTTTTCTCGGTATGGGCACTTACACTTCTATGAAAGGTGAATTTCCAGGTGAAGATAAACTGGGCGTCCACGAAGCCCTGCCCTACCTTGTATCAAACATTCATAACGAAATTGACTTCGATACTCATAATAAACCTGAATTTATCGATTTCAAAAATAAAAACGTCATTGTCCTTGGTGGTGGTGACACGTCTATGGATTGCAATCGAACCGCAATACGACAGGGCGCCAAGAGCGTCACCTGTGTTTATCGTCGCGATGAAAAAAACATGCCTGGCTCTATGAAAGAAGTGGCCAACGCCAAAGAAGAGGGTGTGAATTTTTTGTTTAATCGCCAACCAATAGAGATTTTTGGCAGCACCAAAGCCGAAGGCGTTAAGTTTGTCTCCACTGAATTGGGAGATGCCGATGAAAATGGTCGTCGTGTTGCTCAAATCATTGAAGGATCAGAACAAAGCTTAGAAGCAGACGTTGTTGTTATTGCCTTCGGATTTCGACCTAACCCAGCTGACTGGTTCACTTCATCAGCAATTAAAATCGATTCAGCAGGAAAAGTTATTGCCCCTGAACGTCCTGTTGAACCTGGCGCCCACCATTTTCAAACGTCAAACCCGAAGATTTTTGCTGGCGGCGATATGGTCCGAGGATCTGACCTCGTTGTAACCGCTATTTACGAGGGTCGTAAAGCAGCTGAAGGTATGCTCGATTATCTTGACCTCTAGGCATTACCCGATAGGAAACACTTGAATTGAAATTTGCTCCACTACAAAATGACCGTATGATCAAGGCGCTGCTGCGCCAACCGACCGACACCACGCCCGTCTGGGTTATGCGTCAAGCCGGCCGATATTTACCGGAATACCGAGAAATACGCAAGCAGGCCGGCAGTTTTCTGGACCTTTGTAAAAATAAAGAGCTCGCCTGTGAAGTGACACTGCAACCACTACGTCGTTTTGATCTGGATGCCGCGATATTATTCTCAGACATTCTAACCATTCCTGATGCAATGGGACTTGGCCTTTATTTTGTCGAAGGTGAAGGGCCAAAGTTCGAACGGCCCGTTCGCTGTGAACGCGATGTTGACCAATTGGGCGTTCCCGACCCATCAGAAAGCCTGCGTTATGTTACAGACGCAGTTACTTTAGTCCGACAAGAACTCAACGGTAAAGTACCTTTGATTGGCTTTAGTGGCAGTCCATGGACCTTGGCGACCTATGCGGTTGAAGGCAGTAGCTCAAAAGACTATCGCTATGTCAAAGGTATGCTGTATGAAAATCCAGCCGCCATGCATCGCTTACTGGATAAACTGGCTCAGTCGGTTGTGTCGTATTTGAATGCACAAATTGAAGCGGGTGCGCAAGCTGTGATGATTTTTGACACTTGGGGCGGCGTACTGTCACCCGAAGCTTATATAGAATTCTCGCTTAACTACATGCAACAAATTGTATCTCAGTTAAAGCGTGATCACGATGGACAGACAATTCCGGTTACTCTCTTTACAAAAGGCGGTGCACAATGGATAGAAGCAATGGCTGACACTGGCTGTGATGCCATTGGCCTAGATTGGACAATCAATATAAGCGAAGCAAAACAACGGGTCGGGAATAAAGTTGCGTTACAAGGCAACCTTGACCCATGCGCACTTTATGCCGCACCAGACACAATACGGGGTGCTGTTAAAAAAATAATGACGGATTTCGGATCGGGTCCAGGGCATGTATTTAATTTAGGGCATGGCATACACCCGTCAGTCAATCCAGACCATCTCAAAGTTGTAGTAGATGCCGTACATGAATATGGTTTTGAAATTCGTCAATAGACTTTAAGGAATCTCTAAAAATACACGTTTTCCACCATTATGGTGTGGCATTATGACCCTTACTGTTGGCAACTAGGTGCAGGTGCTCAAATTATCGTTATCCTTAAGTACACGCCAGTGATCGATGGATAAAAACAAGACAAGTAATTATTATTTTTAATCCTAACCCCTAACTTGACTAGATAATCAGTAAAACAGTCCTTCCGATTTAAAAAAGCGCTTCAACCACGGCCTCTTCATTTTCTGGTTCAGCTACCGACGACAGCCCTGATGAACTGTCCCTCGCACCCGCCGAAACAACAAGTTCCTTCGGCGCGTTGGCAGTCCTAAAAATTTCGAATCGGCTATTAACAGTATCTAGACCCGCTCGCTTTCCGGTTTCCGCATCAATCTTAACGGTTACCATATCATCCGGTTGCTTCTCAAGGTTTTCAGACATTCCACTTAATGCCGAACGCATATACTCGATCCAAATCGGCAGCGCAGCCCTACCACCAGTCTCACGTGCACCCAATGATTGTTGATCATCAAACCCAACCCAGGCTGTCGTAGCCACTTGATTATTAAAGCCACTAAACCAGGCATCAACCTGATCATTCGTCGTACCGGTTTTTCCACCTATATCACTCCGGCCTAGTGCCTTAGCGCGAACTGCCGTTCCTCTTTCCACCACTTCACGCATAATAGAACGCATAATAAAGGCATTTTGCGCCGTAATAACCTGCGGCGCATATTGAATCACGGCCTTTTCAACCAATTCGTCTTCGACTGCTAATGTTGCTACTTCTAAATCCACGGCTGTATCATTCTCGACAGTCGCTCCCTTCCCGATAGGCGTATCAATAACGCAATCATCACAAACAATTCGGGGAATATTTTCGAAAACCACCTGGCCTGAACCCGATTCAACTCGACTAATCAAATAAGGATCTATTAAGTAGCCGCCATTAGAAAACACAGCGTAACCTCGAGCAATCTCAAGCGGCGAAAAGGCGCCACTACCGAGCGCCAGCGACAAGTCATAAGGCATGTCTTCTCTCAAGAAGCCAAATTTCTGTGCGTAATCAGTGGCGAAACGCAAACCGACTGATCTTAAAATCCGGATAGACACCAAATTGCGGGACTTAACCAAGCCCTCTCGTAAACGTGTCGGGCCATAAACGCGACCAGAATAATTTTCTGGTCGCCAGGCCGCCTCTAGCGAATCGTCGTCAAATACAACAGGGGCGTCATTAATAAGGCTTGCCGCTGTAAACCCCTTTTCAAGTGCGGCAGAGTAAACAAACGGTTTAAAATTAGAGCCAGGTTGACGCTTTGCCTGCATCGCGCGATTGAATTTGTTTTGAAAAAAATCGAATCCACCCACCATTGCTCGAATAGAACCATCACTAGAATCTAGAGAAACCAGTGCACCCTGAACTCGAGGCACATCGGCCAGTAGCCAGCTTTGCTCACGCTGTTCTAACCAAACCACATCACCTAATGTTAATACGTCCGCTACAGTCGATGGCTTTTTTCTTTGTCTGTTGACGGCCACATATTCACCAGCCCAATCAACACCACCTTTGAACAATACTTCAACCTGTTCATAATTCGAAATTAATAGCGTTGCAGATAATTCATTTACTGATAGAACCACGCCTTTACGCAAATTACCGATTCTTTCATCACTGACAAAATCCTCCTCGAACGGATCATCCTCTATCAGGCTTAAATCAATATTATCTATAACACCTCGATAACCATGACGACGATTGTAATCGAGTAGTGAACTTCGTAACGCTGAATTCGCATCACCCTGCAGCTTACCATCAATAGTAGTATAAACTTTCAGTCCAGTCTTATAGACATCGTCACCGTAGGTTTCGAATAACTCTGCTCGAATAGTTTCGGCAACATAATGCGCATCAGCCACCGTACGAGTTGCATGTAACTCCGCAGTGACCTCTTCCTCGATTGCCAACGCATATTGCTCATCATCGATATAGCCTAGAATATTCATCCGACCTAAAATATGATTACGCCTAATAAGTGCGCGCTCGGGGTTTATAATTGGATTGTACTTCGAAGGCGCTTTTGGTAAACCAGCGATCATAGCAGCCTCCGCCAAAGAAAGTTCGCTCATCGATTTATCGTAATAAACCTGAGCCGCCGCTGCCAGCCCATACGAACGATGACCCAAATAAATTTTATTCAGATAAAGTTCCATGATTTTTTCTTTGCTTAACTCACTTTCAACTTTCAGCGCCAGCAATATCTCATTAAACTTTCGGGTATAAGTCTTCTCAGAGCTGAAAAAATAGTTTTTCACCATTTGCATGGTAATGGTGCTGCCACCTCGAGTCTTTTTTCCAGTTGTTAGCAACTGATAAGCAGCCGCCATTAAGGCCTGAAGATCAACCCCAAAGTGGGTCCAATATTGACTATCCTCTGCAGACACAAACGCATCAACTATATACTTAGGAACGTCCTCGAAGGAAACGGGAATTCGTCTGTGCTCACCAAATTCGGCCAACAAGGTTTCATTTTTATCGTAAATCCGCAACGGCACTTGAAGCTGTGTGTTCTCAAGATTTTCGATAGAGGGCAGATTAGGCACCAAAACACCATAAATATAGAGACCACCAGCCAGTAGCGCAATTGACCCAGTAGCAAATAGCACTGATATTATTTTTACTAGCTTTATCATAAATTTAAACTATCTTATTTAAAAAACACATGGAAAATATCGTCAAGCGTATTATTGTGAATCAACTCGAATTACAGTCGAAACAGAATTATTTAACATTTTATACGCTTACGACTAGATCTTAATGTAATTTATCATATAAGATTGTTAGACATAGGCATATAACTGAGGCTAACCTTTGTTTTTATCTAAAAAAAAGCCAACACTGATTGGTTTAGACATTAGTTCAACATCCGTAAAGGTAATGGAACTAAGCAAAAACGCATCCGGCTATCGAATTGAAGGTATAGCGGTTGAACCGCTGCCTGCAAATGCAATTGTCGATAAGAATATTGCCGAAATCGAAATTGTGGCTGAAAGTGTAAAACGTGCATTACACAAGTCAAAAATAAAAAATAAACAGGTTGCAATTGCAGTTGCCGGCTCTTCCGTAATCACTAAAAAAATAACCATGCCTATTTCTCTATCCGAAGACGAGATGGAAGGACAGATACTGTTAGAAGCAGATCAGTATATCCCTTACCCCTTAGAAGAAGTCAACCTTGACTTTCAGGTTTTGGGGCAGACCATAGATAACGCCGAAACAGTTGATGTGTTACTTGCAGCGTGTCGCCGAGAAAACGTTGATGATCGTGTCGCAGCAGCAGAAATTGCTGGTTTGACGCCGAAAATAGTAGATATTGAAGCTTATACTATTGAATCAGTATTTTCGTCAATAACATCACAAAAATCACATAAAGATATGGATAAAACAGTTGCCATCGTTGATATCGGAGCCACTATGACAAGCCTTAACGTCATCCGCAACCATAAACTGATCTATACCCGAGAACAAAACTTTGGTGGCAAACAGCTTACTGAAGAAATCATGCGCCGTTACGGTTTATCATATGATGAAGCTGAGCTCGTTAAACGACAGGGAGGGTTACCTGATAACTATGAATCAGAAGTGCTTAACCCGTTTAAGGAAACAACGGCTAATCAAGTGAGCCGATTCTTACAGTTTTTTTATTCAGCTGCAGAAGACAATGATGTTATCAATCATCTTATACTGGGAGGCGGTACCGCATGTTTGCCAAACTTGGCTGAACTAACCGAGTCTCATATTGGTTTACCAACAACAATAGCCAATCCTTTCATGGGCATGTCATACTCAGACAAAGTTAATCAAACCACTTTAGAATCCGATGCACCCTCGTTTCTAATCGCAGCAGGACTAGCCATACGAGGGGCAGAATACCGATGACCAGTATTAATCTGTTACCCTGGCGGGAGTGGAAAAGACAGGAGCAGAAAAAGCAGTTTGGACTCTGGAGCGTTTTATCATTTAGCCTTGCTGCCGTGATCATGCTGCTCATTCACATTCAGATGGGAACAAAAATCGATTATCAGCTTTCACGAAATAATTATATTTCGAGTGAGATTTCTCAGTTAGACAAAAAAATCGCTGAGATTGTTGAGTTACAAAAAGTTCGCCGTAGCCTGCTCGAAAGAATGGCCGTCATTCAAGATCTACAGCGTAGCAGACCTTCTATTGTCCATTTATTTACTGAGATCGTCACTACTGTGCCTAACGGTGTTTACCTGCAGTCTCTATCCCAAACTGATGACAATCTGATAATGAGTGGGGAAGCAGAATCTAATTCTCGAGTATCAACCTACATGAGAAACTTGAGTGGCTCCGATTGGCTGAAAGATCCAAACCTGACAGTTATCCAAATAGAAGACAAAAAAGTAAATCGAATTAGTGCATTCACACTGACCGTTAAGCAAACATCACCTAATGCAACAGATGAACAAAATGATAGCGGCGGCATTCAATAATGAATTTTGAAGAAATCCAACATTATCTAGAACCTGAAAACATTGGCCAAGCGCCTATTTCACTTAAACTGTCGATACTATTATTAATTTTCATGATCGTTATCGGATTAGGTTTATTTTACGACACAAATGATCAACTAGTTCAATTGGAAAAACACGAAAGAAAAGAAAATGAACTAAAAGATGAATTCAGAATAAAGGCCAACAGAGCGGCAAAACTGAACCTCTATAAAAAACAGCTGGCAGATATGCGTGTTTCATTTGGTACCCTACTTCGCCAATTGCCAGAAAAAACAAATGTCGAATCACTCTTGGTGGATGTTTCACAAACTGGTTTAGCAAGCGGGCTTGAAGTAAAGAAATTTAAGCCAGGTGTCGAAGAAAAGAAAGGTTTCTATGCCGAGCTACCCATAGCACTCGAAGTGTCGGGCTCATTCCATCAATTAGCATCATTTATCAGTGGCATCGCTGCGTTACCGCGAATAGTAACGATAAGTAATTTAAAGCTGTCTCCTATTGTGAGCAAAAACAATGCATCGCAAAGCAAACTCAGCATGTCGGCAACCGCAAAAACCTATCGCTATCTTCAAGAGGATGAACAGTAATGCCTAAGTCCACGCATCATTTACGATACCTCATCGTTTTGATCTTTAGCGGACTCGTTTCAGCCTGTAATGAGGGGCTGGAGGATTTGCAACAATTTGTGCAACAAATCATCAGCCAACCACCCGGTAGGATTCAGCCAACACCTGAATTTCAACCCTATCAAAACTTTGAATACACCTCTCACGGTTTACGTGACCCTTTTAAACTGGTTGACTTTAGACGACCCGATGAAAATCCAGAAACTATTAACAATATAATCAGTGGGCCTAAACCTAATATCGAACGCACACGTGAACCTCTAGAAGACTTCCCTCTAGATACGTTAAGGTTAAAGGGCTCAGTGACTCAAGATGGCGTCAAGTGGGGGCTAGTATTCGCACCAGACAATACAATACATCGAGTACTCGAAGGCCAATACATGGGACAAAACCACGGCCGCATTATCTCTGTAACAGACCAAAGTATTGCATTAACCGAAATTGTTCCCGACGGACTAGGCAACTATATCGAACGCTCATCAGCCGTAGCGTTGATAGAATAGTTAAAGGAAAATTTGATGACATCAATTACTTACAAAGCCATAATGAATAGAGCCTTAAAAATCTCAATCCTTGGTACAATTCTACTAACTTTTGGTATCAAAAACGTCATTGCCACAAGTTTGATAGGACTCGATTACTCTATATTAACCGGAAACGCAGTTCAGCTTGTTTTCACTTTCGATGAAGGCGCAATTGAGCCGCGAACCTTCACTATCGATCAACCTGCGCGAATTGCACTCGATTTTGCAGGTACCTCTAATAAGCTAAAACAAAGAAATTTCCGGGTAGGCATCGGTAGCATTCAAAGTATCATTTCTGCAGCCACTAACGATCGTACTCGCGTTGTATTAAACCTGACACAAACAACCGCATTCTCAACTGAAGTTAGCGGTAATCAGGTGACTTTAACCCTAGCGGGCTCAAATCAACTAGATGTCATAAAAGATAGTGCTCAATTATCACCTATTACTAGCGCCTCACGGACCGATCCAACCGTAGGTATTGCAAAAGGAATCACAAATATCGACTTTAGACGAGGTAAAAATGGCGAGGGGCGCATTATTATTAACATGACCAACTCATCCATCAGCACCGACGTTTGGCGTGAAAATAACACAATCTATGCTGAGTTTGTTTCTTCTCAATTACCAAAAGAACTCCAACGACGCATGGAAGTCGAAGATTTTGCGACACCTATTAGTCACATAGATACGACTCAAGAAGGGGCTAATATTCGTATGGTCATTGCTACAGACGGTGATTTTGAACATCTGACCTATCAAACTAATTTAGCCTACACCATCGAAGTTGCTCCGATTTCGAAGGCAGCAGAAGAGCAGAAGCAAAAGGAAAAAATTGGCTTTACTGGTGAGAAACTGTCACTCAACTTCCAAGATATAGAAGCGCGCTCTGTTTTGCAGTTACTTGCAGATTTTACCGGTCTCAACCTAGTTGTCAGTGATTCCGTCACCGGCAACCTAACTCTGCGACTGAAAAATGTACCTTGGGATCAGGCCATGGACATTATTCTGAAAACAAAAGGACTGGCGCAGCGCCGATCCGGCAATGTCATTCTAATCGCTCCCACTGACGAAATAGCCGCGCGGGAAAAGCTGGAACTTGAATCCAGAAAGCAGTTTGAAGACCTGGAGCGGCTACGAACTGAGTTCATCAAAGTCAACTATGCGAAGGCAAAAGAAATGGCTGACTTACTCAATCAGAAAGACAACTCTATCCTATCCGCTCGGGGCTCTGTCAGTGTTGATGTAAGAACAAACACCTTACTAGTGAAAGATATCAATTCAAGCTTAATTAGCGTAAGACAATTGCTAACTGAACTTGACATCCCCGTTCGCCAAGTATTGATCGAATCAAGAGTAGTAGTAGCGAACGACGACTTTAGTAAGGAACTCGGTGCTCGATTTGGGATTACGGGTTCTGATACTAGCGCCAACTCGTCGGCGACAACCTCGGGATCGCTCCCGGGCGTTACGGACGCAGAAAATGGCGGCCTGTTTAATTTGGGTGGAGGTGGCTTAAACACAAATTTACCGGCACAAAATGCCGCTGGCACCTTTGCGCTTGCCCTAGCCAAACTGCCATTAGGAACATTATTGGAGCTTGAATTATCCGCTGCTCAGATAGAGGGCCGGGGTGAAGTGATTTCAAGCCCACGCGTTATAACCTCCGACTCTCACACAGCCAGAATTGAACAAGGTGTAGAAATCCCATTCTTTAGCGTTAATGATGGGCAGGCAACTTTAAGTTTCAGAAAAGCCGTTTTGTCATTAGAAGTCACGCCCCAAATCACACCTGATGATAGAGTTCTTATGGATCTTGAAGTACATCGGGATACGCAGGGCTCCTTGGTAACCTTTGGTACTGCTAACATTTCAGCACCGACAATTGACACTCGTCAGGTTCAATCGCAGCTACTGGTAGATAATGGCCAGACCGTTGTGCTCGGTGGTATCTATGAAACGACTCAGTCAACAGCGGTTACAAAAGTACCACTCCTTGGTGATATACCTATTTTGGGGCGACTGTTTAAAACCACCCGTAATGTTGATAATCGGTCAGAATTACTTATTTTCGTGACGCCAAAGATACTTCAAGGTGTTGATCTAAACGTTCAGTAAAACTGTTCTGATGAAACGAGAAGGCGGCCCAAGCGCTGCCTTTTAAGCTCGATACTCAATAACATGCCCGATAGCGACATTTAGCACCCTGTAGTTATTAGAATTTAACCCGTATTCGAAACAAACCTAAATTATTATCTGCCTAGCATGATTAATTCTGGCAACTTCAAGTATCATATCCGCATGAATAATCAAAACATCATCCTTATCGGACCAATGGGATCAGGGAAATCCACTATCGGTCACATGATGGCTAAAAAACTGAATCGTGAATTTCAGGATAGCGATCATTACATCGAACATAAAACAGGCGTGGACATTCCCCGAATTTTTGACGTTGAAGGTGAAGATGGATTTCGAGATCGAGAAACACAGGCACTTCATGATCTGCTCAATCTTAATAATCAGGTCATTGCAACCGGTGGTGGCTCGGTAATTCGAGCAGAAAACCAAGCGATGTTGAAATCAAACGGCTTCGTCATATTTCTCGACACATCTATTAACCAACAAATGCACCGCCTGAGACGAGACACAAAAAGACCGTTACTACAAACCGACAACCCACGTCAGCGTCTTGAGTGTTTATTCGAAGCCCGACGCCCTATTTATCTCGATCTGGCTGACTTAATTGTCAAGACAGATCGTCGATTAGCGCGAAAACTTGTCGCCGACATTATTATCCAACTGCCTAACTCATTACATTAGCCTATGGAACACAATCACACTCTAAACGTCGAACTTGGCAATAGAAGCTACCCTATTTTTATTGGCAGCGGTCTACTGCTTCAACCACAATTACTCAGCCAATATGTTAAAGGGCGCACGGCACTAATCGTCTCAAATACAACGATTGCGCCACTCTATTTAGAACAGATACAAAACAGTTTAGACAGCCAAAACATTCAACATGACTGCGTCATCATCGAGGATGGAGAACAATTCAAAACTCTTGAAGCAGTCCAGACAATAATCACAACGCTACTAGAAAGAAAACATAATCGGCAAACCACTTTGATTGCACTCGGTGGTGGTGTCGTCGGAGATATCACTGGTTTTGCAGCAAGCGTGTATCAGCGCGGCGTCAATTTCATTCAAATTCCAACAACCACCTTATCTCAGGTCGACTCTTCAGTGGGTGGCAAAACGGGCGTCAACCACATTCTTGGCAAAAATATGATTGGTGCTTTTCACCAACCTCAGTGCGTTATCGCTGACATATCAACTCTAAAAACACTGCCCGACCGTGAGTTTAGCGCTGGATTAGCAGAGGTTATCAAATATGGATTAGCGCATGACGCGGCATTTTTCGAGTGGTTAGAACAAAACATCACAAAACTTATAGCGCGTGATGCTGACACAATTGCACAAGCCGTATTGGTCTCGTGTCAAACTAAAGCCGACATCGTCTCTTTAGATGAAAGGGAATCTGGCATTCGGGCTATACTTAATTTAGGGCATACTTTCGGTCACGCAATCGAAGCAACAATGGGTTACGGTAATTGGCTACACGGCGAAGCTGTAGCAACAGGAATGGTAATGGCAGTTGATCTGTCTTATCGTCAACAATGGATCGACCACAGCGTAAGACAGCGTACAATCGACCTGCTTCAAAAAGCCCAACTACCCGTCACATCGCCCTCTGAAATGACGGTTGATCAATATATGAACGCCATGTCCATCGATAAGAAAGCGGTCAACGGCACCATTAAATTTATATTGCTCAAAAGCTTAGGTGAGAGCATCGTCACATCTGACTACGACCCTGCTTTGTTAAAGCAAACGATCATCCACAGTTAAGAGCGCCTCCGTAAAGGCTCTTTTTCTGCGATTGCGAGCGCAGCCTTAACGCGCCTTATTAATGCGTCATTTTATTCAACAAATAATTGAAGCGCGCCGATTTTGGCGAGTATAATAACAACACTATTAGATTTTGCCTCACTGAGAAAGGTACCCACTGAATGAGCACAAACACACCACTCAAAGGCCTATACCACTCTAGCTTCGAAAAGGATAGCTGTGGCTTCGGTTTAATTGCTAACATCGACGACAAACCCAGTCACTGGCTCATAGAAACGTCGATAGCCGCCCTCGCCCGTCTCACTCATCGTGGCGCAGTGGCAGCTGATGGGAAATCTGGCGATGGCTGTGGCCTGTTAATTAAAAAACCCGACTCATTCCTGCGTCAAAAAGCAGCTGAACTAGGCATCAACTGTGCCGAAGAATACGCAGTTGCAATGATTTTTCTCTCTCCCCACGCGAGCGAAACAGAAATATCAAAAAACATTGTCGAACAAAAAATTGCGGCTCAGGGATTAAACTTCGCCGGCTGGCGTGAAGTACCAACCGATGCCTCCGCCTGTGGCGAAGAATCGCTCAAATCACAGCCCGCGATATACCAAGCCTACATCAATGCAGCCGAGCATCAAACCAATGGCGAGTTCAACCGATCTCTATATCTTGCCCGTCGCGCCATCGGTAAAGCGCATGAAGCTTTAGAGCAAAAAAGCATCAACGACTATTACTATATCACCAGCATGTCATCCAGCGTCCTGTCGTATAAAGGACTCATCACTCCAGAAAACTTACCGATTTTTTATCCCGACCTAAGTGATGATTCAATGGAAAGTGCCATTTGCGTTTTCCATCAAAGGTTCTCGACCAACACCTGGCCACAATGGAAACTGGCACAACCTTTTCGCTACTTGGCCCATAATGGCGAAATTAATACCATTCGTGGCAATCGAAACTGGGCCAACGCGCGCGCCTATAAATTTAGTTCCGATTTGCTGCCAGATGTCGAAGCGATCAAGCCACTCGTCAACATGTCAGGATCTGACTCGAGCTCGATGGACAACATGCTCGACTTTCTACTCACTGGCGGTATGGATATTTTCCGCGCCATGCGCTTACTGGTGCCACCAGCCTGGCAAAATGTAGATCACATGGATCCGGCGCTCGCTGCATTCTATGAATATAGTTCGATGCATATGGAACCCTGGGATGGTCCCGCAGGTATCGTACTCACCGAGGGTCGTTATGCCTGTTGCGTGATGGATAGAAACGGCCTGCGCCCCGCTCGATGGGTCATGACCAAAGACCGTCATATCACACTCGGCTCAGAAATTGGTATCTGGGACTACGCGCCAGAGGACGTCATCGCTAAGGGGCGATTGAAACCAGGGGAAATGATCGCGATCGATACCGAAACCAGCAAACTTCTGCTATCTTCTGATATCGACAAAATGCTACAGGCACGCAATCCCTATGAAATATGGTTACGCAATGGCCTAAAGCGTCTAACCGCCAATCCCGCTCATACCAACCTCTCCGCCTTAGCGATGAGCAAAGAAGTACTCGCACGCCTAGAGAAACAATTTCAGGTCAGTTATGAAGAGCGCGACCAAATACTCAAAGTACTGGCACAGGATTCTCAAGAAGCAACCGGATCAATGGGCGACGACACGCCCTTGCCCGTATTATCCATGCACCACAGATCACTATACGATAGCTTTCGCCAGCAGTTCGCTCAGGTCACCAACCCTCCCATCGATCCTTTGCGCGAAAAAATCGTCATGTCTCTCGAGACCTGCATAGGCCGCGAGCACAACTTATTCAAAGAAGGGCCTGAACACGCAAATCGGCTCAAGACAAGCTCACCAATCCTATCTGAGAGGAAATATCTCAAACTATTATCCAAGCACAATGAAGGCTATTCGCATGAAACTATTGATCTAAGCTACGACCCAGATAAAACTGATCTAAAACAAGCCGTTATTGATATCGCCGACCAAGCGGAAAAAGCATCACGACGCGGCATCGTCATCCTTATATTAAGTGACAAAAACATTCCGCAGAACCGTTTGCCAGTACACGCTGCCCTGGCCACCGGCGCTGTTCATCATCGGCTTTGCAATACGGGTGGTCGTTGCGACACTAACATCGTTGTCGAAACCGGAACCGCCAGAGACTCACATCACATGGCGGTCTTAATCGGTTATGGCGCAACCGCAATCTACCCCTATTTAGCCTATGCGAGCATTGTAGGCATGACCCGTAACGGTGAATTACCCGACTTGCAATGCCCCAATACCGGCACAAACTATCGCCGAGGTATCAATAAAGGCCTGTATAAAATCATATCGAAAATGGGCATCTCCACTATCTCAAGCTACCGTGGCGCCCAACTATTCGAAATAGTCGGGATACACCGCGAGGTTGTCGATATTTGCTTTCGCGGCACCATTTCACGCATCGAAGGAATCAAATTCGAAGACATCGAAAATGACCAAAAAGCACTCAATAAGCTCGCCTGGAACCCACGTAAACTGGCCAGTCAGGGTGGTCTGCTAAAGTATGTACATGACGGTGAATACCACGCCTATAACCCAGACGTAGTCCTCACGCTTCAAAAAGCAGTCAACGAGGGTAGTTACGATGATTGGAAACAATATGCCAAAATAGTCAACAATCGACCCGCTACCGCGCTCAGGGATTTGCTCAAGTTGCGACCACAGACGGCAATTGATTTAGACACAGTCGAACCGCTGGAAGCCATACTAACTCGATTTGATTCTGCCGGCATGTCACTTGGCGCCTTGTCACCCGAAGCCCACGAAACACTCGCAAAGGCAATGAACCAACTCGGCGGACGATCGAATTCAGGCGAAGGCGGAGAAGACCCCGCTCGATTTAAAGACGACCGCATCTCCAAAATTAAACAAATCGCATCGGGCCGTTTTGGTGTCACACCTCATTACTTGGTTAACGCCGAAGTGCTGCAAATCAAAGTAGCACAAGGCGCAAAACCAGGTGAAGGAGGTCAGTTACCCGGTAACAAAGTGAATAAGCTGATTGCAGAGTTAAGAAATTCAGAACCCGGTATCACCCTAATTTCTCCACCACCGCATCACGACATCTACTCCATTGAAGATTTAGCCCAACTAATTTTTGACCTAAAGCAAGTCAACCCACAGGCACTGGTCTCGGTTAAACTCGTCTCAGAAGCTGGCGTGGGCACGATAGCTGCGGGTGTTGCAAAATCCTATGCGGACTTAATCACCATCGCAGGATATGACGGCGGCACCGGAGCCAGCCCATTATCCTCAGTCAAATATGCAGGGTCACCTTGGGAGCTTGGGCTCACCGAAACCCATCAAGTGTTGCGCGCAAACAAAATGAGAAATCGAGTTCGAGTACAAACTGATGGTGGCTTAAAAACCGGATTAGACGTCATCAAAGCAGCCATCCTCGGCGCTGAGAGCTTTGGGTTCGGCACGGGGCCGATGGTCGCAATGGGCTGTAAGTATCTTCGTATCTGCCACCTTAACAACTGCGCCACCGGTGTTGCGACCCAAAATGCCACATTAAGAAAATTACACTTCATTGGCAACGTCGAAAAAGTTAAAAATTACTTCCGCTTTGTGGCGCGAGATGTACGCGAGATTATGGCGACTATCGGCATTACAAAAATGGAAAATTTAATTGGCCGAACCGACTTGCTCGAAGCCATCGAAGGCAATACGCCAAGTCAGAGAAACCTAAATCTTGAACCCCTTTTATTTGATGGTGGCCTCGACCCCAACCTGCCGCAGTTTTGTACCCAGGAACGCAATCAACCTTTCGACAAAGGCGAACTGGCAGAACAAATGGTAGTCGACTGTTTACCCGCAATCACAGCGGGCAGCGGTGGCGATTTCCATTACAAGGTTAAGAATATTCACCGCTCAATTGGCGCACGCTTATCGGGTGAAATCGCTAGAGTGCACGGTAATCACGGTATGTCGGATAACCCTATTCACCTTAATTTGATTGGCTCAGCAGGACAAAGTTTTGGTGTCTGGAATGCAGGCGGTCTTAACATGACCCTCGAAGGTGATGCCAACGACTATGTAGGCAAAGGCATGGCTGGCGGCAAAATTGTTATCGCTCCGCCAAAAAATAGTCACTTCAAAACTCAGGATTCAACCATCATTGGCAACACCTGTTTATACGGTGCCACTGGCGGCAAACTACTCGCCGCAGGCCAGGCAGGCGAACGCTTTGCTGTTCGAAACTCAGGCGCTCACGCCATAGTTGAAGGCATTGGTGATCATGGCTGCGAATACATGACTGGCGGCATAGTCACGATCCTTGGCAATACCGGACTCAATTTTGGTGCTGGCATGACTGGCGGAATCGCTTATGTGCTTGACCTTGACAAAAACTTCATCGACCGCATCAATACAGAACTCATCGATATCCATCGCATCACTGACGAAAGCATGGAAAGCCATCGGGTTTATCTGGACGGAGCCATCCATGAATACGTCGCTGAAACCGGTAGTGAATGGGGGCAATATATCCTCGAAAACTTCAATCACTTCAACCGAAAAATATGGATGGTAAAACCGAAGGCGGCCGAATTTGATTCGTTGTCAGTCACGCTACAAAGAAATGCCAGCTAAAGGAACCCGCTCAAACTAATGGCTGGTAAAATCCCCCGTCCATTTATCGATGACCTACTCAATCGAGTTGATATTGTAGAAGTCATCGATAGCCGTGTCCCACTGAAAAAAAAGGGCAAGGAATACTGGGCCTGCTGCCCTTTTCACAGCGAAAAATCAGCCTCGTTTTCAGTTAGCCAAAACAAGCAGTTTTATCACTGCTTTGGCTGCCAACAATCGGGTAATGCCATCAGTTTTTTGATGGAATATGACCACATGGAATTTGTTGAAGCGATCGAAACACTCGCCCAAACAATGGGCATCGAAGTACCCTATGAGCAAGGTCAGGCACCTTCAGCACCCACTCAAAGCTTCGACCCACTCTATGAATCTTTGGAACAGTGCTCAAATTACTACCAAACCCAACTCAAGCAAAACCCGCTCGCCATTGAATACCTAAAGCAACGCGGCATTAGTGGCGATATTGCGCGTGATTTTGGCATCGGTTTCGCCCCCCAAGGCTGGAACAACCTGACAGGCAACAAAAAAACACTGACCGAAGCAGGCATGCTCATAGAAAAAGAAAGCGGCCAACCCTACGACCGATTTCGGCATCGTTTAATGTTCCCTATCCGCGACCGCCGTGGCCGAACTATCGCCTTTGGTGGCCGAGTAATCGATCCAGAGGACAACCCCAAATATCTAAACTCACCAGAATCCCCCGTGTTTCACAAAGGAAGTGAAATATACGGCTTATTCGAACTCAAGAAAGGATCGAATAATATCGATCAGATTCTCATCACAGAGGGCTACATGGATGTCATCGGGCTAGCCCAGCACGGCGTAAAAACAGCAGTCGCGACATTGGGCACCGCCATCAACAACGCCCAAATAGAAAAATTGTTCCGCAGCAGCAAGTCACTCATTTTTTGTTTTGACGGTGACAATGCAGGTAAAAAAGCGGCCTGGCGATCTCTAGAGCAATGTCTTGCTTCTTTGAAGGAAGGCCGCATTGCCCGGTTTCTATTTTTACCTGAAGGGCACGACCCCGATAGCTACATACAGGAATTTGGACAACAGGCTTACCTAAACGAAATAGATAAAGCCGCCACGCTTAGTCAGTTTTTGTTTGATACCCTGTTGGCAGAATGCGATGTCTCGTCCGCCGAGGGTAAAGCAATGCTACTTGACCGCCTGGACCCCTACGTCAAACAAATACCGTTACAAAGCCTAAAAGACCAAATACTGAGTAGAGCCGAAAACCTAACTTCCGACAAACACGATGCACGACTCCAAAAATTGCTGTCTCGGGGCAATCATAATCATGAAACTAGAATTCGCGTTCCAGAACAAACCTGGACACCGACCCGACTCGCGATCAATTTGCTATTACAAAAACCGGCACTGGCACACGGCACGGGCAATCAATACGAACTATCAGAGACCAAAATACCCGGCATTGACCTGTTGCTAAAAATCCTTGACCGGATACAGGATGAGCCGGACATCAGCACCCAAAATTTACTTCAACGGTTCCAGGGTGATGAGCATGAATCACACCTCTATCAGCTGGCCGCCATGCGCCCCCAGGTAGAGGACGAGGCCAGCCTAGACAAGATGTTCCAAGACTGCCTCAATCGCCTACAGAATGAATACATAAAATATCGAAGAAACCTTTTAATTATCAAACTACAATCTAATGGCTCTATTTCAGAATCAGAAAAAATCGAACTCAAACAATTGTTCACTATTCAGTAATTTGTCAGCATTAAACTCTTGAAAAACCTTGAAAAATAGGAATCAAGTCTTATATACTGGCAGATTACATTGCCCTAATCCATCATAGTCGAGGCACCATGGACAAAGACCAACAATCACGTCTTAAAGAGCTCATTGCAAAAGGCAAGGAGCAAGGATTCCTGACCTATTCTGAGGTCAATGATCATCTGCCTGAAGGCATTGTAGAACCCGAACAAATTGAAGACATCATCCGTATGATTAATGACATGGGCATCAAAGTCCATGAATCTGCACCAGCAGAAAGCAATGATATCTTAAACGATAACGAAACTGAGACCGACGAAGATGCCGCCGAAGAGGCCGCCGCTGCGCTCGCCTCACTCGATAGTGAATTCGGTCGAACAACCGATCCAGTCCGTATGTATATGCGTGAAATGGGCACAGTCGAACTACTCACCCGCGAAGGTGAAATTAAAATTGCTCGCCGTATCGAACACGGCCTAAACCAAGCCATGAGCTCTCTCGCACGCTATCCAGATACGATGCGAATGATCATCGACAAATACAGCGCAGTGCGTGAAGAAGAAGCCAAACTAACCGATGTATTGGTAGGTTATGTTGACCCAAATGAAGATCCAAACGCAATTCCGATGCCCGCCATTTCTCAGCCTAGTGATGAAGATAATGATGATGAAGAGGAAGAAGAAGTGGACACTGGTCCCGATCCAGAAGAAGCAGAAAAACGTTTTGTCATGATCGAAAAATTCTTTCAAGACGCCATGGAAGGACACGAGAACAACGACGTCCTAGTTTACGAAAGCAACATAAGCAAAGCCGTTAATGAGCTAATGCTCATCAAGCTGCTACCCGCCTTTGTCGAAAAATTGGGCACTAACCTTAAGGACGTCATCAATCGCATTCGAATCAATGAGCGCACCATCCTCGAACTCTGTGTTAGACAATCTAAAATGCCGCGCAAAGTCTTTATTGATACCTTCAAGTCAAATGAATCAAATCTTGAATGGGTCGATAGCCATATCGCCAAAGACGAAGGCTATGCAGAAGCACTCACCGCTAACAAAGACGAAGTACTGCGTCATCAAAAGCGATTACGCACGATAGAAAGGACATCACATCTAACCGTATCCGAAATCAAAGAAATCAATCGCAAGATGACGGTAGGTAAAGCCAAAGCACGTCGTGCGAAAAAAGAAATGATCGAAGCCAATCTACGCCTAGTTATTTCTATCGCAAAAAAATACACCAACCGTGGCCTTCAGTTCCTCGACCTCATTCAAGAAGGCAACATCGGCTTAATGAAAGCAGTCGACAAATTTGAATACCGCCGTGGTTATAAATTTTCAACCTATGCTACCTGGTGGATCAGACAAGCCATCACTCGATCTATTGCAGATCAGGCTAGAACCATCCGTATACCCGTACACATGATCGAGACCATTAATAAACTCAATCGTATCTCGCGCCAAATGCTGCAAGAACTCGGTCGCGAACCACAGCCAGATGAGCTAGCAGTCCGCATGGAGCTACCCGAAGACAAGGTCCGAAAAGTACTTAAGATATCAAAAGAACCTATCTCAATGGCAACCCCGATCGGTGACGATGAAGACTCGAATCTGGGCGACTTTATTGAAGACACCAACGTTGCATTACCATCAGATACTGCAACCAATGCAGGCCTATCAGAGTCAACTAGAGAGATCCTCTCAAGCCTAACCCCAAGAGAAGCCAAAGTGCTACGCATGCGTTTCGGCATCGACATGAATACTGATCACACGCTAGAAGAAGTCGGAAAACAATTTGACGTAACCCGAGAGCGTATTCGTCAGATTGAAGCTAAAGCGTTACGAAAACTGCGTCATCCAAGCCGTTCAGAACAACTGAGAAGTTTTATTGACGCCGACTAGGTTTCCTATACAATCCGCACTCCCTTAAGCTTCCTGCGTTTACATAATTGACGTAGGGACTTTTTTCGTCAACCATGACGGAAAAATATCAGTTAAAGGGCCTGTAGCTCAGTTGGTTAGAGCAGTGGACTCATAATCCATTGGTCGAGTGTTCGAGTCACTCCAGGCCCACCATATAAATCA
>CAWVZP010000025.1:0-22708 GCA_963934675.1 uncultured Gammaproteobacteria bacterium | reverse complement strand
TGCAAGAAGCGAGGCGGCTTGGTGTGTCATTTACACTGGTTGAAGCAGGTGGTTATCTCAATGTCGAGCGACAGCGGCAGCAAATAGAGCAGTGTACGGCAGAAGGCGCCGATGCTTTGATTGTCGGTCCAGTGTCCTTTCGTGGACTTAATGAAGCCATTATAGAGATTGCCAAAATTATGCCTGTTTTAGCAACGGTTAATGATATTGAAAATATTGGAATTACCGCTAAGTCAGGTGTTTCATGGATAACAATGGGGCGTAAAGCAGGCGAGTATCTAGCGACGAGGCACCCAGCGGATAGTGACCCGGTAACGGTAGCCTGGTTTCCAGGACCGCTTGGCGCAGGTTGGGTTGAGTTTATTGAGGTAGGCTTCAAACTCGGTTTGGTTGGCAGCGCTGTGAAAATCGTGGTGACAAAATGGGGCGATACCGGCAAGGAAATTCAACGTACGCTGGTGCAGGAAGTATTGGAAAGTCACCCTGATGTTGATTATATTGTTGGTAATGCCTTAATGGCTGAAGCGGCTATCAGCACTTTACTTAACCGCAAACTTGAAGATAAGATCAAAGTCGTGTCAACCTATTTTACACCTGCAGTTTACAGGGGCATCAGGCGAGGTCGCATTCTAGCCGCGCCCGATGATTCTCCCGTTATGCAGGGCCGAATTTCGATTAATCAGGCTGTTCGAATTCTGGAAAATCGTAGCTTTGTTAGGCATGTGGGGCCACAAATCCATATGGTTGATGAAGATAACTGGCAAGATATAAACATGTCTAATTCATTGGCACCACCGTCTTTTTTACCCGCATTTGTCTGGCCGTAATGACTAAACATGCCCGCTATTTTATAGGGCCTAGATCGCGTTGTTCTTCCTAGATATGAATGCATAGATATCTTTGGGAAATGCCAATACAATCGCGCGCTAATCTTAGGCTGAAAATATTGAATTTTATTTTTTGTATACAGGGCTGCTCTATGTGTCAGTTAGATATCCATACTAGTTTGCAGTGGATAAAATTTTTATGGAGAGTTATCACCAAATGATTAAAAAAATTCTAGTCGCAGCTGACGCGTCATCCTCTGCCAATCGGGCAGTGGTGATGGCTGCGTATCTGGCGTCAAAGCACGATGCTGAATTATTAATTTTGCACGTCATTAGAGATATGCAGTTACCGGCAGTTTTGAAAAAAGCACCTGAGTTAGAGCAGTTTAACCATACGCGTGAAGATATTTTGCGCCAGGTTGCCAATACGATATTGACAGAAGCTTCAGAGCTCGCCAAAAAAGAAGGCGCCTTAAAAATTCAAACTGCTATTGGCAGTGGTGATCCAGCTTCCAGTGTCGTTGGGTTTGCCAAACGTAGGAATATTGACACCATCGTGGTTGGCACTCGCGGTCTAGGCAAGATGAAGGGTTTGATAATGGGTAGTGTGTCGCGCAAGATTGCAGACAACGCGGAGGCGAACTGTGTCATTGTTCGTTAAAGCTGTTCGATAATAAATCCAATTTAGAAATGAAAAACGGCGCTCATATTAGCACCGTTTTTTATTGCATACTGACCTATCGACCGGCCTGCAGTTTACTCCGGCATGGGGAGGTCACGAACTCTCGATTTTGTAGGGTCGTAGAATGGAAAAGGGACGACTTTTGCGGGTAAACGTTTTTGTTTACCGTCAAGCTTGCCAATTTCTACTGAGGTACCAATGTCGCTATATTCGACAGCCATTCGGCACAGAGCGAAGTTTTTACGCAGGATGGGTGATCTAACCGCACTGGTTATTTCACCGATTTGATTGCGACCAATATTAACACAATCGCCGGTTGTGGCCATTTCGTCTCCGGCCATCTCTAACCCGACTAGAACCCGTTGTGGATTTTCCTTACGTTTAACCAGTGCAGCCTTGCCGATGAAATCATCTTCCTTAGACTTTAGGGGGACAGTAAAAGGAATACCTGCTTCGAATGGGTCGGTCTGATCGCTAAATTCGTATCCGGCGAAAATAAGGCCTGCCTCTACGCGCAACATATCGAGTGCTTCAAGTCCAAGCGGTGTCATGCTGTAAGGGCTGCCGGCCTCCCAGATTGCTTTCCAGACTGCTTCACCATCCCTGGGGTGACAGAATACTTCATAGCCGAGCTCACCTGTATAACCAGTACGGGAAACGATAATTGGAATGCCTAGCTCACCGCCAATTCTGCCAATTGAGAAACGGAACCATTCGAGTTCTTCGACGGATGCCTGATCGGGGCGAGTCCAGATTACATCTTTCAAAATCTCGCGGCTATCTGGCCCCTGAATTTGAAGGTTATGCAATTGATCGGTTGAGTTGCGTACCCAGACCTGTAGCCCCAGCTTCTCCGCTTGCTCTCGGAGCCAGATACCACTTTCATCACTACCGCCTATCCAACGGAAGTTATCCTGGCCGAGCCGGAATACTGTTCCATCGTCAATCATGCCGCCATTTTCGTAGCACATTGCAGTATAGACAACCTGGCCCACTGCCAGCTTACGGATGTTTCGAGTGACACAGGTTTGCATCAGTAACTCTGCGTCGGGGCCGGTTACTTCATATTTTCGTAATGCCGACAAGTCGATAATGGCAGCGCCTTCACGGCAGGCCCAATATTCACCAATTGCGCCGTGTTTGGTGTAACTATTCGCCAGCCAGTAGCCCTCGTATTCGGTGAAGTTTCTGGTGTGTTTTTGGGTTTGAGAATGGAACCCCGTTTCTTTAGTTAATTGTTTTTCTGCATCAGTCGTCATTCTGTTTGCTACCGCTTTATTAAATGAATTCTTGCCCGAGTACACTCGCATGTGTATATCGGTTGGGTTCCAGCCGTTCGCTGGGTCAATGTCGCATGGACAGGCAGAGGATACGCATATCATATCCTTAAGCGCGCGCATGAGCACGTAGTCGCCTGGACGAGACCAGGGTTCATCGAAATCCATCTGGTTTGTATCATCGATGTTGGTATTAAAAAACAGGTTGATCGCCATCCAGCCTGGACGCGGCCTAACACCATAGGGTTGAAGCGCATGATTGAAGTTTTCGGAACAGTTAACGTGCCCCGGATACCCAAGATCGTCGTAATACTTAGCCGTACAGGCAGTGCCGAAGCTATCGTGTCGTCCACAGGTATCGCGAACCAGTTCGACCATGGGTTCGAAATCTCGGGTGTAAAATTTGCCTAATAATCCCGGTGCTGGATAAGATCGACCGACAACATGACGTGTGCTGGTTACATCGATACAGCGTTCGAGTCCCTTGTCCAGAGCGGAAATATCAAAGCATTGAAAATCTGAGCATTGACGCCCATCGACATCGATGATTTGAATATATTGACCAGCCTTAACTTCATAGGCGAAGGCAGTTCTCGAATCAATGCGCATATCTTGTAAAGGGTCGGCCAAGGGGTCAGGCAGTTGAATGAGTTTTTCGCCATCGGCGCTGGGCTGGCGAAAGATGAAAACTGTCAAGTCGGTGATGGTGTCATGTTGATCAACCATCATTGGTTCACCCGGTGCAGCAACAACACAGGTGACAGCTTCATTAGCAATAAACTTGACTGAATCTCCAGCGGGTGAATTTTTGCTGAAAATAACGGTGCTCTCAGCGTCTTTGAGTGAAATGTTGCGAAATCTAAGCGTGCGCTCCATTTTAGTTGCACTGGCATCCTTGCCACTGAGTATATGCTTAAAACCCTCTGCCTTAGCGTTAGCCGTGGTTCCAAGATACTGCATATCACTCTTTCCCTGTTGATTGAACGCAGTGATCTCACCAAGCTGCATGCCTTCGGGATTAACGAGCTGGATTTCATCGCCGGGGTGAAGTTCTAATGCGGTAATGCCGCCGGCACGAACGGTGTGACGCTCTGTGTCGGCTGGCAGTGTATTCATTCCTGGACGCAGTGAGCGTGCAGTAGATGTTATTATGTTTGGGTTCATGTGCTTAAGCTGCCTGGTTTTTTCGGATTGCGATCAGGTTTCGAGTAAATTATCTTGAACCCCATAAAGGTGATTCTTGATGAGTTTGTTAGCTTTATTTACATCACGAGACAGTATGGCGTCGTATATTGCTCGATGTTGTTCATTGTAATAGTTGATTCGCTCAGGTGTTAACAGCTTTGTTTTCATATTTTGCCACTGAGCTTTCTGGCGTACTTTGCTGATCCTCTCATACACCCAAAATAATAATTTGTTTTTAGAACAACCTGCCAAAGCGAGGTGAAAGGCAGTGTCGGCCAGAACAAAATTCTCTGGATTTCCACCATAATCCTCACATTTACTAAGCGCGTTATGTAAATTTTCCAGATCACGATAGCTGGCGTTGGCGATTGCGAAGCGAACCATCTGGGGTTCAACTGCAATTCGAACTTCAACTATTTCTATTGGGTTGATGATATTGGAAATTTCATATTGGTTAGATGTGTTCTGAAGGTTGACATAGGTGCCACTACCAATCTGTCGAGTAACCACTTGTTGATCTTCAAGCACCTGAAGTACTGCGCGTATTGTTCCCCTCGAAACTTGAAACTGTTCTGCTAAATACCTTTCTGAGGGTAGACGTTCATTATGGGCGTACTGATCTTCCATTATCATGTTTCGTAATTGAGTCGCAACATAGTTCGTTGTTGTGCCTAAACGAAAACGTGAGGACAAACCAGTGATGCTCTGACTAATGGTCTCAGAATGTTGCTTACCCATAAATAATTTCACCTGTAATCCAACTAAACCAAAAACGTTAATTGGTACACTATATGGTACAATTCTTAGTAATTTTTTTGCTTAAATTAATCACTCATTTCTCATTAGACCAATTATTTCGAAGTTAATCTACAGGTGAATTGATGAGTGTGTATACGGCGTACGTCTAATTGTTAACAGGGGGTTTAATCTGTTCATAACAATCAAGCTGAATAAATTTTTCTCATTTTAAACCAATAAGTTATAACTTTTATTTGATTTTAATATTTATCGAATAATTGTCCAAAAAAATACGTTTAAACCTGCTGAAGAGATAGTTGAAGGGTGCATTTTTGAGGAATTTTGAATGAATGGTTGGGAATATATTTAAGGTGTATTAAATCAGAGCAGTGTATAGGTATAAGATTAGTTAGATATTGGTGTCGAGCACAGGCTCTTTTTCTATGGTGACTGCTTCAATTAAATACAAACGAAAAGATCAAGGAAGTGGGTGTTGACTACATTTATTTTCAGTTTATATAGCCCGCCGGACGGATCGTTGGTAAGGGTATACGGGTACCTTACTGAGCCCGTCTTTTAGAAAAGGGCTTTCAACTTGTCTACGGTTTAACCGCAAATTTATATGTCGATTGTCATTGCAACTATATGATTTACGGCGCTGAGTCTTCGAAGCTAAGGGCTGTTCCTGATCCAGAAACTTTTCGACAGTTGCCCTGGGATAAACAGATTATGTGCTGAGTGTTTCGGTGCCAGATCGATTCGAATAAGGTTGCGTTTGATGACGTATTGGTTATGTGTAATTGTCATTTAACTCACTAGTTGAACAATGCGGGTGCCATCAGACGGTTAATTTATATGAGCAATAGTGTGTTCACTAAAAACTACGGGCCAGCACATTGGTTATTTTTACGATGTAAATTTATTGCCTAATATGGAGCGTTGCACGCCTTCCTTCAGCAGTAATTAAAAGGTAATGGATTGAATCGATCTGAACCGGCCGGAAGACGCCTACGTGAGTTATGGAGAAGGTAACCCGGAGGCATTTTGATAGAAATGTCAATGGCTGGGGCGCTATTCCTGACAGATATAAATATGTCTGATAACGAGAGTATTACTTAAAAGCAAGGCTCTATATTTTATACTCTAAGTTTAGATTGATTTTTGACTGTGCCGTAGTTGTTGTTTAGAGTGACTAGGTTTTTCAAAACTAACACTTTTGTTTTACGGCAATAAAATGCTTTTAAATATTTTATTGAATAGCGTTATAAATAAAGGTATAACTCTTTTTGGTTTTTAATCAAGGGCACAAATGTTTCATAGGAGTAAATTTGGCGTCTGAGTTAAATTCTAAATGTAGCGGTGCTGGAGGGGGTTCTGGCGCATTAATAAAAAAATACAATGAGAGAGGTTTAGAGGATGGATAATGAGTTAACGGCACTCGGGATAATATTTACCGAGTTTTATTATTGGGTCACGGTCGTGTTCATGTTTTTTATACACGTCGGATTCTGTATGTATGAAGTAGGTGCGACTCGTCATAAAAACCACATGCACACTTTGATGAAAAACACCATGATCATTCCCGTGGTTACAGTTACATTTTTCTTATTTGGTTGGTGGATATACTTTGCCTTCCCCAATGGCCCCTGGATTATTGGTCCTTTACTAGAAGCGCAATGGGCGGTTCCTTATAGTGAAATGATGGCAGTCAACATGGGTGCAGGCGATCTTAATGGTTGGGAGCGTATCAACGGTGTGTTCTGGGCGGCTTTCCTATTATTTTCGTGGACTGCAGCTTCAATTGTTTCTGGTGCGGTTATCGAGCGTATCAAGACCAGTGCTTTTCTTATCCTTGCGATTGCCATTGGGTCTTTTTTCTGGATCATTGACGCAGCATGGGGTTGGCATCCTGATGGATGGATGGTTCAAAAGTTGGGTTACCACGATGCGTACGCTTCAGGTGTTATTCATGCCATTGCGGGTGGTTTTGCGTTAGGTGTCTTGATTCCACTAGGTGCGCGAATTGGCAAATTTTCTGCCGATGGAACGTCAAATAACATTAATCCACGCAACCCATGGTTAGTCACGGTCGGGCTGTTTTTGATCTATACCGGTTTTTGGGGTTTCTACGTTGCCTGTAATATTCCGATGTGGGATGTGCAAGCAGGAGATGGAGTGTTCTTTTCTGCGACTAATATTTACCTTCAGCCAACAACCTTGTCTGGTATTACGCTAAATTTCCTAATGTCACTGTCCGGTGGTTTGATGGCGGCTTATGTTGTCTCTAAGGGTGATGCTTTCTGGACCTACTCTGGTGGACTGGCTGGTGTTATTGCGGCTTCAGCGGGTAACGATTTGTACCATCCGATCCAGGCCATGTTAATTGCCGCTGCAGTGGTTCCTATTATCTACCACTTGCACTTCTGGGTTGAGCGTAAGTTCAAAATCGACGATGCGGTAGGTGCGGTTGCAGTACATGGTTACGCAGGCTTTATTGGTGTTGTTGTTGCTGGTTTCATGCTTTGGGGCTATCCATCGTCTCCAAACCCTGATTACGCAATGATTAATCCGTTAGGCAACTTTATTGGTGCGATTATTATGTTTGGTGTGCTTGGTTTCCTTCCTGGTTTTATCATCGCAACCATACTTAAGAAGCTTGGTATGTTACGAATTAAACCAGAAATTGAAATTATGGGTCTTGATATCAGTGCAATTACGACTGACATACATGACGAGCAGGCGATTATCAATGCAGAGCGCGAATTTGTTAATAAGCTATAGCATCTGAACTAATGAGTGCTCAGGGTATTTGCCCTGAGCCAATAATCTTTTAGGAGAACATAAATATGTCGACTGGAAATATAGAAAGTTGGGCCGGTACTATTTCTGAAATAGGTCCTGCTTACCCATTCGTTGGAACCGAAGTTATCTTAACTGTTGTTTGTGCTGTCTTTGTTTTGTGGTTCTTAATAAAACAATCAAGCATCGAAAATGCAACACTTGCCGAAGAGCAAAGAAAGTTTGGTGGGAAGGAGTCATTGTCGAAAATAGTGGCACTGGAAGACCCAAAAGACCCATAGGTTTAAATATGACCAGAGAGTAAAATTGTCGGGTCAATTTTTTACTCAGGGTTGGCAGTAAGTCTGTTTGCTGCATTGATCAAAAATGGTCGCAATTTTATTGCGGCCATTTCTGCTAGTAAGGGATGTAAAATGGATACGGTCAGGATGGTTGACATTTTGTCGAAATAATCCTTCTGCGTATTTTCACGAAGCTTGTTTTTTTAATCATATGTCGTATATGAGTAAAACAAGTGTCAGCAAAGCAAGTATAAATATAGTTGGCCAAATAATATGAACATAGGAGAAGCACAGCAGTGACTACCATAATTGACGGGAAAGCATTTTCTGCAAAACTGAGAGCAGAGTTAGCCAGACGGGTCAGTATATTAAAGCAAGATCATTCTATTACGCCGGGTCTCGCTGTTGTGTTGGTTGGGGAGGATCCAGCCAGTCAGGTTTATGTCCGTAGCAAGGGCAAGCAAACGGCCGAAGCTGGCATGCATTCTGTCGAACATAAATTAGATGTGAAAACTAGTCAGGAAGCCGTGCTTAAACTGATTGATGAGCTTAATAATGATGTGTCAATCCATGGTATTTTGGTTCAGTTGCCCTTGCCAAAGCATATTGATGAAGAGGCTGTGATCAATTCAATTAATATTGACAAAGATGTTGATGGCTTTCATTTGACAAACGTTGGCCGACTATCGGTAGGGGCTGATGGCATTGTACCTTGTACGCCACTCGGTTCTATTATGATGCTAAAGGATCACTTAGGTGATCTGTCAGGTCTTAAAGCCATCGTTGTCGGACGTTCAAACATTGTAGGAAAGCCGATGGCTGCACTGCTCCTGCAAGAGAGCTGTACAGTCACCATAGCGCACTCGCGTACCAAAGACTTAGCGGCTGAATGCCGACAGGCCGATATTGTAATAGCGGCTGTTGGTCGACCCGAAATGGTCAAGGGCGACTGGATTAAGCCAGGTGCTACAGTCATTGATGTGGGCATTAACCGCATCGAGAAAGACGACGGTACAACTAAGCTGGTTGGCGATGTTGAGTTCAGCTCTGCAAGTGAAGTAGCTGGTGCAATTACCCCAGTACCGGGTGGTGTTGGTCCTATGACAATTGCCTGCTTATTGCATAATACTTTACAGCAAGCCTGTCGCCTGAATGGCGTTGCTGTGCCTGAGTAGCTTGCCGGATGGCGCTTCGCTTTGCCTACAGGGATGTAGCGATGCGGCGTTCCGATAAGGGGCGATAGCAGGATGCGGTGAGCTTTGCCTACAGGGATGTAGGTAAGGGGCGAGAGCAGGATGCGGTGAGCTTTTCCGGCCTACATTTCATCATCCGATAAAGGTCTGTTTTGGCCACGCAATATCACCATCAGCAGGCAGCCAACAACGGTGTGCGACGAGTGAGTCGAGCCAGGCAGAAGTTGTACGTAGTCACCGGTTTTATATTCGACGCCATCAAGATCTATGAGATGACCTTCAAGTAATAAAAATTCCTCATGGCCTTGGTGTTCATGTGGTTTGGAGCGGCTGCCAGGTTCCATTCGAAGCATAAAACATTCATATTCCCCATTTAAAAGCTCCCCACTCAGTGGTAACCAGCTCATACCTTCGACTGGTGTGCCGTATCGGTTGTATGGCGTAAAGTTTGGTTGTGTGGTGTTGATGATTTTCCGTAGATTTGAGTCGAGTTTCATTTTAAGCCTGTTCGTTAGTATCGAGTATTGTCACTATTGTAAGATAGTTGGTTCAAAAAACTAAAATGTTCTTTGCAGGTGCAGAGATTAACGCTAATTTCTGATGAATGCTGGTATGCTGAATGGGTTTAAATTAGTCTAAAAATTGTTGAAAAATGTTTCGAGAACCGATTAGCATCGAAAAATTACTGGAGAAAGGGGATGCGTTGCCTTCTTTGCCGGAGATCTTTCTAAAAGTTTCAAACCAGTTAGATGATGACGATGTCTCTTCACAAGAAATAGGGCAAACTATCTCTAATGATCCCGCTATTTCTTACAAAATATTAACCATGGTTAATAGCGCCTACTTTGGACTACCGCATGAAGTTTCTTCGATTTCTCAGTCGGTGTCGCTGTTGGGGCGCTTTAAATTAAAGCAGTTGTTGATTGGTGCATTATTGGGTGATGTATTTAAAGGGTTGGACAGTGAGTTTTTTTGCCTACAGGATTTTTGGGCTCACAGTATTCGCACTGCTATTATCTCTAAAGAGTTAGCTGTCACGAGTGATTATTGTGACGAACCTGACACCATTTTTACTGCTGGTCTATTACATGATGTTGGTAGGCTAATTGTTGCTGCACAAATGCCGGAAGTATTTGAGAAAATTAGTGAGCGTATCGCTTCCAAGCACGTCGATATTGTTCAATCTGAAACAGACATTATTGGTTTAGCACATACCGAAATTGGTGCTGCATTAATGTTGAAATGGGGGTTTCCTGATCTGATTTGGGTCTGTGTTAAAAACCATCACCGGGCTGAATACAGTGGCCCTTTTTACAATGCTGTGCATTTGATTTATCTCGCTAACCAGCTTTCCCAGCAGGCACCACCAGCGAGTGAAAACGACGCTTGGGGCATTCTTGATGATATTCCCGGTTGGGAAAAGTCTGGCATATCAGCGAAATCTATTTTCATGGCTTGCAATACGGCAGATAGTCGAGTGGCCGAGGTCATGAGTTCTTTGGGAATGGGTGGCTAGAGTGGCATCGTCAAAATAACCGGCGATTGACTGAGAAGCAATCACCGGCTTTATGTCAGTGCTAACGCTTAATATCTAAATAGCATTCCAGCGAATCGTCCAGTGCATCCTTCCAAGGTGTGTGATGATTGGGCGCCATCGTTCCAGTCAGTGCTGATTTATAACCATGATCCCGAAAGGTCATGATGTTTTGTTTTTTATGCCCCTTCCACTCTAAAAATGCCTGAATTGCACCTGCTGTGTCAAAATCGGGGTAGTCTGTTTCTGCCATTAAGTCCATGGTGTACTTACCCTGGAACTTGATAGCGGCATAGTCGTCTTTTCCGGTATCTTCTTCCGCACGATTTCGATCAATATCAGCATGCATCTCGAGCTGAGAGGGCATTTCAATCCTGCCCATGATGACATCTCGGGCATACCAAGCCTGAGCATCGAACATGTTGAAAGTGAACCACTGATCCTGCATACCTAAATACATCAGTTTTGGGTTGTGTTCCCAGACAACACCCTTGTACAAATTGATGGGATATAGACGGTTATTTGTTTTGAGCCTTAATTCTTCTGCGATAAATGGAAAGTGATGATTGTAGCCAGTACACAAGATGATGGCGTCAACATCGCGTTTTGATCCATCTTTGAAAGTAACTGTATTACCTTCTACTTTTTCAAGCAGCGGTAATTCTTCCCAGTTATCTGGCCACTGATGTCCCATGGGTGCGGTACGATAAGACACAGTGATTGATTTGGCACCATATTTCCAACATTGCGATCCAATGTCTTCAGCGGAATAAGAGGTGCCAATCAACAGTAAATCCTTGTCTTTGAATTCCATCGCGTCTCGGAAATCATGGGCATGAAGAATGCGGCCTTTGAACGATTCAAAGCCTGGGTAGAAGGGGACGTTTGGTGTAGAAAAATGCCCCGATGCAACGATAACGTGATCGAAGGTTTCGGTATATTCAACGTCTTTTAAATTGTCTTTAACGGTAACGTGGAACAATCCTTCATGCTCGTCGTAGCTAACGTGGCGTACCGGTGAGTTGAATCGAATCCACTGACGTATATTAGACTTTTCGACACGGCCGATGATGTAGTCGTAAAGAACTTCACGCGGTGGGTAAGACGGAATGGCACGACCGAAATGTTCTTCGAACGAATAGTCGGCAAACTCTAAACCTTCTTTTGGACCATTAGACCACAGGTATCGATACATGCTGCCATGGACAGGCTCACCATATTCGTCAAGTCCAGTGCGCCAGCTATAGTTCCATAATCCACCCCAATCAGACTGTTTCTCGAAACAGACAATATTTGGAATTTCTGCACCCTTTTCTTGGGCTGATTGAAAGGCTCTCAGTTGAGCTAGTCCGCTTGGGCCGGCACCAATTACTGCAACACGATTAGTCATTTCTTTCCTCTTTAAATATAGTTATTACTATTATTAATATTAAGATTATCGATGACTGCATGGTTGCGGTATTGTGGAATACCCGTAGAGAGTGGGTCGTTGAAATCGGGGAAGTGATCTGAGAGCGCTTATTCGACGTTATTTACTCAAGTAGTATTTTAAGTCTTACCAGTTGGGCAAGAGTTTTGACGTTGAGTTTTTTCATTACCTGAGCTCGATGCACCTCGACTGTGCGTTCGCTAATGCCTAGGTCAAAAGCAATAGATTTATTTGCCTGACCGTTGGCTACGCGTTCAAAAATCTGTTGTTCTCGTTGAGTGAGAGCTTCGAACTTTAACGTTGACTGTTGAATGTCATAAATCTGTTTTCTGATATCTGTTTCGTGCCCCAGGGCTTGATTAATGGCCTGCAGTAAATTTAATTCGTTGATCGGTTTGCGCATAAAGTCCAACGCACCAAGTCTCATCGCTTCTACGGCCATGGGTATATCTCCGTGGCCGGTGATAAATATAATAGGCAGGGTGGAATTTTGGCCGTTTAAAATCGACTGCAGTTCCAATCCATCCATGTTTGGCATACGGATGTCGAGTACCAGGCAGCCACGTAGATCATTACTATAGTTATCTAGAAAGTCACTGGCGCAGGCGAAGCTACGATAAGGTAAACCACTTGATTCCAGCAACATGCCCATCGCATCCCTAACAGCTTCGTCGTCGTCAATAAGAAATACCTGTTGCTTTGTTGTTTCAGTCATCTGAGGGTTCTACGGCTGAGGGTAATGTAAAGTAAAATGTCGCACCAACAGCTTTGTTATTGGCATATTTGAGTTGGCCACCGTGCGCAGTGATGATCGACTGACTGATCGATAATCCCAAGCCCATGCCAGCGGCCTTGGTCGAGGTAAAGGGCTGATATAGCTGATTCGATAGTTTTGCCGACACCCCGACACCCGTATCAATGATGGATACTTTGACACCTGCTAATGTTAAGTCAGTTTGAATAACGATTTTACTGCCAACACGGCAACCTTTGGTTTTCATGGACTGCATGCCATTACGCAGTAAATTGAGCAAAACCTGCTGTATTTGAACTGAGTCACACAGGATCTTGGGTAAATTTTGTTCGTGTTTCAGAACAATTACAAAGCTTCGAGTTTGTGCCTCAACTTCGGCCAGATTGTAAACATCCTCTATCAATGTATAGCAACTAGTGACCTCCCGGCGACTATTCCGTTGTTTGGTCATTTCCTGCATGCGCTCGATTACAGCACCTGCCCTATGTGCCTGAGTGCTCAGTTTGTTGAGCACTTCCTGTAAGCGACCAAGTGGGCTATCGGGTTGCTGTAAAAAACGTAGTCCTGCCTGGGCATACATCGAAATAGCGGTCAGTGGCTGGTTTATTTCGTGAGCGATTCCAGTTGCCATTTCACCCAGTGTATTTAAGCGTTCAAAATGTGCCAAAACATCGTGTTGCTCACGAACTTCTTTTTCGGTAGCGCGCTGCTCAGTTAAATCTCGTATTAAAATGACGTATTTGCAATCCTCAGAGGAGGTTACCTGATGGATTGACAAATGAATCGGAAACTCGACATCAAGTGGGCAAAAGCCGTTCAACTCAATACCTCGGCTTTTTAACTGCGATCTTTTTTGAACCGTTTGAAAATAATGATCGAACTGACCGTAGTGTTTAGGTGAGATCAAAACTCTCGCATGGGTAGCGGTCAAAAACTGAGCCGATTGGTCGAACATAGCTCGCGCGGCTCGGTTGAAAGATTCTATATTGCATTGACTGTCAACGGTAATAACCGCCTCAACAGCTGATTCGACAACGGCCTGAGCGAATGCTTCAGCTTGAATGAGTGCATTTTCGGTTAACTTACGACTCGTAATATCGGTTATTAACCCTTCTAATATTGCAACACCATCGTCCCTGGTATCGACAACACAACCTCGTTCCCACACCCACTTCACGTCGCCATTGCGGCAGATGATTTTATATTCGACCTCAAAAGGCTGACCCATGCGGGCGGCGCTGCGCACTTTTTGATCGACGTCGTCAATCATCTCGGGGTGAGTAAAGTCGCCCCATAAAACGTGCTGGCTTTCAAGTTCGTGACGGTGGTATCCACAAAGTTCAAAGCAACCATCGCTGACAAATTCCATTGGCCAATGGGCCTCATTGAAGCAGCGATAGGCCATACCGGGCAGATTTTTTAGAAGCGTTTCTAATCGATTAGTATTGGCTGGTTGATCTGTTGATATGGATTTAGGCACTTTTTTTGAGAACTCAAAGCTAAGTTTATAACAGAGATTACCATACTATTTTATAGCCAGTTTTTAAACCGAAGTTAGTTGTTAACGTTGGTGTTAGGCAATATCAAACGATGTTTGGTATGCTGCTAGTTGTCAATAATAATTTAATAAACCATGACTAAGACCAAAAAAATGAAACCTAACAACGTGACGGAATATGAATCAGAAGAGCCGCAGGAGTCCGAGATTTCTCTGGAGGTTGCCATCGGTCAGCAGGTACGCGCCTTACGTAAGCGGCTAAACTTAACGGTAGCAAATGTCGCCAAGCAGGCGAAGCTGTCTTCTGGCATGTTATCTAAAATTGAGAATGGTCTGACATCGCCATCCTTGGCAACGTTGAGTGCGCTGGCCCATGCGCTAAATGTACCCGTTACATCATTGTTTCGAGGTTATGAAGAGCAGCGCGATGTGACAATGATTAAGGCGGGTGAGGGTTTGGTGATCGAGCGCCGAGGCTCAGGAGCAGGGCACCAATATCAATTACTGGGGCACACAATTGGCAAGCCTTATTCGATTGAACCCTACGTTATTAGTATTTCAGATATGTCTGAAGTTTTCCCTGTTTTTCAACATGCGGGGACAGAGCTTATATATATGCTTGAAGGTAAAGTTGCTTACCGTCATGCCAATAAAACATACGAACTGGAGCCAGGTGACTCACTGTTTTTTGATGCAGAAGCATCACACGGTCCAGAAGAAATTCTCGCCCTGCCGTGCCGATATTTGTCGTTTATTGTGTCTCAGGGTAGTGATGCCTAAATAGCATTGTTTCCTGAGATGAATAATTCTTTCATATCAGTTGACACCCCATAATTCCTCTAGTAATCTCGCCTCCACGATAAATTATGCATTCTTAGACGAGGTAGATTATGTGCGGAATTGTAGGTCTATTTATAAAAAATCCAGCAATGGAGAAGGAACTCGGCGAGCACCTCTCTAACATGCTAATTGAGATGACAGAGCGCGGTCCGGATAGTGCAGGTATTGCTATGTATGATGGTGGTGCAACTGATGGTACGGTCAGAATCACCGTGCTATCAACTGATCCAGACTATTCATGGGAACAATTTAAAAAGGAAGTGCGTGCTGTCTTTGGTGAGTCGTCAAAAATTGAGATGAACAGCAATCATGCGGTATTGATTTTACAGGCTGAGGCCAGAACAGTGCAGGGCTGGTTGCATCAAAATCATCCTGAATTGTATATGACGAGTTCTGGAACCAATATCACCATATTTAAGGAAGTGGGCCTACCGGTAGATGTTATTTCCAGATTTGGTATCAGAGGCATGAGCGGTAGCCATGCATTGGGCCATACGCGCATGGCAACTGAAAGTGCAGTGACAACTTCGGGGTCACACCCCTTCTCAACGGGTGCAGATCTTTGCCTGGTTCATAATGGTTCCATGTCTAACCACAACCGTATGCGCCGTACCCTACAATTCCATGGCGTTGAATTTCAAACTGAGAATGACTCTGAAGTGGCAGCCGGCTATTTAACTTGGAGATTGCAGGAAGGTGATACCCTCGATGAAGCTCTGGCAAGAGGCTTCGAAGAGTTAGACGGTTTTTATACCTTTGCCGTAGGCACACATGACGGGTTTGCTGTTGTTAAGGATCCGATTGGCGCCAAGCCAGCAATTTTGGCTGAGACCGATGACTGGGTCGCTATGGCTTCAGAATTTCGAGCTATTGCAACATTGCCTGGTGTCGAGAGCGCCAAGATTTGGGAGCCGGAACCCGCTCGCGTCTATAGCTGGTATAAGCACTAAAACTTAAGGTTAAGGGGCTGTTTCACACAAAACAGTCCTTTTATTATTTAAAACGTACGTATAAGCATTCAATCTGAGGTACCAAAAATGATTGAGATAGATCTGGATAAATCAGAGTTACGCGACTTAAATGCAACACTACACAGTCTTGATGGCAAGACGGGTGAAAAGTCTTTTAAAGTCGCTAACCCAAATGGTAAGCACAATATCGCTGTAGGCGTTGATGGCGAGCTGGACATTACGATTGAAGGTCACGCAGGACATTATGTCGGTGGTATGAACAAGCATGCCAGCATTACTGTTACTGGAAATGCTGGTGCTGGACTCGCTGAAAATATCATGTCCGGTGTCGTTCGTGTTAAGGGTAATGCCTCACAGTACACCGGCGCCACGGGTCGCGGTGGGCTAGTAGTGGTAGAAGGTAATGCTGCTGCACGATGTGGGATTTCTATGAAAGGGGTTGATATTGTTGTCGGTGGTAGTGTCGGTCACATGTGTGCTTTTATGGGGCAGTCAGGCAACGTTGTAATCTGTGGTGATGCCGGTGATGCCTTGGGCGACTCAATTTTTGAACTGAACCTTTTTGTCCAAGGTAAAGTAGAAAGCTTGGGTACTGATTGCGAGCAAAAAGAGATGGACGCCGAAAAATTGGCAATACTCACCGAACTGCTCGATCGGGCTAAAATCACGGCTGATCCAAACCAATTCAAGGTCTATGGCCCCGGCAGAAACCTTTATAACTTCAAGGTCGATAATGCCGTTTTATAGGGTTTGTGCATTAACCACTAATTCATAATCGATAGTGAAGTAAGTAATAGTCAAAAGTTGATAACTAATCTAACAGGAATAGGCTTGGCCTATTACAGACCAGAAGAGATATAACATGAGTGATCCTACTAACAAACAGCAACCTTATGCCTTTGAAGAGCATCCAGAACTTCAAGAGTCCGCTACCTGGAGCCGACAGACCATTAAAGAGATACAGCGCGCTGCAACTGAAGGTATCTACAGTATTCGTGGTGGTGGCGCCAAGCGCAAAGTACCGCATTTCGATGACCTGCTATTTCTTGGTTCGAGCATGTCGCGTTACCCGCTTGAGGGATATCGTGAGAAATGTGATACCGATGTAAAATTGGGCACACGCTTTGCCAAGAAGCCATTGCATCTGGATATTCCCATTACCATTGCGGGTATGAGTTTTGGTGCCTTGTCGGCGCAGGCAAAAGATGCACTGGGTCAAGCTGCTGCTGCAATGAATACCACCACCACCACAGGTGACGGTGGTATGACTCAGGAGGAACGCGCCTCTTCTAAGACACTTGTAATACAGATGTTGCCATCACGTTATGGTATGAATCCAGATGATTTGCGGGCAGCAGATGCGATTGAAGTTGTCTGTGGTCAGGGTGCTAAGCCCGGTGGTGGTGGTATGTTGTTGGGTCAAAAGATCAGTGACCGTGTTGCGCAGATGCGCACATTACCGAAGGGCATCGATCAACGTAGCGCCTGTCGTCACCCCGATTGGACCGGTCCAGATGATTTAGAAATAAAGATTGCAGAACTCCGTGAAATTACTGATTGGGAAAAACCAATCTACGTTAAGGTCGGTGCAACTAGAACAAAATATGACGTTCAGCTTGCTGTCAAAGCCGGTGCTGATGTTATTGTTGTTGACGGTATGCAAGGTGGCACAGCGGCTACTCAGGACGTGTTCATGGAGCACGTTGGACTGCCAACACTGCCAGCAGTTCGCATTGCAGTTGAAGCGCTACAAGAGATGGGTATGCACCGAAAAGTTCAGTTGATTGTCTCTGGTGGTATTCGAAACGGTGCAGACGTTGCTAAGTGTATGGCGTTGGGAGCGGATGCTGTTTCTATCGGTATGGCAGCTCTTTATGCTCTGGGTTGTAACTCTCCAGAATATGATGCGGAATATCGTAAAATGGGTTCAGCGGCCGGTTATTATGACGCTTATCATGTTGGCCAGTGTCCCGCTGGTATTACGACTCAGGATCCTGAGTTAGCCAAAAGATTTGATCCTAAGTTGGGTGGTCGGCGTGTTGAAAACCTTCTGAAAACAATGGTTCTTGAAGCCCAGACATTGGCACGTGCCTGCGGCAAGTCACACTTACATAACCTAGAACCAGAAGACTTAGTCGCTTTAACAATGGAAGCTGCAGCCATGGCAAAAGTGCCTTTGGCAGGAACTGATTGGTACCCGGGCAAAGGGTCGTTCTAAAGTTAAGGGCTTTGTTGGTTCATAAGAAATAAGCAAAGCCTTTTTTTGAATATTTTAAGAGATCGTTGATAGGTAGTTGTTAATAACCGACTGTTAATACAATAAATAGAGAGGAGTCCATCTGATGGAAAAAGATCTAGAGAAAATTGCTAAAGAGAAAGGCATTAAGTACTTCCTGGTTAGCTGGGTCGATATGTTCGGCATGTTGCGTTCTAAGTTAGTACCAACTCGTGCCATAAAAGGCATGCAGGAGAACGGTGCTGGATTTGCTGGCTTCGCTGCCTACCTTGATCTGACTCCAGCGCATCCGGACTTGTTCGGTATGCCTGATCCCGACAGTTTCATTCAAATTCCATGGCAAAAAGAAATTGGCTGGGTTGCCTGTGATCTTTGGATGAATGGTAAGCCGCTTGAAGCATCTCCACGTGTCGCGCTTAAAAAGCAGCTAGCCAGAGCAGAAAAGTTAGGCTATCGCATGAAGACAGGTGTTGAGTGTGAATTCCACTTGATAAACAAAGAAGGTACGGCATTGGCTGATGAGATGGATACTCATGCTAAGCCATGTTATGACCAACAAGCAGTGATGCGTCAGTTTCCTATTATTAGCAAAATTGCTGATGCAATGCTTGAGTTGGAATGGAACCCTTATCAAAACGACCATGAAGATGCTAATGGTCAATTTGAAATGAACTGGGATTATGATGACGCTCTGAAAACAGCTGATCGCCACGTATTTTTTAAATATATGACTCGGGCCATCTGTGAAGAACACGGTATTCGTGCGACTTTCATGCCGAAGCCTTTCATGAACCTGACCGGTAACGGTTGTCATGCACACATGTCTATTTGGGATCTTGATGGTAAGAAGAACCTTTTTAGTACCGACGGTGTAGATCCACGTGGGCTTGGACTATCTCCTTTGGCCTATCAGTTCTTGGGTGGCATTATGGAAAGTGCCGTTGACCTAACCGCTATCTTTAACCCAACGGTTAACAGTTTTAAACGAATCAATGCACCTCGTACAGTGTCCGGTGCAACTTGGGCGCCAAATGCCGTTACTTATGGTGGCAACAACCGTACTCACATGGTTCGAGTGCCTGACCCAGGGCGCTTTGAACTCCGTTTAATGGACGGTGCGGTTAACCCTTACTTGTTACAAGCAGGTATGTTGGCTGCTGGTCTTGATGGTGTAGAAAACAACCGTGATCCTGGTGATCCATTAGACATTAACATGTATGAAGAAGGTCATTTGGCAAAAGATGCGCGGCATTTACCTGAGAACCTACTCGACGCTATTCGTTTGTTAGATAACAACAAAATTATGCGTAAAGCACTGGGTGATGATTTCATTGATGCCTTCGTTAAGTTAAAAATGGCCGATTGGAATGAGTTTACTCATCACTTAAGCACCTGGGAACGTCAGCATACAATGGATTGTTAATCGAGTTAGTTAAAGTTTAACTGGCCCAAAACATAAAAAACCTTCATTGATACTTTGTTAGTAATGAAGGTTTTTAATGTTTACTGAATAAAGCGAATAAACCAATAGTTGGGCGTGTAAGGAATATTGTATCGTTGGTTTGTCGGCTTGATATTATCCGCCAACAGTTAATATCAAGCCTTGTGTCCTGGTTAACAACAGTTTATGCATTCAGCATGGAAATGAATGAATAAAGGAAATTAATCTTAGTTTTGAAATTATGGGTTGAATGTGTCGTTTTTGAGATACCTTCCCTCACGGTTGGAAACTATTATTTGCGTCGCTTTTGCTGGTCTGCAATTGCGATTATTTTGCTTCATACCTTAAGCAATACGCGGGTATGAGTTCCGGGCAGCGAGTCGTTACTGTTCGGTTTTTAATAACTAAAATAACGAATTCAACCCACGCTAACTGGAGAATAAACATGGCTAAAAGTGACATTGAAATTGCACGAGAGGCAACCCTGAAACCAATATTTGAGATTGCTGACAATCTTGGTATTCCAGCGGATGCGCTGATGCCTTATGGCCATGACAAGGGCAAATTATCAGCTGAATATATTAAATCGTTAGAAGGCAAGAAAGATGGCAAGTTAATTCTGGTCACTGCTATATCTCCAACTCCTGCCGGTGAAGGAAAGACCACAACAACGGTGGGTCTTGGTGATGGTTTAAACAGCATCGGTAAAAAGACAATCATGTGTTTACGTGAACCAAGCCTTGGACCTTGTTTTGGTATGAAAGGTGGTGCTGCTGGTGGTGGTTACGCTCAAGTTGTACCGATGGAAGATATCAATCTTCATTTCACCGGTGACTTCCATGCAATCGGTGCAGCGCATAACTTGCTAACTGCGTTGATCGACAACCACATTCATTGGGGCAATGCCTCTGGTCTTGATCCGCGTCGTATCACTTGGAAACGTGTTATCGACATGAACGATCGTACACTGCGTGATATCACTATTGGTCTTGGCGGACCCGGCAACGGCACGCCTCGTGAGAGTGGATTCGACATCACTGTTGCATCAGAGATTATGGCTATTTTCTGCCTGTCGACTGACCTTGACGACCTAAGCCGTCGTATCGGTAACATCGTTGTTGGTTACACTCGCGAATTGGCGCCAGTACTAGCGAAGCAAATGAATGCTCAGGGCGCAATGACAGTATTGCTGAAGAACGCTTTCATGCCAAACTTAGTTCAAACATTAGAAAACAACCCAGCATTTATTCACGGTGGACCATTTGCTAATATCGCACACGGTTGTAACTCTGTTATTGCCACTAAGACAGCATTGAAATTAGCTGACTATGTTGTCACCGAAGCAGGCTTTGGTGCTGATCTGGGTGCTGAAAAATTCTTCGACATCAAATGTCGTAAAGCGGGTCTTACGCCTGCTGCCGTGGTGCTAGTTGCCACTGCCCGTGCGCTTAAAATGCACGGTGGTGTTGCGAAGGATCAACTTTCAGGTGAAAACGTTGAAGCAATCACAGCAGGCTGTGAAAACCTTGGACGTCACATCCGTAACCTAGGTCAATTTGGTGTTCCAGTGACGGTTGCGATCAACCGCTTCTCGGCTGATACAGAAAGTGAACTGGCAGCAATTTCAGCTTACTGTGCAGATCTAGGTGTTAAAGTATTTGATTGTAATCATTGGGGTGAAGGTAGTGCTGGTGTTCAGGAACTTGCGACTCACGTAGCTGCAGTTGCTGATTCTGGTGAAGCTAATTTCAAAACACTTTACGACGATGAAATGACTTTGTGGGATAAAGCCAACCACATTGCAACAACGCTATACGGTGCTGCTGGCATCATTGCTGACAAGAAAGTACGCGATCAATTTGCTAAATTTGAAGCAGATGGATACGGTAAGTTCCCAGTTTGTATGGCTAAAACTCAGTACAGTTTCTCAACTGACCCAGCACTATTAGGCGCACCAACAGGGCACGAAGTGCCTGTCCGTGAAGTTCGTTTGTCAGCGGGTGCAGAGTTTATTGTTGTCGTTTGTGGCGACATCATGACAATGCCTGGTTTACCACGAGTACCATCAGCCGACAGTATTTGCCTGAATGACAAAGGTCAGGTTGAAGGATTATTCTAGGACCTTGGGGTGTCTCTAAAAATAATTATTTTTTGTAATGCCTCTTAGTTATGGGCAGTGGTTTTTTTAAACCACTGCCCAAGCTTTAAAAAAGAAGCTTTGTAATACAATAACTACTCTCCCAGGCTGAACCATTTAAACGATTTTTGTCCTGGCAGTAACGTTTACGTAAAATGTGTGTACTTGAGCTGGGTGGTCAACTCTCCACTGGTATGACGTCTGGTGTTTATTCAGTCGATCGAGGCGAAGATGACGAAAAAAGCCGTTTGAACTTCCTTATTGTGAAACCAGAGCCGGCAGACGTAACCGCTGAATTTACCCACATCATCCGAAAAACACTCGACTCAAAAGACTGACTCACAAATGGCCTACGAGTTTTGTCCGGACGTCATTATCAAGATGACTTCGATGTCACCGAACTATCTGAACAAGACGAAGCTCACCAAACTACCTGTTGGCATAACCATTCCTTCAATGCCGGGGAAAGTACGAGTGCTGGGTTTGGAGCCTAGGCTTTAAATAAAGATACCGTCTCTGTTATTTTTGCTGGCAAGCCATGCTCGATCGCGCCTCTCAACACATGCTCTTTGTATCAGTGGTAGGGTATCATCAAGCCGTCAATATTAAGCGCAGTGAAGGTGAAGGTGGATAGGATTTCTTCGGAATCGGTTGTAACTTCGATTTGCCTCGAGTCATAAGTAAAGCCAAGTCCTTCGTACTGGTCGAGTATTCGTCGTTCATCGTCAGAGATGTTATAGATTACTCCGGTAACAGTGTCGGCTGAACTCGACGTTACATTTGCCCGATTGTCCGGAATCGTTTTTTTTGAAGCTGAGGTGGTGTTGTTTTAGGTGAGTAATATCTGAGAACTTGACCATCGGCAATCGTTGCAAGAGTCGATGAC
>CAWVZP010000024.1:0-23025 GCA_963934675.1 uncultured Gammaproteobacteria bacterium | reverse complement strand
TTAAAATCGAAATACAAGCCAAGGTATTGTCGATATTAAAACGTCCCATCAAGGCCGTATTGGCAATGATCTCTCCCACGGGAGAAGCCACTTGCATGCATAACCCTCGATCAGTGATGTCGCTTTTAATCAGCCGAACTTCAGCAACAGTCGGCTGGCTAACTTGCACGTCACCCAAACTTGAAGATTGAGGCTGCGCCGAGAACCGGACTAGTGCCGATGATGTTTCTACGGGTTCACACAAACTACGCCCAAATTCGTCATCTGTATTAACTACTTTTGTGGATAATTCAAAGTCATGAAATAATCGCGCTTTTGCCGCTGCATAGGCTTGTCGAGTGCCATGATAATCGAGGTGATCTCGACCTAAATTAGTCAGCACGGCAATATCAAAATCGCAACCATTCACTCGATATTGATCGAGTGAATGGGATGAAACTTCCATCACAACATACTCACATTGTTGCTCTTGAAATTCATGCAGGTAGGATTGCAGCGTAATCGCGTCAGGCGTCGTGTGGGTAATGGGCTGACGCTTATTACCAACCCCATAGCCGATGGTTCCAACACTGGCTGTTATTTTATTGAGTTGCATCAATGCCTGTGTCACCAAGTGAGTGACGCTGGTTTTACCATCGGTGCCGGTCACTCCAATAATGGTCATTGCCTTACTTGGCTCACCAAAAAACCGACTCACAATCTCACCATTGACTTGATCAAGATTATCAACGCCGATCCATTGGGTCTCTATTTGGGTTCTAAGTAAGTCTATTTTATTTTGGCTGTATTCATCTTGAACACAGTACAACACGCCAACAGCACCCGCTTCTACAGCATCAATGGCATAGTCGATACCATGTGTTGTGCCGCCTTGCAGTGCAACAAACAAAGAGCCAGCTGCAACCTGACGGCTGCTGCCCACAATGTCTAGTATATTAATATCTGGTATGGGCTGTGCTACGCCAAACCCTTCTAATAATAAGGTTAATGACTTGCCGACCAATTTTGGATTAGTTGCTATCACGCACCTTCCTCCTTATCAGCTATCTGCGCTTGCAACGACGAAATTTCGTCCGGTGCAATATCCAAAATCCGCAAAGCATTACTCATCACTTCCTGAAACACCGGCGCTGCTACCGTACCACCGTAGTAACCGTTTTGGGTCGGTTCATCGACTATCACTGCCATCACCAAACGAGGATCACTAATAGGAGCGACACCGGCAAAGACAGATAAGTAGTTATCTTTATCATAACCACCAGCCGAGCTCTTTTTTGCCGTTCCGGTTTTTCCACCGACTCGATAACCGGGTATCGCTGCTAATTGTGCCGTTCCTTTTGGGCCAACAACTTGCTCCATCATTTCAAGCACTATTTTGGCTGTTTTAGCCGACATAACGTGTCGTTCAACCTTATTCTCGATCTCTGGCTCTGGCTCTTTACGTATTAAGCTCACATCAACATGCCGCCCTTGATTGGCGATCATCGCATAGGCTCTGGCCAACTGCGTAATGGATACCGACAGGCCATAACCAAAACCCATGACGGCGTGATCGAGCTTTTGCCATTCAGTGAAATGTCTAAAGTAACCTGAAGACTCACCAGGGAAAGCCACGCCCGGTGGCTTACCAAATCCATAATCGTTAAATGACTGCCAAAGCGCTTCTTGCTTCATCGACAAGGCAACACGTGAGGCACCGACGTTACTCGATTTGCGTAAAACACTGGCGAGATCCAACACGCCATAATTTCTGAAGTCTTTAATGGGATGACCACTCACCATGTACCAACCCGGAGAAGTGTCGATTGTACTTTCGGGGCTGTAAAGGCCGCCATCAATAGCCGCTGCTAATGTGAACGGCTTAATCGTCGAACCAGGTTCGAAGACGTCGGTTAAAGCGCGATTTCTACGTTGGCCTGAAGTCCGTTTTTTAGCCTGATTTGGGTTATAAGAAGGCTGATTGACCATTGCCAGCACTTCACCCGTTCTGGCATCGAGCAACACCGCGCTTCCTGACTTGGCTGCATGATATTTAATTGCCCGAGCCAAACTGCGATATGCAATATACTGCAACCGCATATCAATGCTCGAGTAGACATCCTTACCCGACTGAGCTGCCTTCACCTGATTGATCTCCTCTATCACGGCCCCCTTTCGATTACGGATAATGCGACGCGCACCAGGCTCCGCTTTTAGCCAGTTATCGTAAACCAACTCAAGCCCTTCCTGACCCTTGTCATCGATATCAGTAAACCCGACAAGATGACCGACCACTTCACCAGCTGGATAATAACGATGATATTCACGCTGTGTGTAAACGCCATCAATACCATCTGATACCTGACTGGCTAGTTCAGGTTCAATCTGACGCTTAAGGTAGACGAATTCTTTGTTGGCTTTACGCCTTAAGATATCGACTGAATGACTGTAATTGATCGATAACTTTTGGGTGACTTTTTTAAGCGCTGGTAGGTTCTGCAATATTTCGGATGGATTGACCCAAACAGAATCGACTGGCGTGCTGATTGCTAATGGCGTGCCCAATCGGTCAAGGATAGCGCCACGATAGGCCGGTGTTTCGATAATGCGGATTTGACGCTGCCCACCTTGACTGGCGAGAAACTCTTTTTCGACGATTTGCAGGTATAGCGCACGACCAATCAACCCAGTCAGCAAAAATAACAGGACGAACAAAATAAAATAGTGTCTGCCACCAAAAAATAAAAACTGGCTGTCCGTGTCACTCATGGTAAACGCACCAATTGAACCGTTCTGGGCAACTTCATCTTTAATGTTTTACGAGCATGTGATTCGACATTACTGTGGGTCGCAAGCGTACTGTTTTGTAACTGTAATCGTCCCCAGGCGATGATTTCTTGATCTTGCTTTTTTTGAACATTTCTTAGCTCTGAAAACAAAACTCGACTTTCATGTTTGACATAGATCACCGTCAGTGCACTGCCGAGAACAAAAGCTAACAGCAGCGCAACCCAGATTATCTTTTGCATTAGGCTGTTCTCTCAGCGACGCGTAAAATCGCGCTTCGAGACCTCGGGTTGTCCTTTAGCTCACTAGCGCTAGCTTTAATTGCTTTACCCACCAAACACAATCGAATGTTCGATACTCTTTCACTTTCTCGAATTGGCAGCCCTCGTGGAACCTGGGGTTTAGTACTATGCCTTTTAAAGAACCGTTTGACGACTCGGTCTTCCAAAGAATGGAAACTAATAACCTGTAATCGTCCACCAATTTTTAATATATCAAAAATCGAATCCAGTACTTTATGGATATGCTCTAGCTCTTGATTGATGTGGATACGAATAGCTTGAAAACTTCGGGTTGCAGGATGCTTGTGATTTTTTCCTTGAGGAATACAAGCACTGATTAGCGCCGCTAAAGTCGCAGTGTCATCGATACAACCTTCTTCCCTGGTCTCAATAATACGCTTCGCTATACGCCGCGAACCACGTTCCTCGCCATACTCCCAGAGTACTCGAGCAATCTCTGCTTCTTCAGCCTGCGCCAGCCAGTCACTCGCCGACTGATCTTGCTCTGGGTTCATACGCATATCGAGTGGGCCATTTCGCTGAAAGCTAAAACCTCGATCGGCATCATCTAGTTGTGGCGACGACACACCCAGATCGAGCAATACGCCATCAATCTGCTGCGCCATACCCAGGCTAGTAATATGATCACTCAGATTTTCATAGTCATCATGCAATATCCTGACCCGGCTATCACTGCCAAGTAATATTTCCGCCTGTTTTATTGCATCCGGATCTTTATCCATAACGACAAGCCTGCCGTTCTCTCCCAACTGGGCCAAAATCGAACTCGCGTGTCCGCCTCGACCATAGGTGCCATCAATATAATAGCCATCTGGCTTGATATTCATGTGCTGCAATACTTCGGTGTGAAGTACCGATGAGTGCTCGAATTGTGTTGTGGTCATAGGGTTAACTCCGCCAAAGCGGCTGGCAATTCACCATTAGTTTTATCGCTCACCCATTCGTTACGACATTTGTTCCATCGCTCTTCATCCCACAGCTCGAATTTTTTACCCTGCCCGATCATCACCACTTTCTTACCCAGCTCGGCGTATTCACGTAATGGTGTAGCAATCATCAGTCGGCCATTCGCGTCGACTTCGACATCGGTGGCGTGACCAATTAAAAGGCGTTGAATACGACGAGTGGTAGGATTAAAACTAGGTAGGGCTTCGATTTTTTCTTCTATCAACTCCCACTCATTGAGTGGATAGATCAATAAGCAGAGCTGTTCGGTATCTATTGTGATGATTAAATGGTTTTGACAAATTTCAGACAACATCTCCCGATAGCGCGCAGGCAATACTATTCTGCCTTTCGCATCTATTGATAAATTGGAGACCCCCCTGAATTTGCGCACTTTTAGTCCCGCCGTGTGACACTATATGACACAATTAACCACATCCAGACACAATATGGCTTATTTCAGATTTATGTCAAGTGAATTCAAACCTGTTAAACAGGATTTTTCTTAACAACGTCAATCACTTAGCAAGGGGTAAAAAGATGGATAATGATATAGGTATATAAAACGAAAGGTTATTGAAACAACTTAATGTAAAACATTAAGAAGCCTCAAATTCATGTGATAATTTTTTGTTTTGCGAGGCGGTCAAGTCTATTTGCTGCTCGCAAATAAAAACCGAAGGTGAGAAAAAAGGAAGTCCGCTATAAACTGGCATGTTTTACATTAGAACTAGTGCCTGTCTTAGCTGGGTGTAAGTCGAGGTGTAATTGTGTACCAGAACAAAGACCAAATCTACAACCAAGAATGGCAGCAGTGTTGCCTAAGCAGTCATTCACACTGAGATGGCAATCCAATACCGCCGGGAACACATCTGACGCGCTAAAGTGGCTGCCTTCAACCTCTGCTCCCCAGCCTAAACCAAGAGAAGTGATAAGTAACATTACGAGTATTAGCCATCATTTAGATTCGCCCTACCACTCACACTCTCATGCAAGTGCAGCCTGAACCTTGTCAATGTCAAATTAAGTATGCGAGTTAGGCATCTTCATAACCCAAGCAGCATTTGTAAGTTATTGACACTTCGTGTCTAGTTAATTTAGATTAAAGTGACTTTTAATTATTGGGCATGGTGTATTTATAGGTTATTGGAGTATTTGTTGACGGTGCCTGGCCAGAAAAAGTCTTGGGTGAAGAGGGTAAGAACCGTGCTCTTAAGCAAAGCTTGCTGCTCAAATTCACTACTAACGTTAAATCTCTCGCCCGAACTTTGACAAACCTAATACTATTTTCTCAATTTTAATCGAGTCACTCGAAGTCTTCCAGCCCCTTATCGAAATGCGAACATAGTCATCAAGCACCACCTCTCCAATTATAAAAGTACGTTAAGGGCCCAACATTAATCTTACAGCCATCACCTGCGATTGACCGTCAGTGTGAAACTGATCTTTGAGATTAAGTAGAACAAAAGAATGAACGCAAGTCAGTGAAAGTGAAAAGTATTGCCTCGAAGTAGTAAATACTTCGTATTCTCACGTACAACTCCTGATCTTAGAGCGAATAAAATAAAAACCCGTTTAAAATAAACGGGTTATATTTATAAACAAGTCAGCCTGTAAGCCGGGTTCTGTCTAGGATAATCATTCATCTGGACTAAGAGTCACCTCTAGTCTCAAGCGACCAACCCGAAAACAGCGCGGACAACGCTATAGTATTCCTATTTGGTCTTGCTCCGAGTGGGGTTTACCATGCCACTTCTGTTACCAGAAGCGCGGTGCGCTCTTACCGCACCCTTTCACCCTTACCAGCCATGATCCTAAGATCAAAACTGGCGGTTTACTCTCTGTTGCACTGGCCGTAGGCTCGCGCCTCCCAGACGTTATCTGGCACTCTGTCCTGTGGAGCCCGGACTTTCCTCCAGCCCTCATATCGTGAAGATATTCAGGCCAGCGATCATCCAGCTGACTTAGGCAAGATCATACCCGAAAGTGCGAGCAATAGTCGACTTTTCTTACCGATAACTGGCGACCTGTAATAGATCCAATAGAACTGATCGACTAGCTCTGGCTCCTATTACTTTGTTAAATTACTGCTATTGATCAGTAAAGTTTACAACAAGTGAGTACTAAGAATACTTGTGATACGCCAAAGACTTTAAAAGCGTACACTTTTCATCGGTTTGAAGGAATGGTGCGATAACCAATAGCACATGCTTTCGACTTTCTGAATTAAACCATTTCATCCAAGCATTTTCTGTCGACCAGCGAGCGATAACAACATAGTGATTGGGTGCTTGTACATCAATTAACGACTCTCCAGAAATATATCCAGGTGCATTGGTCATTACATTGAGTAAATTTCCAACTGCCTTTTCGTAATGAGACTCCAGTCCTTCGGCTATAACACGCTCAATAATTACTTTGATCATTTTAAAATTTCGATCTCTAAAAATGGAAATGATAAGTTTACCACTTAACAACCCCAACTTTAAATTGCTATCAACAGCCTAGGACTAGTGCAGTATCGACGCAGCTAACTACACTGGATTCATCTGTAATGAATATGGCATGGATCCTTCTCTCTGGGTGACTCTAATGTTGTAACAATGGCGTTATTTGACATTGACACCATTACCGAAAAGGACAGGGACGGCATCAAAGTAGAATTTTGTTCGACACCAGCAATAGTCACTATTTCAAAAATAACGGCTCGTGGTGAAAGGCTTTGGTAAGATATTACGATGAATTTAAAAACTTAACCAACAGTATAGCCTCCCTAGCTTATCTATGTCGGTTATATGCCAGCGAGTAACAACGCCGGAAATTACCACCTGAACTTCGATTTGGGGGAAACAATAGCGCACTAAACAAAAAGCTGCCCTAACCCAAAAAAAAGCCTTATCTGCTGCCCACAACGGTAATAAAATAAATAATGTCCAATTTTCATCAACTCTCATAATGAAAGTAATGGCATCACCGCACTGACCCCTGTCAATAGCGGATGATACCCACAACATTATTAAACGGGTTTATTTAGCTCTAATGCCTGTTGGTAGATATCATTCTTCTTTTTGCCACTAATGCGAGTTGATAGTTGTACTGCTTTTTTTAGCGGTAGGTTTTCTAATAACAGCTTCAAAACCTCAATATCTTCATCGCTCAAGGTTTTTTCGCTGATGGTTATCGGGTTATCAATCAATACTACAAACTCACCTTTTTTAAGCGCGGGTTCCTGTTGCATTAGCAACAGGATTTCCGCTGGGGTGCCCGACATGAAACGTTCGAAAGCCTTGGTCAACTCTTTGGCAACGACGATACGATTGTCAGCATATAGCTCGCAAAGCTGCTCCAACAGACGCTCGATTCGATGAGTCGATTCCAAAAAAACCAATGTGCCTTGCTGCTGTCTTAAAGCACTTAGCTTCGATAACCTTTCCGAATTTTTCGGTGACAAAAATCCATAAAAAGTAAACGGATCTGTTGGCATGCCGGCAGCACTTAATGCCGCAATAATACTGCTCACGCCAGGTATTGGACTCACCCGTAGCCCGGCATCTTGTACTGCCTTGACTAATGGATAACCCGGATCCGATATCAAAGGGGTTCCAGCATCAGAAATTAAAGCAATATTGTTACCCTGCTTCAGGTCATCAATGATGCCGTCAATCCTATCCTTCTCATTATGTTCATGGAGAGACATCAGTTTATTGCGAATACCTAAATGATTTAAAAGTCGGATACTGTGGCGGGTGTCTTCCGCCGCAATAACGTCAACCTGCTTCAAAATTTCGATAGCACGCAGGCTGATATCGTTCAGATTTCCAATGGGTGTTGCTACAATATAAAGTACGCCAGTCATCCGAAAGAGTGTACACTATTAAATCGTTGTAGCTTAGTCAGTACTTCGCCTTTATTATTCAAATGACTAACGATCGATGAAACCTCCTTGGCTCAAATTATTACTCTCGGCAACACTGATAGTTACTATTTCAGCCTGCCAAACACCGAACCTAGCACTGAACCAAACAGCCACATCTACAACTAAAATCGATTCAAGTTCTGACTCGCTATTAACACCAACCGAAGAAGAAATCCTCTCTGCATTTGAGCTTGAGTCCAATCAATACTGGCTTGACGCTGCGCTCGCTTACCAAACGCTATCGACAAAAAGTGGGCAGCCAGAGAAATCATCTTTTCTTATTAAATCAGCCCTAATGCTTTATCAAGCGGGTAACTATTTTGACATTGCTGCTTTCTTTGAATCACTGCAGAAAAACGATATTCTCGAACAAGATCAACTTTATAAAAGCACCCTGCTGGCTGGCACTTACTTTGCTGAAGGTAAAATTTATGAAGGTTTGCTCGGGCTACCTCCAATTGAAGAAATAATCGACTGGCGTTATAAAGCACTGGCGTTGAACATTCGCTCAAAAGGTGTTCTTGCCATAGGCAAGCCTAAAGAAAGTGCTGAACTGAGAATGCAAATTAGTGACTATTTGAAAACTCAGACCGAAATTGAACAAAACCATGACTTCATCTGGGACGCACTTAATCGAATCCCAGAAAGCACAATGGCCAAAGAACTGTCTAAACCTCAAACTGAACAAGTTCGTGGGTGGTTAGAATTGAACCTAATTGCAAGACGCTCGGATATGTTACCGGAGAAAATTAAGCCTTGGATAAATAAATGGTACGAACGTTATACCGAACATGCCGCTGCAAAATTATTCGCACTCAATCTGTTAGAAGAAAGCAAGAGGATCAACATAAGACCAGAACGAATCGCGCTAATGTTGCCATTTTCAGGTCGATTTGAGCAGGTTTCTGAAGCAATTCAAAACGGCTTTCTGTACGCCTATTATCAAGATCAACTGACTAAAGATCAATTAATACAAGATCAGTTAAACCAAAATCAGTCAATTAAAACAGAACTAGAAATTATCAATGCCAGTACGGATGCCGCTGAATTCAACCTTCAATACCGCCAAGCAATCGAAAATGGCGCCGACTTTGTTGTTGGCCCCATTAACAAAACGTTAATCGAGTCACTCCAAAATCGCGACAGCATGCCAGTGCCAACACTGGCTTTGAATTATGGAGATGAATCCAAATCAACTGATTTAAACCTATATCAATTCGGTTTGAGCCCGGAAGATGAAGCCGAACAAATTGCCGATTATGCACTAGCTCAAGGCAAGCGCCATGCCATCATCCTGGTCCCTGACACCTCTTGGGGACAGCGCTTACATCAAGCATTTAAGCTAAGATTCGAATCTCTCGGTGGTTATGTCGTTGACAGCGAAACCTATCCTTCGAGCAAAAGTGATTACTCTGTGTCAATCAAAAAGTTGCTGAATCTTAACACTAGTAATTTGCGCAAGTCGATGATCCAGCAAGTGATCGGGCAATCAGTTGAATTCAACCCTCGCCGACGACAGGATGTTGATATGATTTTTGTAGCGGCCAACTCTCGACAAGCCAGGCTAATCAAACCTCAACTTAAGTTTCATCATGCCCAAGAATTGCCGGTTTATGCTACCTCTCACATTTCATCTAGCAATGCCAATGCCGATGATGATCGTGATTTGAATGATATTTTATTCGTCGACATCCCCTGGATGCTGGATAAAGTAAACAACCTAGATCATCAAAATATATCGAAGTTATGGCCTAATAGCAGCAAACGATTGAGTCGATTATTTGCGTTTGGTATAGATGCTTATCGACTCATCCCCTCCCTGCGTCGATTAATGATTAACCCACAGGACTCTGCTCTCCAACATACCGGCGCATTGTCAATTAATAGTATGGGCCGAGTTAAGCGATCGCTACTAATGGCAACTTATAAAAACGGTTCGGCTGTTCTATTAAAGGCACCCGCTCGGTAATCATTTGTCAACTTGGCGAATGCGGATATGACGAAATACTCTACAAGCAGAAGTAGTATCGACACCGGCAAACACTATGAGAAGCTCGCAAAAGACTACTTACGACAACAGGGACTGACGCTACACGAACACAATTACCACTCTCGATTTGGTGAGATAGACCTCATTATGTTCGATCGGGAAGTTTTATGTTTTATTGAAGTCAAATTTCGTAAAAGTAATGTATTCGGTGGTGCTGTTTCGGCGATTCCACATGCGAAACAACGAAAAATCATCAAGACGGCACAATGTTATATTTCATCATCACCGGCAATAGCACAAAAGCCGATGCGCTTCGATGCACTAATTTTGCAACTTGATTCGTCGCTTTCTGACCTAAATATAGAATGGATTCAAAACGCCTTCTACGCAGAATAAAACAACCCAAAATCCACCCAATCGACAAGGTTAAAAATGAATGAGTGAAAATTTCGTGAGTGATGTACAAAATCAAATAAGCCTAGCTTTTCAGGCCAGCATAGAAACCAAGCAGCAATCCGAAATTGCGCTGAGTGAATCGATTGAACTAGCATCGAACCTATTAAATCAAACCCTACTCAGCGGCAACAAAGTGATGATTTGTGGCAATGGTGGATCGGCAGCCGATGCCCAGCATTTTTCTTCGAAGTTACTTAATCGATATGACCGAGATCGCCCTGGCCTGCCCGGCATCGCACTGACGACGGATAGCTCTACTCTCACATCAATTGCTAATGATCATGATTACCGGCAAATCTTTTCAAAACAAATAACCGCGATAGGCCAGCCTGGCGATCTACTGCTGGCCATTAGCACATGCGGACAAGCTGAAAATATTGTCGAAGCAATCCGAGCTTCAAATGAATCCGACATTGCCGTCATTGCCCTCACAGGAAAGGACGGCGGTCTGATTCAACAGGAATTAAGCATCAACTCTGTAGAAATCAGAGTGCCATCAAATGTCGATGCCCGAATCGAGGAAGTTCATCTTTTAATTATTCATATTTTATGCGAGTTGCTTGATCTGCAACTGCTCGGTCCAGCCGATCAAAACAGTGCTACTTAACGACAGTTAGGCTAGGGCGATTTGTTTTTTTCGATTCGATAGCTTTAGATCCCTGCTTCTCGTCAGTTTTCTTTGCGTTGGGGTCTGGTTCTTTATGGGGCTCTTCATTAAACATCATACCCTCACCATTTTCTTTGGCATAAATAGCCAATATAGAAGCCATTGGGCAATAGACGTTTTGTGCTACGCCACCAAATCGAGCTGAAAAAGCAATGTATTCATTATCAAGCTCTAATGCTTGAATCGCACTTGGTGTTAAATTGAGTACAACCTTGCCATCGTTTGCAGTGCCTTGAGGAATCATCACCCCGTAAAAGTTGGCATCAACCAACAAATACGGAGTCATATCATTCTCCAGCAACCACTCATATAGGCCACGAATCAAGTAAGGTTTGCTAGAAGTCATGTTCATTAAATCACCATTAGAAGCAATTAAGCAACCATATCTCTTTCTTGCTCAGACAAACTAGCCTGAAAAGAAGGGCGTGAAAAAACACGCTTCATGTAAGTTGTAATTGGCTTGCATGAAGGTGGTAATTCGATGTCGTAATAAGGTAGACGCCACAAAATCGGTGCAATGCTACAATCGAGTAAACTAAACTCATCCGATAAAAAGTAAGGTTTAACAGCAAAAACTTCAGATGAATTAATCAAGCTTTCAGTTAGGGCTTTCTTTGCCTGCTCCTGCTTTTTTTCTGTACCATTTTCGATATCACCCAACAAACTAAACCAGTCGCTCTCTATACGAAATAAAGCCAAACGACTTTTAGCACGTGATACAGGATCAACAGGCATTAGTGGTGGATGTGGAAAACGCTCATCCAGATATTCAATCAAAACTCGCGCGTTATAAAGCACAAGGTCACGATCAACCATCGTTGGTACCGTTGCATAGGGATTTAAATCAATTAAATCCTCTGGCAAATTATCCATATCAACATCATGGATTTCAACCGTAATGTCCTTCTCAGCGAGCACAATGCGTGCGCGATGGCATTCTGGGTCAACCGGCGATGAAAAACAACTCATTACCGAACGACGATTCGCCACTATTGACATATTTTAATCCTTGGTTAGTGTATGTCTTTCCAAAATTCTTTCTTAAGAAAATAAGCCAGAATTAGGAAGAGAAATAGAAAAATAAGTACGCCAGTTCCGACATTTTGGCGGGTTTGACGATAAGGCTCTGATACGTAATCAAGGAACCCAACCAAATCATGGATGGTTTGATCGTATTCAGATGGAGACAAGCTGCCTGGCTTTACAATATCGAAGCCAACAATCACTTCATACTTTTCACCATCACTATTTAAGCGTGTGCCCATTTTAGGTACTTGATAGCCCTGCAATTCGGCCAACACGTGCGGCATGCCAACTTTTTCAAAGACACCATTGTTCATCCCATATGGTCTTGATTCATCCACGTAAAAGCCACGAAGATAATTGTATAGCCAATCAACACCACGCGAACGCGCAATCAAACTCAAATCAGGTGGTACTATACCAAAAGCCTCCGCAGCATAATCTGCATTCATAGTATTGGTCATTAATGCACCAACTTTGGTTTTTTCGCCATACTTATCAGTGGTGAAAATTAGATTTTGCATTAATTGATCATCATCAATTTCAAGATCAGCACCCACTCGGTTATAGCGCGAATAGGATACTTCATGACAGCCCATGCAGTAATTCACGTAAGTACGAACACCTCGTTGCATAGACGCCTTATCGTCCCAATCGATTGTGATGTCATCATTTGGGAATGACGCACCGCCACCAGCAGCGAAACCGATTACAGGCAGCAAAAGGCCGGCAATAAGAATTAACGTCTTTTTCATTAAAGGATCCTCTCTGGAACAGGCTTTGTTTTTTCGTTTTTACTAATCCACCAAATACCTAGAAAGAAACCGAAATAACCAACACTAAAAACTTGCGCAAAAAATGTTTTTAATTCGGTTGGCGGTAATGCCCCCAAGTAACCAAGACCGATAAAACTAATGACTAACATGGTTAGCAGCCATCTAAACGAATTAGCTCGATAGCGAATAGAATGCACCTTGCCACGATCAATCCACGGCAACAGAAACAAAATAGCAATGGCAGCAAACATCGCCAGAACACCCGACAGCTTATGCGGCACTGCTCTTAAGATGGCGTAAAAAGGCGTGAAATACCATACCGGCGCAATATGCTCAGGCGTCTTGAACGGATTAGCGGGTATAAAATTAGCATGCTCTAAAAAGTAGCCACCCATTTCCGGCATAAAAAACACCACGGAGCTAAATAGAATCAAAAACACAACCACACCAACAATATCTTTTACCGAATAGTATGGGTGAAACGGAATACCATCCAGTGGAATGCCGTTCTCATCCTTATGCTTCTTAATTTCAACACCTTCAGGATTATTTGAACCAACTTCATGTAAAGCAATAACGTGCATCACAACAAGCATCACCAGAACCAATGGAACGGCAATAACGTGTAGCGCAAAGAATCTATTAAGTGTGGCGTCAGAGATAACAAAGTCACCCCGAATCCACAGGGTTAAATCATCACCAACAATCGGAATTGCACCAAACAATGAAATAATGACCTGGGCGCCCCAGAAGGACATTTGTCCCCACGGCAACAGATAGCCCATGAACGCTTCTGCCATTAACGCCAAGAAGATGCACATTCCAAATATCCAGATCAACTCACGTGGTTTTTGGTAGGAGCCATACATCAAACCACGAAACATGTGGAGGTATATGATCACAAAGAATGCCGATGCACCGGTAGAATGTAAGTAGCGAATCAGCCAGCCCCAATCGACATCGCGCATAATGTGTTCGACCGATATGAAAGCCTCCGCACCATCAGGTTTATAGTGCATAGTAAGAAAAATACCAGTCACAATTTGAAGTACTAATACTAGTAATGCCAACGAACCAAAAAAATACCAAAAATTAAAATTCTTCGGCGCATAATACTTTGATATATGTTCTTCCCACATCTTAGTCATTGGGAAGCGCTGATCGATCCAGCCAGCTAGACCATTATTTTTGTTATCAGTATTCATTAAACTGTTCCATCCTCACCGATACGAATTACATCATTGCTGACATAAAAGTGGGGGGGCACCGGTAAGTTAGTCGGCGCAGGCACACCACTGTAGACACGGCCAGCAAAATCAAATTTAGAGCCGTGACAAGGACAAAAGAAGCCTTGAAAACCAGCAACTACCTCAGGCTGATACGTTGGAGAACAGCCTAGATGAGTACAAACTCCTTCAACGACCAAAAATTCAGGCTTAATGGAGCGGGCTTCATTTTTCGCGTACTCAGGTTGAATACTTTGATCCGACGTCGGATCACTAAGATTGCCATCTACCTTCGACAAGGTGGCTAAAATATTGGTATCACGCCTTACTATCCAGACCGGCTTGCCACGCCACTTTACTACGACCTGCTGACCCGGCTCCATTTTGCTGATGTCAAACTCAACGGGTGCACCAGCTGATTTGGCTCGCGCGCTAGGACTCCAGCTCTTTAAGAATGGAACGGCCACCGTACCAACACCGACTGCACCAACCACGACAGTCGCGGCAGTCAGGAAGTGCCTGCGATTATTATCTACACCATCAGAAGACATTCGAATAATCCCTGCTTTAGAAAGTTGAAAACCCAAAATAAAAACAACACAAGTAGATCTATTTCAGACATAAAAAACGGCCGCTAGGATAGCTCAATTTCACTTTTCCGTCGAGTCTATTAACGAATTAACTCGCCATAAATTAGGAAAGCTCAATAAAAATTACTAACGTGCGCAGCAAACAACAGATATTTACACCGGATTGGGGATATCAATAAACTGATGTTTCACGCTGAATTGTTCGGCAATTAACCGCCCCAATGCCTGCACCCCATAGCGTTCAGTAGCATGATGACCTGCTGCAATGTAATGAATGCCACATTCCTTAGCATAGTGAAACGTATTTTCTGATACCTCACCACTAATAAAAACATCGAAGCCCCTATCAGCTGCCTGATCAATATAACTTTGAGCGGCACCCGTGCACCAGGCAATGCGACTAATCGGCTTATCTCCAGCCATTAGACTCAATGGTTTAGCATTAAGTTTATCAGCAATCATGCTCGTAAGATCATCCAACGTTATAGGCGATGCTAATGTCGTATGAAACACAATATCGTGGACTCCAACGCTGGCAAAAGTCCCTTGAACTTCCCATCCCATAATATTGGCTATCTGCGCATTGTTACCAATCACAGGATGCGCATCTAAAGGCAAGTGGTAGGCAAGCAAATTTAGGTTGTTTTTGATTAACGCCCGAATGCGACGGGCTTTAAACCCAGTAATAACAGAAGACTCTCCTTTCCAAAAATAGCCATGATGGACTAAAATTGTGTCTGCATTTGCATCGAGCGCGGCCTCAATTAAATCTAGGCTAGCCGTTACACCAGAAACAATAGATTTAACTTCACCCACTCCCTCAACCTGCAATCCGTTAGGGCAGTAATCTTTAAAATCACTGATCCGAAGGTAGTCAGCGCAAAAATCACTTAGCTGCTGTAACTGCATATTTTTTCGTCCTCTATTGCAAGGTTCTTATGATACTATTTGGCTATGAAAATGATCAAAGCCGTTGGGTTTTTATTACAGTTTAGCCTTATAGGGCTAGCAATTGCCATATTATATTTGTTCTGGCAATCCGAACACTCAAGCCAAGATGTTTTAGTCTTTCTTTCGCCCCCAGAGAAGACAATGCAAGCTAACATTCCTAGCCAGGTATTCATTCAAAGTCCAACCGCATCATATGCCGATGCAGTCGCCTCATCTTTTGAATCAGTAGTTACTATCTATACTTCTAAAATGGTGGTTGAACAATCACATCCTTTATTGCAAGACCCCATCTTTAGTCAGCTATTTGGCGAACAACTAAAACGACGACAACGAAGCAAAACAGAAACCAACCTAGGTTCAGGCGTCATCATCAGTAATGATGGCTACATCATAACCAATCAACATGTCATTGATGGAGCTGACGAAATATTAATTTCGCTGCCAGACGGACGCGGTAGCCAGGCTGTTTTAATTGGTGAAGATAAAGAAACTGACATTGCTATTTTACAAATACCTATTAGTGGTTTAAGCCGTATTAAATTAGCCCCAGACCAGCCTGTCCGGGTCGGTGATGTTGTGCTAGCCATCGGCAATCCATTGAATGTCGGCCAAACGGTGACGATGGGCATCATCAGCGCCACAGGTAGAAATCGAATAGGCTTAAACACTTTTGAAAATTTCATCCAAACCGACGCGGCAATAAATCCAGGAAATTCAGGTGGTGCCTTGGTCAATGCTAATGGAGAACTAATCGGCATCAATACGGCAATTTTTAATCAGGCCAGTGGGACACAAGGCATCGGCTTTGCTATTCCCACCTCAATTTCACTCGATATCATGCAGCAACTCATCGATCACGGAAAAGTTTCTCGTGGATGGTTAGGCGTTGAAGGCATTGAAATCACTGCTAAAGCAGCTTTATCTACCGGTAACCCTAATATTAAAGGGGCACTCATCGTAGGCGTGTTCATCGACAGCCCAGCCGATATGGCAGGCATTCGGTCTGGAGATGTTCTGGTCGCAATAGATGGTAAGTCAGTGTTAGGAGTGAGGGATCTGCTAGAAAAGGTCAGCTTTCATAAGCCAGGAAACGCCTTGGAAATCACTGTTTATCGTGGCCAAAAGAAATTCACTTTTAAAACAATTGCTACGGAACGACCAAGGTAACTTGCTTAGCCAGTCGTCCGCTTTGAACTAAACGGGTTGCTTAATAACCCGAAGCCTAAGATCAACTCGAACTTAAATACTAATCCGTGACACCGCAAAAAAAAATTACTTAATCCGATACTCAGCTGAACGAGCATGGGCAACTAACCCTTCACCACGCGCTAAAACAGAAGCCAGCTTACCTAACTCCGATGCACCTACTGAAGAACAACCAATCAGGCTCGACCTTTTCTGAAAGTCATAAACACCCAGCGGTGATGAAAAACGTGCGGTTCTGGATGTTGGTAAGACGTGATTAGGACCCGCACAATAATCGCCAAGTGCTTCGGCAGTATAGCGCCCCATAAAAATAGCGCCGGCGTGCCGTATTGATTTGGCGACGGTTGCAGCATCATCAACTGAAAGCTCAAGGTGTTCTGGCGCAATGTAATTCGCGATTTTTACAGCGTCATCCATATCAGAAACATAAATAAGTGCGCCACGTGCAGTCAGTGAGGCGCGAATAATGTCCTGACGAGGCATTTCTTTAATTTGTTGCTCTATACTAGCCTGAACCTGATCAAGAAAAGCAGCATCAGTAGACAACAATATGGCTTGCGCATTTTCGTCATGCTCAGCCTGTGAAAACAAATCCATCGCAATCCAGTCAGGGTCTGTCTTACCATCACAAATAACTAAAATTTCTGATGGCCCCGCTATCATGTCAATACCCACGGTACCAAATACCAAACGTTTTGCCGTCGCCACATAAATATTGCCAGGACCCACAATTTTATCAACCGCAGGAATTGTTTCTGTCCCATAAGCCAATGCTGCAATCGCTTGCGCGCCACCCACAGTAAAAACCCTATCGACACCCGAAATGTAGGCAGCAGCCAACACAAGCTCATTGATCACACCTTGAGGCGTCGGAACTACCATAATAAGCTCTTCAACCCCAGCCACCTTGGCGGGGACCGCATTCATTAACACAGAGGACGGATAAGTTGCCTTGCCACCCGGTACATAAAGACCAACTCGGTCGAGAGGGGTTACCTGCTGACCAAGAACAGTGCCATCAACTTCAGTGTATTGCCAGGACTCTAGTTTTTGATGTTCTGCGTATGAACGAATTCGCTCGGCTGCGGAATCGAGTGCATTGCGCTCAACATCAGACAACGATTGATATGCCCTCTCTAACCGCTTCGGTGACAACTCTAATTCTGATGCGATATCGACCGTAAGGCCATCAAACTTTTCGCTGAATTCCAGCAAGGCTTGATCACCTTTAAGCCTTACCGAGCGAAGAATCTTATGAACCGTATCAAAGATAGCTTGATCCGATTCCGTCTCCCATGACAATAAATCTTTTAATTGAGATTCGAAATTATTTGATTGACTGTCAAATCGTTTGATTTCTATCATTATTACTACCCTGCAACTGCTTTTTCGATACGACTAACGAATTCTTTTATAGCTTGATTTTTCATCTTTTGAGAGGCTCGATTAACAATCAATCGTGATGTAATGTCCATAATATGCTCAAGTGGCATTAGTCCATTCGCCTTCAGCGTATTTCCAGTATCGACCAGATCAACGATCAAATCAGACAAGCCAACGATTGGGGCCAACTCCATTGAGCCATAAAGCTTAATCAATTCAACTTGACGACCTCGCTCAAGAAAATACTGCCGAACTATTCCAGGATATTTAGTCGCCACCTTCAACCGCCCAGAAGGTAATGCCTTATCGGGGAAACCAGCAGTCATCAGTTTGCAGCCCGCAATTTTTAAATCAACGCGCTCATATAAACCGTCGCCACCATGCTCAAGCAAAACATCCTTACCCGCAATGCCGACGTCAGCGGCACCATATTGAACATAAGTTGGAACGTCAGATGACCTGATGAGTACTAGATTAATATTGGCATGGTTAGTGGTAAAAATTAATTTTCGACTTGTCGAAAGGTCATCTACCGGCTCAATACCCGCACGTTTTAATAGCGGTAAAGTTTCAGCTAAAATACGCCCTTTCGCGAGCGCAATTGTCAAAATTTGGGACATAATATAATGTAGTGTGATTTCAATTAAATTCGATTCATTTAGGTTCGAGTTAACTCAATCTAAAGTCTAATTAGGTACGCGTTGAATGTTAGCGCCTATGCAGGCGAGTTTTTCCTCAATATGATCGTAACCACGATCGATATGATAAATACGTTCTACAATCGTTTCACCTTTAGCCACTAAACCAGCCAAGATTAAACTAGCCGAAGCACGTAAATCTGTTGCCATCACTGACGCACCGTTTAAGTCATCTACGCCTTGGATAATCGCAGTATTACCTTCAAGCTGAATCTTCGCCCCTAATCGTGACATTTCCTGAATATGCATAAATCGATTTTCAAATACAGTTTCAGTTACGGAACCAGTGCCATTCGCAATGGCGTTCAGCGCACAAAACTGAGCTTGCATATCTGTCGGGAATCCAGGATATGGAGCGGTTCGAATATTAACAGCCTTCGGCTTACGACCTTCCATGTCTAACTCAATCCAGTTATCGCCAGTATCAATTATTGCCCCAGCCTCAACCAATTTGGCCAATACTGCATCAAGTAAGCTAGGGTCAGTATTCTTCAACAGGACCTTACCACCCGTAATAGCCGCAGCGACTAGATAGGTGCCAGTTTCAATACGATCCGACAAAACTGTATATTCGCAACCTTCCAGCTTTTCAACGCCATGAATTGTAATTTTATCAGAGCCTGCATTTTCTATTCGACCACCCATCGCATTAATGAAGTCAGCAAGATCGACCACTTCAGGTTCACGGGCAGCATTTTCGAGGATTGTAGTGCCCTCAGCCAGACTAGCCGCCATCATTAAATTTTCAGTTCCAGTAACCGTTATTTGATCCATTACGATATGGGCGCCCTTTAGTCGATCTGCTTTGGCGCGAATATAACCTTGTTCAACAGTGATTTTAGCGCCCATTGCCTCCAGCCCGGAAAGATGGATATCCACCGGCCTCGCGCCAATTGCACAACCACCAGGCAGCGAAACTTCAGCCGTACCATAACGCGCTAATAGTGGCCCCAAAACCAAAATCGAAGCGCGCATGGTTTTAACTAGTTCATAGGGGGCAAAAGTATTTTCAATGGTGGAGGGATCGATCTCAACACTCATCTTATCACCGATGGTAATAGACACCCCCATTCGCCCGAGTAACTCCATCGTTGTGGTGACGTCATGTAAATGAGGTACATTATTAATCACAACGGGTCCACTCGCTAACAAGGTGCCCGCCAGAATCGGTAAAACCGCATTCTTCGACCCAGAAATTCGAACTTGTCCCGATAAGGGAACGCCACCTTTAATAATTAATTTATTCATAGACTAATAAACTTTGCATCCATGGGGAGCACCTCTAGGAGTAATGATTTTTTCATAATTTGTTTTTTTACTTCTACAAAACAGACACACATGCCATTCATGAAAATAAGTGCAAGAACGCAATGCGCAAAAAATCTGAGTCTAATTTAATACATGAGAATTCGGGCATGACGTTAATGCGGTAATCACGAGAAAAATGCATTTATAGAGCGGTTTTGAAATTAGGAGAAAAAGCATTCTACCAGATGTTTTGGGCAATGACTGACAAGAATATAATCCCATTTAGCTACACTGTATTAGCTGAAATTTAGAGCTAGCATTATTAAACAAGAATCAGTTTTATTGATTTCTCTCGTTCAATAACTTGATGAGACCCTCAACACCATTCTTTTTAATTTCTCTGTCAAAACTGGAGCGATAGTTAGTCACGAGGCTAATACCATCAACTTGAATATCATAAACCTGCCAGACCTCTTTGCCTCGCCTTAAACTGTAATCAAGCGGAATAGCTGCCCCACCCACTTGGGTGACCTCTGTTTTCACCTTCACTTTACCTTTTTCAACTGAACCAATCATACCGAGGAAATTAACTGCCTGATTATTGTATTCGAGTAGCGCCATACTGTAGGTCCGAATCAGCAGCGTTTTAAATTCGTCAACGACTCTCGCTTTTTGCTCATCATTAAATTCATTTCTATGACGATATAACGCTAGGTTAGTCATAGCCACAAAATTAAAATACGGTAAAACCACCTCTTCAACCAATGCAGATAGTCTATCTGGATTGGCTCGATAGTCATCTAAATTAAGTTTGATCTCGCTGAGTACTTTATCCGTGGTTTGCTTCATCAGTTGCTGCGGACCAACCTCAGCAGAAAAAACGCTTTGACTGAATAGGCCAATCAATAGCAATATTTTCATTATTAAACACGCTTTTATCATCAAATTACCCTGAGACCTAAAATTTTAAAATTAATTGACCGTAACGCTACCGATTATAACTTAACTGGAGCTGAATAAGCGCCTGATTGAAAGTCACATTTGGGGCATCTGAATTAGCCCTATCAGCTTTAATAAAAACGCCTCTAGTAAGTGCGCAACTTTATTTTATCACCAACCCATGTAAAAAATTTTATACTATCAACTACAACCTAACATCACCAATCTATTCCTTGGCATAAAACCAAACCGGATTGACTTTAAAAACCACAATAACTGAACGCCATTAACATTCATTTAACAATTATAAAGCCTAAATATGGCTTTTCAATCAAAAAAAAGGATTTTACTGGCATATTTTTTTGAGAGTCGTTAGTGTTAACGGATTACAAGAAAACTTAAAAAATAAACTATGGCAAATTCATTAACTGATAAAAAAAGCTTTACTTATGACGAACTAATCTGTTGTGGGAAAGGTGAAATTTTTGGGGAAGGCAACGCTTTGTTACCGCTACCTCCGATGTTAATGTTCGATAGAATAACTAGTATCACTGAAGATGGGGGTGAATTCGGTAAAGGCCAAATGATAGCTGAACTTGATATTAACCCCGACCTGTGGTTTTTCAAGTGTCATTTTGAAACCGACCCAGTCATGCCCGGTTGTCTTGGGGTCGACGCAATGTGGCAACTGATTGGGTTTTATTTAGGCTGGAAAGGCGGGCTAGGTCACGGAAGAGCGCTCGGTGCTGGCGAAGTAAAGTTCTTTGGTCAAGTACTGCCTAATGCTAAGAAAGTCACTTATCGCGTCAACATTAAACGCTTAATTATGCGCAAATTAGTTATGGGTATTGCCGATGCCACGATGGAAGTGGATGGTCGTGAAATTTACTCTGCTAAAGATTTACGTGTTGGTTTATTCACCTCAACCGATAGTTTCTAAAATTTCAAACACCAATTTAATTCTAGGGCGCGCATCTGAATATACAACATTCTCGCAATTGAAACCATTGCCACAATAGACTGTTTTTGACCGGTCGTTGCTAAAACACTCCGGGGCTTAACGTAGGAGCCAATCAAACTTGAAATCAAATTTTTGCACCTAAGGCTTTGCTCCTGAGGTTCTTTGTGGCAATTGTACCAATGATAGCACATTGGCGATTTAAGCTCGATAACTTACAGCTTATATATCATTTCATGGATGCAGCTACAATTAGAACAATTAATTAGCACCTAACGATTGTTATAAAGATAACGCAAATTCCATTGTAAATGAACTACTGTCCTATTATGGAAGCGCAAAAAAAGTCATAAAAAAACACTATTTTTAGAGCCGCCCAAAATTATGTTACTAGCAATTAGCGCCATTATTTTTGGCTTAGTTCTGCTTACCTTGAGCGCAGACAAATTTGTTGAAGCGGCGTCATCGTTAGCAAATCATTTTGGGATTTCTCCTCTCATAGTCGGCATCACTGTAATTGGGTTCGGCACATCAGCGCCTGAAATTCTGGTGTCCATCATTGCTGTTTTGGAAGGCACTCCAGATATCGCTATCGGCAATGCATTGGGGTCGAATATCGCTAACATTGGTTTAATACTGGGCGTTACTGCCTTTATTACGCCTATCCTAATTGCAAAAAGTTTATTGCGGCGAGAACTCCCCTTACTCATTATTGCGACAGTCATATTGACCGGGTGTCTTATTGATGGTTTGCTCGACCAAACCGATGGCATTACATTAATTCTAGTATTGATGGCTATTTTAGTATTTTTAATAAAGTTTCATCGGAACACCTCAAACAAGCACTGCATTGATAAGAATTTAACAGCAAAAACATCTGAAAACATGAAGTTTATTTCTGCGATTGTCTGGGCATTTTTGGGACTTATAATACTCATTGCTAGCTCAAAAGCTTTAGTTTGGGGCGCGACTTATATTGCATTAG
>CAWVZP010000023.1:0-23896 GCA_963934675.1 uncultured Gammaproteobacteria bacterium | reverse complement strand
AAGCTAACAACAGTACCTTCTGTTCTTGCTTCGGCAGCACCTTCAAAGTTCTTAATGCGATCTTTAATAAGTTCGCTAATTTCTGACGGATTAAGTTGCATCACGTGATCCCATAATCATTAAGTATTCGTTATCAATATTCGTTATTTATTGAGTGCAGTTGAGAGCTTATCGAGGCGCGCTTGTACTGAACCATCAATGACTAAGTCACCCGCTCGAATGATCGCACCTGCTATTAATGTCGCATCAACTTCAGAAGAAATATTAACTTCCTTACCCAATTTCTTTTCCATACTTTTTGCGATTTCGTCTTTTTGTTTTTTAGTTAGTTTTTGCGCTGATGTTACCTGCACATCAACTTTGCCATCAGCTTCCTGCTTGAGCATTTCATATCCAAGTGCAATCGCAGGTAGCGCAGGTAATCGTCCATTTTCAGCCAGTAAGCTAAAAAAGTTTTTGAGCTCTGCGGTTGCTTTTTGAACGCCATCGATACCGGCATATACCGACAGCAACAGCTCAACATGCTCAGACGGCAACATAGAAGAAAGTTCAAACATAGTTTGCATGGCTTCATCATCTGCTATCGCAGCGGCAGCTGTCAGGCTATCTGACCAAGCTTGCAAACTCTTACTTTCTGACGCCAACTCAAATAATGCTTTAGAGTAGGGCCGTGCAATTGTCTCAAAGTCGCTCATATTTTAGCACTCATAATATTAAGGCCTAAATCTGGGCAACCAGATCACTTATCACAGCATCATGCGTATCGGCATTGACTTCGCGACCCAGTATTTTTTCAACACCAGCTAGTGCAATCAGGGAGACTTCCTTACGAAGTACCGTTTTTGCACTGTTAATCTGTTGCTCTATATCGGCAGTCGCCATCGATTTAATTCGATCAGCTTCTTCACGCGCAACATCCTTCGCTTCGTCAACAATCTCAGTAGCACGCTTTTGCGCCTGATTGATTATTTCCTGAGCTTGCTGCTTGGCATCTTTTAAATTACCGCTTACTTTTGCCTGGGCTTCTTCTAGATTTTTTTGACCCCGTTGTGCCGCAGCCAAACCCTCTGTAATTCGAGCATTACGCTCTTCTAATGCGGCTATCAATTGCGGCCATATATATTTCATGCAGTACCAGACAAATACCGCAAAGGCGATGCTCTGTCCTATCAATGTTGCATTGAAATTCATATTGCTATCCTCGTTCTAGTCTAATAATGGGCCAATGACCAATTAACCACCAACTACAGCAAACATAACGTACATAGACAAACCAACAGCAATCATTGGTATTGCGTCAACAAGACCCATGACGATGAAGAACTGTGTACGAAGCATTGGTAGTAATTCTGGTTGGCGAGCCGCAGCTTCTATGAACTTACCACCAAGAGAGCTGATACCTAGTGATGCGCCTAATGCGCCAAAACTCATCATTAATGCACCGGCAATGTAAACAACTGCTGTACTCATTTCCATAGTAATCTCCTAAAATAAATCTGTTTTATGTTTAAAGGTAAAAAATTAGTGTTCTTCAGTTTGTGATGCCATATCGAGATATACAATAGTCAGCGTCATAAAAATAAATGCTTGTAAGGTAATAATCAAGATATGGAATAACGCCCAACCTATCTGTAAAAAACCACCAAATAAACCCATTGACCAACTTCCGCCATACATTATCGCGATTAAGATGAAGACAACTTCACCCGCGTACATATTACCAAAAAGTCGAAGGGCTAGTGATACAGGTTTTGCGATTAACGTGACTCCTTCCAATACAAGATTGATCGGCATTAATATTTTTGGGAACGGGTGGAAAGCTAATTCAGCAAAGAAACCACCGGGCCCTTTCATTTTAATGCTGTAATAGATTATCAGTATCAGTACGGATATTGATAAGCCAAAAGTCACATTAGGATCAGTAGACGGCACAATCTTAAGATAAGATACACCTAACAGGCTTGCAAGCCATGGAATCCAGTCAACTGGTATTAGATCCATCAGGTTCAATAAGAAAATCCAGACGAATATGGTAAGTGCTAATGGCGCAATTAACGGGTTCTTGCCGGTAAATGAGCCGCGTACAGAACCATCAACAAACTCAACGATCATTTCTATGAAATTTTGCATACCCGTTGGAGCAACACCTATCGTGCCACCGGCTGCAGCTACCTTTGCAGCTTTACGGAAAACCCATAAAAATAAAATACCCAGACCAATCGAGAAAGCCATAGAATCGACGTGGATCGACCAGAAACCCATCTCTTTAATTTCTTCAGCACTATGAGCAATGCCCCAGCCACCGTCTGCATTCTGACCATACACAAGGTTAGTCAGGTGGTGTTTAATGTATTCGCTTGAATTTGCGTAACCAGCCATCTTCGATTAATCGCCTTTTATCATTAATGGTACGACACAACTAGTTAAATGTATGAAACAAAAACCAGCAAATAAAATTGCAAAGTTCCAGGCGTATTCAGCGTTTAAAATTAACCCGAATATCATAATGGTCATTAACCATTTACCTAGCTGAGCTTTATATACGTGGGACAACCATTCATGGACTGTATGCTCGTCAACCTTTTTTGCCATGCGACTACTTAAATAGGTCGCAGGCAGTAAGCCTGTCAAACATCCAACCAAGCCTGAAAAGAAAAATTCAACATTCCAGACGGCCGTACCAACTAAAAAAAAACAACCCATAACATATTGGATTGTTAGACCTTTATAAATCTGACTTTTCATAGTTTAAAAAACCCAGAATTATCGGCGTTGCCCTAGCCTTGAAATCGGGCAAAATTATAGGGAGATCTTGCCCAACAATCAATCGCCAAATTGATTTATATTCTTAAAAAATAATTATAGGTCAAAATGACTCAGAATACCTTCAAGCTCATCATTACTATGAAAACTAATAATGAGATCGCCTGAGCCTTTCTTGCCAGGTTTAACCTGAACTTCAGCGCCAAGCTTTTCGCTAATCCGAGCTTCCAATCTGACAATATCTGGATCCTTAACTTGGGAACCTTCTACTGGCTTTTGACCTTGACCATTCAGTGTCTTCTTAACTAGCGCCTCCGTCTCTCGAACAGACAACCCTCGATTAACGACAATAATCGCAACCTCAATCTGATCATGACGAATGAGCGCTAATAAAGCTCGGGCATGGCCCATATCGAGTAAACCACGATTTACTTGATCTTTGACAGGATCAGCCAAGTCTAGCAGTCTTAATAAATTACTAACCGCCGCCCTGGAACGTCCAACAGAATCTGCCACTTGTTGGTGCGTCAGATCAAATTCTTCAATTAAACGCATTAACGCCTGTGATTCCTCGAGCGGATTAAGGTCTTCACGCTGAATGTTCTCGATCAACGCAATAGCTGCTGCAGACTTGCTGTCTAGATCGCGAATAACCACCGGTATTGTTTGCAAGCCGGCTATTTGCGCTGCTCGCCATCGCCGTTCACCGGCTATTAATTCATAGTGACTACCTTGGGGCCTTACCACTATTGGCTGAATAACACCCTGAGCACGGATTGAGTCTGCCAGTTCTTGAAGTGCCTGCTCATCAAAATGTTGGCGCGGTTGGTAGTTGCCCCGCTGAATTTGATCCACGCCTAGCTCGCTTATGCCAGATGCCTTGTCTTCTTCGCTAACTTGCGTTTCCTGCTCGAAATTACCGATCAGCGAACCAAGCCCTCTACCCAATCTCTTTTTTTTCATAGTCATTATTAATTTACGCCACTATTAATTGATATAGTGACTTTGCTTGGCATCGCGCCGCAAAACCTCACCTGCCAGAGCAAGATAAGCCATCGAACCACGGGATGTTTTGTCGTACTGCATGATTGGTTTACCATAACTTGGCGCTTCTGCTAACCGAACGTTACGTGGAATTATGGTTCGATAGACACGGTCACCAAAATGCTCAACCAATTCGCTAGACACATCATTCGACAAATTGTTACGAGGGTCGTACATGGTCCTCAACAAGCCTTCTAACTTAATATTAGGGTTAACACTCAATCTAATCTGTTCAATCGTATCAAGCAGCGAAGATAGCCCTTCAAGAGCATAATATTCACACTGCATAGGAATTAACACCCCACTGGAGGCCACTAATGCGTTAACGGTCAGCATATTAAGTGAGGGTGGGCAGTCAATTAGAATATAGTCATAATCGCTGTCTACCTTCTCTAGCGCCAGCTGTAGTTGCTTTTCGCGACCAATGCGTGTAACTAGCTGCACTTCTGCAGCGGTTAAGTCAGCATTCGCTGGCAACACATCAAAACCACTGCTAGGTGCATGAACCACGGCTTCGGCGACCGTTGCATCACCCAACAACACATCGCATACGCTGAGATCTAGATTCCGCTTATCAACACCACTGCCCATCGTCGCATTGCCTTGTGGATCCATATCAATGAGCAGCACTCGGCGCTTTGTCGCAGCCAGCGCAGCTGCCAAATTGACTGTTGTTGTCGTTTTACCGACGCCGCCTTTTTGATTGGCTATGGTAATTATTTTTGTCATATTATGATGGCTTCACAATGACAAGGCTGCGTTTTTCCGTAATACCTGGAACGCATAATTCGATCTCATTGATAAAAGATGGCTGTATTTCATGCTTTATAGTATCCAACGCCTTGAGTTCCTTAGGGTCAAGCCCGGTTTTCATAGTCACTAGTAGGGTATCTGACTGTCTTAAATGTGCCACGCTGTCGATAAAAGCCCCTAGCGATGCATAAGCACGGCTAACAATAACATCGAAAGAGGAAGAATCAGTGTAATCTTGAACCCGAGACTGCACAACCTTCGCATTGCTCACTTTACAGACCGCTAGTGCTTGCTGAATAAAGCGGGTTTTCTTTCCATTGCTATCCAACAAAGTCCAATTTGAATCAGGCATGGCTATTGCCAATGGCACACCAGGCAAACCAGCACCACTTCCAACATCGAGCGCATTTTTACACTGTGTTAATGATGGGTAGATTGCTAAACTATCGAGCAAATGATAACTCAACATTTTTTCAAGTCCGTGGATTGCCGTCAGATTATAGCTTTTATTCCACTTTTCGAGCAACATTAAGTAATCGAGCAAGCGCTCAATTTGGTTATCATCCAACGAAATTTTGAGGGCGGATAAGCCCTCCAACAACAAACCCTTAAGATGGTTCAAGCTGTTTTTAACATTGATGATGGGTGTCGTTTTAGATGCACTAACAATAGCGATATGGCGGCTGGAGTAATACCAGCAATGCGACTGGCTTGACCAATGGTCGCTGGATGATGATCCTGCAACTTTTCACAGGCTTCATTCGACAAGCCCCTGACATCTGCAAAATTCATGTCGTCTGGTAGCTTAGCCGCCTCATGCTTACTGGCCTTATTAATTTCATCCTGCTGTCGAGACAGATAGCCAGAGTACTTGGCATTAATTTCAGCTTGCTCTAATACTCGAGGGTCTAATATGCGAGGTTCGTCAGCATCCGCACTATCCAACTTTGTTTCATTCAGCAAGGGTACCAAGTTCTTAATAGTTACCTCTGGACGCTTCAATATTTCAGCTAGTCGATATTCACGGCTCAGCGGTGTTTGCAGAACCTCAGCCAACTGATCAGCCTGTAAAGTATTGGGCCGGAGCCAAGTTTCCTGTAAATTTTGTTGAAGTTGCACCAAATTCTCCTGATACAGCTCAAATGCTCTCCAGCGCTCATCTTCAACCAGTCCTATTTTACGACCAATTTCAGTGAGTCGTAAATCGGCGTTATCTTCACGTAATATTAGTCGATACTCCGCGCGCGAAGTAAACATACGATAAGGCTCTTTGGTGCCACGGGTAATTAAATCATCAACCAAAACGCCCATATAAGCCTGTGATCGAGCTAGCGTTAAGGCTTGTTTGCCCTGAATCACGGCGGCCGCATTAGCCCCAGCCAACAATCCTTGTGCAGCAGCCTCTTCGTAACCGGTCGTGCCATTAATTTGGCCAGCAAAATACAGGCCTTCTATAAAGCGTGTTTCGAGTGTTGGGCGCAAGTCACGTGGATCAAAGTAATCATACTCAATGGCATAACCAGGACGGGTAATATGAGCCTGCTCGAAACCAATCATACTGTGAACAAAATCTAGCTGTACGTCAAACGGTAAACTGGTAGAAATCCCATTCGGGTAAACTTCTGACAGCCTTAAACCTTCCGGCTCTACAAAAATTTGATGTGAATTTTTATCGGCAAAACGCACCACCTTGTCCTCGATTGAAGGACAGTAACGTGGCCCAACGCCTTCAATCTCACCACTAAACAATGGTGAGCGATGCAGGCTATTGCGAATAATGTCGTGAGTTTTCTCATTGGTATGAGTGATATGACAACTGATTTGCCTTGGGTGCAAATCAAGTGAACCCATCGAGGAAAAAACAGGCAAAGGCTTATCACCTGGCTGCTCTTCTAACTGGCTATAGTCGATAGTTTTACGATCGATACGAGGTGGCGTCCCTGTTTTCAAGCGGGCAATGCGAAAAGGCCGCTCGCGTAAGCGCTTTGCTAAATCAGTGGCGGGTGGGTCACCTGCACGACCACCGCTGTAATTGGCGTCACCAATATGAATTTTACCATCAAGGAAGGTGCCAACCGTTAGCACCACTGTCGGTGCGTAAAACAATAAACCCATCTGCGTCTTCACACCTTCGACGCGCTCACCATTTTCAATCAAATCAATCACTGGTTGCTGAAAAATAGATAGATTGGGTTGATTCTCTAGCTTCTCACGAATTGCGGTTCGGTATAACTGTCTATCGGCTTGGGCTCTTGTTGCCCGAACTGCAGGACCTTTACGTCGATTAAGGATGCGAAATTGAATCCCAGCCTTATCAGATGCCAGCGCCATTTCGCCGCCAAGCGCATCAATTTCCTTGACCAAGTGCCCCTTTCCAATTCCCCCAATCGCCGGATTGCAACTCATCTGGCCCAGGGTATCGATGTTGTGAGTGAGCAACAAAGTCTTCACGCCCATGCGCGCAGCCGCAAGTGCAGCTTCGGTACCGGCATGGCCGCCACCGACGACAATTACGTCAAAACGTTGGGAATAATTCATTGCTATTGATCGTCTATAAATAAAAAAACATTTTAGCGCTTTTAGTCGATAAAAACCAACATACTAAATTAACGGCTTAACTATGAGCTTGACTCCCACAAAATGATGACTCATCGACAATAAAAAAGTAACCGATACCTTTTAAGAGAAACCATTTCATGCACATCTGAAAACACTCTTTTAGAACCCAGTGCATTAACTGCTCCTAAATGAGCTAAATATGAAACAACGCTTATCGCCGCTTTACCAAACACTAGGAGCCAGTCGGACTTAGAGTGGACATCTACTGCGGAAAAACCATTTTGACCAAATTTCCCAATCCAACTCATTGAATAGAACAACTATTCGCCTCATTCGATCAAAAAATCCGACTTAAAATGACATTCTTTCATTACGATTCCCTAAACCCGACAAACTTAACGGCTCATCTCATTCATTACTAATGAGAAAGAAACCTAGGTCTCAGCTAGGTTTCGTTGATTAATCATTGCTTATTACAACTGAATCCTGTCGCCGTTAGCCTTCTAAATATACACCGTCATCCTTTATTTTGATATTGAGCTTTTGCAGGCGCTGACCCTGACAAGGGCCAAAAACACACTCACCCGTATCGATCAAAAAACGAGCGTCGTGCACCGCACATTGAATGAGTGCACCCTCAGAATCTAAAAATTGGTGCTCTAACCAATCCAGTGGCGAACCTGTATGAGGACAGCTGTTTTTGTAAGCAAAATACTGCCCATCATTTTTGACGAGGAAGCCCTCAATCGTTTCACCATTTTTTTCGACACTAAAGCCAAATGAAGCTGGATCAAACAACTCCGTATCACTGCATATAAAGATTAATTTGATGTTGGTCATTTGGTTAATTTTTTACTGGAATTTAAATAAATAAAATTATCGATGTAAACCTTCGAACTAACATTTACACTCAAACGGAATAAACTAACTAAAGGCTACGAAAGCAGGTGAAACAAGGTAACGACTGGAAGGACAAATATCAAGCCTCAATAAAAGAGCTCGATTCGAAAGAAGATGAATGGGATACCTTAGAATACGCTTTACATAAAGCCATTAGCAGGATGAGTATAGCTGACCGTGGTATCGATAGTACACTCGACCAGCGTCTAGAAGAGATTCAAAAATTTTCGCATAAAGATCAGGACCAAAAATTACTCAAAACTCTCGAGCAACTCGTTGATATTATAGCGTTACCTGATGATGACCTCGTAATATCTGACACTGATGCAAACATGGCCAATTCATTTGAGCGACCCTCTATTTTATTAGAGATGCGTCAAGATGTTCAGTTAGATCAGAACCAAAAAGTGGAACTGCAAAAAGTATGCATTGATTTACCCCAATTGATAACCAAAGGCAACGATCTAAAGTCAATTGAGGCAAAGGCTGATCTTCCCTCGGACTTAATCATTAACGATCTGGCACCTGATGCCAACACAGTTGACATCACTAATGCTCAGTCATCAAACGCTACCGAGCTAGAAGTTACGAAGTCAGGCGCTCCTATCGATGTCATCATTTGTACTTTATTGGAGCAGTTAACAATAGTTCATGGCACAAATGCTGAAATAGACCAAATTCAAGCAAGAATTGAAAAAGGCATCGCCAGTACAGAATGGCCAGACACCTTGTACGATATTGCCAATAGTGTTTCGTTAGCACTCCAAAAATTAAGCGATGAAAAATCAGAATTGGAACACTTTATTCTCACTGTCACCGAACAACTCGGTAATATCACAGACGCTATTACGGACGATTTTGAAGAGCAGACATTAGACCAGAGCGACACTTTATCTCTACAGGAACGGGTACAATCAGGTGTCACAGCGATTAAGGACAACGTCAATGCGGTGCAGGATATTACTCAGTTAAAAACGATAGTTAATTACAATATCGATTCTATTCGTGATGACGTAGATACTTTTATACTTCGGGCTAACGCACGCTACGATACAACCGAGACGCGGAATGAAAGCCTCTCGAATAAAATTGCACAAATGGAACAGAAAACAGAAAAATTACAACTGAAATTAACCGAAAGCCGTAAAAAATTACTCTATGACACCTTGACAGGCGTCCGCAGCAAGCCTGCGTACGACGAACAAATAGTCCAGGAACTGGCGCGGTGGAACCAATATGGAGCCTTTTTCAGTTACGCCATACTTGACATCGATCATTTTAAACAAGTAGATGACAACTATGGCCACAATGCCGGTGATAAAGTGCTCCGATTAATCGCTCAGTTGATGCAAAAGCAAATTCGAGAATCAGATGTTTTATTCCGTATCGGTGGAGACAAGTTTGTGTTGTTGCTAACCAATACATCAGCGGTACAGGCTGAACCTTTAATCACAAAGCTACGGAAAGTTGTAGCTGACAGCGGTTTTCACATTAAACATAATAGAGTAACACTTAAATTATCCGCAGGCATTACAGAATCAATCGCAAAGGACACCATCAAAAATATGCATAGACGTGCTGATGAAGCTCTTTATCGAGCTAAAGGTGCTGGGCGAAACTGCCAGTTCATGGCTTAGCGTTGAATGGTGGTTAAGCGTTTGCAAGCTCTGCGGGCGTTTTTGCAATAATTGTTAATGCATGTAGCTCACCCGATGTAATTTCAGCATTAACACAGGCATATACTAGCTTGTGTCGTTTAATCAACATCAAGCCCTCGAAAGCCTCACTGGTTACTTCTGCAACATACTTGCCTTCTCCACCGGATACGGCGACAGAAGCAGATGGCATATCTTGTTCTATTAGTTTTTGGATTATTTCAGGGTTCATGTTTATAAGGTAACTGCCGATAAAAAGTTGATTGAATGCTAGACTTGTTTTATAACAATACTACTAGAGAGCTGGAAAAATACCATGCAAAAACTACTGTTAAACTGTGCCTTGATGACTTTACTTCTTGCTGGACAAGTGAATAGCCAAGCTTGGTCAGCAACCGACGAGGTAAAAACGGACAGCGTTTATATTTCTCTTGGCGAACCACTAGTGTTAAATTTAAGCAGCCAGCGCAGCCGCAACACCTATCTACAACTGACTGCGGATGTACTAATAAGAGATTCCGACTCCGAAGCCATCATCAAAACCCACATCCCTGCAATGCGCCATCAACTTATCGTATTACTCAGTGAACAACCAGAAAAGGATATGAAGTCACCAGGAAAACGAGAAGAAATCAGAAAAACAGCGACCGCAGAAATTAAGGCACTCATTACGGAGCTTTCCAACAATAAAGATATTGGTGACGTTTTGTTTTCGAGCTTTTTAGTTCAGTAAGATCGATTCGGTAAAAATCTACGGTGCAACAATTAACCTAATACCGTTGTCGCTAGCAATTATGCCTGTCTGACCATGAATAAAGTCGAGTAGCTTTTCACCTGCCATTTCGAAACGCCAACCCTGCGAGAGCTGGCTATTTTTTCGATTAACAATGAGGCTATCGATATCTTTACGGGTCGCTAAAGTTGCCAGTGCGATATTGTTGTCTTCGGCTATCTCTCGACACAATGCCATTAAACAGTCACCAATTGACTGTTGACCGGATGTTAAGACCTTTAATTTATCGTGTTTTGGCCATTCGCTGGCATCAATTGTCTGCGCCGTGGTAATAATGTCGAGAACTGTCTTAGCATACTGCTCAACAAACCTTTCGTTCGCGTCTCTAATAGAGGACAGCTCTGAGGCAGAGCTTGGCTTTAATCGAGCTATGTCGAAAATCAGCTCATCTTTAATGACCCACCGTTTTGGCAGATTCTTTTGTTGTGCCAATTGTTCGCGCCACTGGCAGAGTAAACTGGCAATCTGCAGATGAACACCTTTAAGCTTTTGAGCACCTTTGAGTTTCTTCCATAACTGGGTCGTATCGAGCTGGTAGTTCGATTCGGAACTCATCGCCTGCAACTCTGTTTCGATCCATGAAGCCCTATTTTTGACTTCCAATTCAGTCTTTAAATGACGATACACGGGCATTAAATAGCGCACGTCATCCATCGCATAATCTAGTTCACCTTCGGTCAAAGGCCGATGAACCCAGTTCGCACGGGTATATTTTTTCTCAAGCTGAACTTTGGTTACCTGCTGAACCAGATCGGCATAACTTATTTGATGGTTATACCCCAACACTGCGGCGGCGAGCTGCGTATCAAACACAGGCGTCGGGATTTGATTGTAATTTTGAAATAATATTTCAAGATCTTGGCTAGAGGAGTGAAATACTTTTATTAAATCAGGATTTTTTAATATCTTTTTGAATGGTTCAAAGTCACCGAAAGCAAGCGGGTCAATACAACCCATGTGCTGCTCTGTCGCAATTTGAATTAACGCGAGTACCGGATAATAGGTTTTTTCGCGCACAAATTCGGTATCAATAGCGCAATAGTCGGCTGTTTCAATGCTGGTACAAAAATCGGCCAACTTTTGATGGCTATCGATATAGGTGTAATCCATATTTAGTCTCAATGGGCTGTAAAGCCTTTATTTAATTATCTGGGCATTTCTAAAATACACTTTTGTGCGATTGCCGCCGCCCCCTCAGGGCGCCTATTGCTGATGCAGGAAAAAAGATCCGGAAAAATCACTCTATTTATAGGTAACCTATAGGCAGTAAGCACCATGACGATGTTTATACTAATCGATGGATGAAAAGATTTATGGTTGACCAAAGTATATCAACGGATCTATTTTCTAGTGGGTGATTACTAACTTAGCATTACTTTACGACGAATATCACGCAATATGACAAAGGCTAAGGGCCACATTAACATGCCGATAAGCGGTGCGCCGAAGACAGCCTGAAGCGGTATCGTTAACCCCATGATGCCATTCATCCAAGAAATGATGAGCTGGCTTATCACTAATAAACTAAAAACGTATAAACTCTGTTGGGGCAATGATAAAACCCGAATACGTAGATGAACATTTAAGTTTAAATAGGTTATAACCACTAGCGCTAATGCATGGTGGCCAAGCAGAGTCCCTAGTAGACTATCAACCAATAACCCAACAATGAATGCTGTCCACAAACCCACGCGTTTTGGTAAGGCCATTGACCAGTAAATCAGTATTAAAGCCACCCAGTCTGGACGATAAATTCTGACCCAGTCCGGCAACGGCAGTATCAACATAATCATACCGACGATGAAACTGATAGGGATAACTAAATAGCGCAAATTAAACATGCCTATTCTGGTTTATTATTCAGCATCAAAATCATCAACTTTAATTACCAGCACTTCTCGACTGCTGTTCAGCCTGGCCTTTGGTGCTGCCAGCACTGATACGAATCCATGCGTTAAGTCTTCGCTAATTGACACAACCGTTGCAACGGGATAATCAGCGGGGAATCGCCCTCCTAAACCCGATGTCACCAATTCGTCTCCAATTTGGATATCGGCGGTTGCGGGTAGGAAACGTAATTCAAGATAATCTGTATTGCCGTTGCCAAACGCGACTGACCGAACACCACTTCGAATAAATTGAACCGGAGTGGCATGATCAGGATCCGATATCAGAATGATGGTGGAAGAATATCGGTTGATATGAACCACCTGACCCATCACACCAAAATCGTCAATGATGGCATGCCCAATTGCTATACCGTCGTTAGTGCCTTTATTGATTTCGATTAATTGACGATAAGGGTTTTGATCAACCGAAAGCAGCTCTGCGACAATCACTTCATCTGTTAGCTTACGTGAAGTGCCGAGTAAATTCCTGAGCCGAGTGTTCTCTGCTTGTAATACTTGCATGCGCTGTAACTGGGCATTTAGTATACGCCTGCGAGCCTGAAGCACTTCATTCTCTTCTAACAGTTCACTATGCAACGTAAACCACTCACTAACCCATTTCCCACCCAATGCTGGCAGGCTAACCAGATCTCTCAATGGCGATAGCACCAATGAGATGTTAGATCGAACGACTTCGAGGTGGTTATATCGATGGTCGACAAACATTAGTCCGATGGATATGCTTAGTATTAACAGTACACGAATGTTAATTCCTCGCGCCTGCTGTTGTAACTGCGTCATGCGCGAAGGATCCTGGGCCTACTCAACAAGTTATTCGACTTCTAGAAAATCTAACCCGTGCTGATCAATCATTTCGAGCACACGGCCACCGCCACGAGCAACGCAAGTCAACGGATCTTCAGCGATAATCACAGGTAAACCCGTCTCTTCCATGATGAGTCGATCGAGATCACGCAACAACGCACCGCCACCGGTGAGAACAATACCGCGTTCGGCAATATCCGAACCCAATTCTGGTGGCGTTTGCTCTAGCGCATTCTTAACCGCACTGACAATCCCGTAAAGTGGGTCTTGTAGGGCTTCTAGTATCTCGTTGCTGTTGAGCGTAAAGCTACGTGGCACACCTTCTGACAGATTGCGACCTTTCACTTCAATTTCGAGCAGGTCTTTCCCAGGGTAGGCAGCCGCAATTTCGACTTTAATTCTTTCCGCTGTTGCTTCACCAATCAAAATTCCGTAGTTACGTCGAACGTAATTGATAATGGCATCATCAAAACGATCACCACCTATGCGGACAGAAGCAGAATAAACAATACCATTCAATGACATCACGGCAACTTCTGAAGTACCACCACCAATATCAAGCACCATTGAACCCTGCGCTTCGTCAACTGGCATGCCAGCGCCAATCGCAGCGGCCATTGGTTCTTCAATTAAATAAACCTTACGAGCACCAGCACCAAGCGCCGATTCGCGAATAGCACGACGCTCAACCTGAGTTGCGCCACAAGGCACACAGATTAAAACCCGAGGACTTGGCCGCAGGAATTGATTTTCATGCACTTTACGAATGAAGTGCTGAAGCATTTTTTCGGTATAAGTAAAGTCAGCGATGACGCCGTCTTTCATGGGTCGTTTGGCAGTAATATTAGCGGGCGTTCTACCCAGCATTTTCTTTGCGTCAGTACCGACAGCTTCAATCGACTTTGGGCCGCCCGGACCACGATTCTGTCGTATTGCGACAACCGATGGCTCGTTCAAGACAATACCCTGTCCACGTGAATATATAAGTGTATTCGCAGTCCCTAAATCGATCGACAAATCGTTAGATAGCAGACCCCTAATAGCTGAAAACATAAGTTTTTTTTAACCTAAATGTGTCCGATAGAACCCGTATAACTACGTACGGGCGTAGAATTGGTCTAGATGACGCGTACTCTAACCTTGAGACAGGCTTTCGGCAAGAAGAAAGCCTTAAAATGGTCGCGTTATGCTTATACTGATTGTGAAATTATGGTAACTTTGCCTACTTTTCACCCGTAGCCTTGTAAAACAACCTAAATGACCCTAAAAATAGAAGAAGTGCGCAACATTGCACATCTGGCTCGCCTGCAAATCAACGATTCTGATGTTGAACAATATACAAACGAATTATCGAAAATTCTCGCCGTATTCGAGCAAATGAAAACGCATGATACAACCGATATTTTACCCATGGCACACCCAATGGACGCAACCCAACGATTGCGCCCTGACGTCGTTAATGAAACCAACCAACGCGACAAATTTCAGGCGATTGCACCTGATATTGAGCAGTTTCTTTACCGCGTACCGAAAGTGATCGAGTGAGACCAAGCATGACAACTACGATAAAACAGTTACAACAAGGCCTTGCAGAAAAGCAATTTTCAAGCGTGGAGATTACACAGGATTATCTCAATAAGATTAACCAGCACAATACGGACATAAACTGCTTTATAAGCGTCACTGATGAGCTGGCGTTACAGCAAGCGGTAGTCGCAGACATCGCACTTGCAAAAGGTACTGGGTCTGTTCTCACTGGCATTCCGATTGCACATAAAGATATTTTTTGTACCGATGGTGTTAAGACTTCCTGTGCCTCAAAGATGCTTGATAACTTTATTGCGCCCTACAATGCTACCGTTATCGAAAAATTTAATCGAAGCGGCACGGTAATGCTTGGCAAAACTAATATGGATGAGTTCGCAATGGGCTCGTCGAATGAAAACAGTTACTACGGCTCAGTAGCTAATCCATGGGACTTTAGTCGCGTGCCTGGTGGGTCATCCGGTGGCTCAGCCGCAGCAGTTGCTGCCCGGCTTGCGCCAGGGGCTACTGGTACCGATACCGGCGGATCGATTCGACAACCAGCAGCACTGTGTGGCATTACCGGCATTAAGCCAACCTATGGTCGCGTATCACGTTATGGCATCGTTGCTTTCGGTTCGAGCTTAGAACAAGCGGGTCCTTTTGCACATACCGCAGAAGATTGCGCCTTGTTATTGCAGTCTATGTCAGGATTTGACCCGCGTGACTCAACCTCTGTTGATCAACCAGTACCCAATTTTTCAGACAATCTCAACAATGACATCGCTGGCTTGAAGATTGGCTTGCCAAAAGAGTTCTTCGCCGATGGGCTAAATCCAGATGTCGCTAAAGTAATTGAGTCAGCCATTGCTGAATTTCGCAAACTAGGCGCAGAAATAGTCGACATCAGCCTGCCCAACATGGGCCTGTCAATTCCAGTTTATTATGTTGTAGCGCCTGCCGAGTGCTCATCTAACCTGTCTCGTATGGACGGTGTTCGTTTTGGCCATCAATGTGAAAACCCGGTCGATCTGGAAGACTTATACAAACGCTCTCGCTCTGAAGGTTTTGGTGAGGAAGTGAAGCGTCGAATCATGATTGGCACCTACGCGCTATCCGCTGGCTATTACGATGCCTATTATTTAAAAGCGCAGCAATTACGCCGTTTAATCAAACAAGACTATGTCAAGGCCTTTGAGCAGGTCGATGTCATTCTCTGCCCAACCACACCCGAAATTGCTTTTAAACGAGGTGAAAAAATTGGCGATCCTGTCAGCATGTACTTACAGGACATCTATACGCTTTCACTCAACTTGGCCGGTTTGCCAGGTATGTCTATTCCAGCTGGCTTTTCTCAAAGTATGCCCGTTGGCTTTCAGTTGATTGGTAACTACTTTGAAGAATCCAGAATTTTAAACGCAGCGCATAAATTTCAACAGGCAACTGATTGGCATCTTCAAGTACCGGAGGTGAAATGATGTCTGGCTGGGAAACGGTTATTGGCCTTGAAATTCACGCCCAACTAGCCACGTCGAGCAAAATTTTCTCTGGCGCCTCTACTGCTTATGGTGCCGAGCCTAATACTCAAGCCTGTGCAGTTGATCTAGGATTACCGGGTGTGTTGCCGGTGTTAAATGTTGAGGCGGTCAAAATGGCGATAAAATTTGGGGTCGCTATCGGGGCTGAAATTGGTAAGCGCTCTGTATTCGATCGTAAAAACTATTTCTATCCTGATTCACCCAAAGGTTATCAAATTTCACAACTCGATTTACCTATTGTTGGTGTCGGTAGTATTAATATTCAACTTGAGCAGGGCGAAACCAAAGTCATTGGCGTGACCCGTGCGCACCTTGAAGAAGACGCTGGTAAGTCCCTTCACGAAGAATTCGCCGCTCATACCGGCATTGACTTAAATCGTGCAGGTACACCGTTGCTTGAAATCGTATCCGATCCTGACATGCGATCAGCCAAAGAAGCCGTGGCCTATGCGCGGAAAATTCATACGCTAGTACGCTACTTGGAAATCTGTGACGGCAACATGCAGGAAGGCTCGTTTCGTTGTGATGCAAATGTGTCTGTTCGACCAAAAGGGCAGGGTGAGCTCGGTACGCGAGCAGAACTGAAAAACATTAACTCCTTTCGATTTCTGGAACGTGCGATTAATTATGAGGTTGAACGCCAGATTGAGCTCATCGAAGATGGTGGCAGAGTTGTGCAGGAAACTCGTTTATATGATTCCGATAAACATGAAACTCGATCAATGCGCAGTAAGGAAGAAGCCAACGACTATCGCTATTTTCCTGATCCAGATTTGTTGCCAGTCCTAGTCAGCGATGAAGAAATCGAGGCCATTAGACAGACTTTGCCCGAATTACCTGAGCAAAAGTGTCATCGCTATATTAATGAGCTCGGGCTTTCAGATTATAATGCAGACCTGCTCACCATTAGTCGCGAGGTTGCCGACTACTTCGAACAAGCTCTGGCACTCGCACCTGGCCTTTCTAATTTATTAGTTAATTGGATTTTAGGTGAATTGTCTGGCGCATTAAATAAATCAGATCTTGATATTCAGTCATCGCCAATCAGTGCAGAAATGCTCACCCATATGTTGCAACGCATAGCCGACAACACTATTTCGGGCAAAATCGCGAAAGAAGTCTTTGAAGCAATGTGGCTAGGTGAAGGAACGGCCGATGAAATCATCGAAAGCCGAGGCCTAAAGCAAATAACAGACACTGGCGCGATCGAGCTACTGATCGACCAAGTCATAAGCGCCAATCCCAATCAGGTGGCTGAGTTTCAGGCGGGCAAAGAAAAGATGCTTGGATTTTTCGTTGGCCAGATCATGAAACAATCAAAGGGCAAAGCTAACCCTGGCCAGGTCAATCAACTGCTTCTAGACAAGTTAAAGTCGTTATGAAGGATCCCGATCAACTGATTCGATTTCTGTTTAGTCACAATCCAATTCGTGGTGAACATGTGTCGCTGGATAATTGCTGGCGTGAAATAGTCGCCCAGTCTAGCCTCACCGGCACAGGCCTCACGCTGCTCGGCCATGCTTTGACTGCAGCAACATTGTTGGTCGAAACGCTAAAAATCGAAGGCAGTGTCAGCCTACAAATCCGTGGAAGTGGCGACATTCACTTACTCATGGCTGAAGCGACCTCAGATCACACTATTCGTGGGATAGTTCGGCAATCAAAAAATCCTAAGGACAACCAGAACTTGCAGGAAATTTTTCAAACCGACAAACTGGTAATAACAATTAAGGGTAATAAAGGCCTGCCGCATCAGGGCATCGTACCGTTAACCGGTGACAGTATTGCCACCGCGCTACAGTCTTATTTCGATCAGTCTGAACAGTTACCAACACGCTTCTGGTTTGCCTGTGATGAAAAATCGGCGACTGGCATGTTGATACAGAAAATGCCGGCCGAGGAAAATGATAGAGACGCCTGGAATCGCGTATTACACCTCGCCGAAACCACCCAACAGGCAGAGTTACTAGCACTAAAAGCCGACGAATTATTACATCGATTATTTCATGAGGAAGATTTTGAACTATTCGAGCCAAAACCAATCAGGTTTTCCTGTAATTGCTCTCAGGAAAGAACTCGCGATATGCTGATGTCTCTAGGAAAAGCAGAGATTGATGAGATTATTGAGGAGCAGGGTGAAATAGCCATTACCTGCGAATTCTGTAATGCCAATTATAGCTTCGATAAAATTGACCTGGAGCAATTATTTGTCCGCGGTGACATCGCTTCACCCAGCCTAACCCAACATTAATCACTATAGCTGACTATCAAGCTGACCCGTGCCAATAAACTCATGCGCTTCGTTATGATCATAGGGTATTGATTGCAACCAAAAGCCTTGGCGCTAAAGATTGCGAAATTTGTAACCGTATTGAATCAGTGATTTGTTAAAGTTAGGCCCAATACTGAAGGTTCACTTGGCCTGCATACCCCTTGTAACAGCAGCCATCAACTAGAAACACTTTGATGACTGAATTAGACTCGTTACCAAAAAATCAGGAGACGTTTGATGGCGGTTTAGAATCAAAGCCGATCAGCACACAACCATTCACCGTACGACTACTGTGCCCGGTACCTGGTTCATAGATAACATAATCACCGGGCCCTAGCACCAAACCATCCGACTCAACTAAGTCTCCATCAATAATAAGATACTCTTCCCGAATCGTATGAACATGACGAGTTGTTTCGGATCCGGCTTGCATACGAATCATATAGGCGCCAAGCCCAGTTTCTCGGTCATAAGTTAAATCAAGTTGGCCAATATCTTTTAATATAGGGCCCTCAAAATCATAGGCTTCATATTTGGCATTTTGAGTGTTAATCACTCGTCGATGACCTTTTTGATTTGAATTTTTTACCATGGATATTGTCAATAAAAGAGTTGAATAAACCCTGATCAGCGGATCTTTAGGACAAGCCACCAAAGTATCTCGAAATTCAGGCATCTAGATTAGCCTTTCTAAACGATTTTGTCGCCACGTCGTCAACAGCTATCAATAATACCTTACTTAAATCGTTTGAACACTTGAACGGGTATCGACACTGCTATCGCCATTTTGATTGTCGAGGGTCAGTACAGCATTAATAGTCAGACATTTACCTGCAACGAGGTCTCTGTTGTCAATGGTTATACTATTCGGGTTCAACACACCGCCTCCTCTACAACTGCGACTCGCACAGACACGACTTAAACTCTTGGTGGCATTAGCAATACCTTTACTTTGACCACCTGCGCCTCAACGACGAAATCGACATTCAGTAGTGGCGGTGGGGGCGGCTCAGTGTCGCTATTTAGTCTGGCACTTCTAATCGGACTGAAACGAATAATGCCTCGAAAACGTATTGATTTGAAGCAATCAGCAAGCCTTCTAATCTTGTTACTGCCGGTTATGATGTTGCTGGCCAAGGGATCTCGCTCAGAGGCAATTGTGCTTTTGACTACCCGTCAGCATTCGTCCAACGCATTTATCGGTTCACAATAATGTAATTGTTAAGGCTACTTGTGAAGATGATCAATCTGAAGTGACGGAAGACGTCATAGCAGTTTTACAAACTATCGATGATATTTTTCAAAGGATTATCAATTTCAACAACCGACCAGCAGATGACGAATAGCATTGGCAGCTATCTAATTTAGTTTGGTTGAATATAAATTAGGCGCTACTAAAGTGACTCAGGCTAAAGCTCTCTTTCGAGCAACGATTGAGAACGCTGATTAGTCGAGACAATAATACAGTTTCGTCCATTTTGCTTCGCTAGATACAATGCCTTGTCCGCACGAAACATAACGCTTTTTGTGTCATTATCTCCAGGCCGATATTGCTCAACACCAATACTCAACGTCGGTTTCAATATTATTGCGCCCAGCGTATTTATTTTTTCTGAAAAACAGGCTGATAGTTGTTTTGCTCGACTTATGCCTGCATCTGTACCCGATTCAGGTAGTAAAATTGCAAATTCATCCCCCCCTATTCGGCCCGCGACATTGTTCGAGCCAGTTGTTGACCCTATAGCATTGGACAATAAAATCAGCACCTGATCACCAACTAGATGGCCGTAGCTATCGTTTACCGATTTGAAGTTATCGATATCAATAACTAAAAGGACATATTCCATGCCTAAACGAAGCGACTGTTGATGAATAACATTTGCAGACTCAAAAAAAGCTCTTCGATTCTTAATGCCAGTCAATGGGTCTGTACGTGCTTGATGTTCAGCCAATTTCTTAGCTTGTATGAGAGCCATCGTTCTTTCTGCAATTTGATGTTCAAGGTTGAAGTTAAGATCTGCTAGCTCTTTTTGAGTTGTCTGTAGTTTTTCCTGAGCGTGTTTAAGATCGGTTACATCGACATGAATCGACACGATAGAGTTATCTTGCATCGCACGATCAGTCGTGCGAATCCAACGCCCATCCTGCATTTTTACCGTTAACGAACCTTCTAATTTTTCACGATAGGCCCATTTTCGTTTAAAAAAGTCTTCACCAAACCCGTCATCGTCGTCACCAACAACCGCATTACCTAGATGCACATCGATGAAACCTAGTTCATCACAATGAACCCCCGGAGCCGCTTGTGATTCAGTATAGTTATACATATTTCGGAAGGCGAGGTTACAGGAGACTAAACACCCACTAGAATCGTAAACAACCATGCCTTCTACCATGTTGTCTATGGCATCAAATAGGACTGTATACGCTTTTTGTAGCTGTGGATTTGACATCTATTTACTAAATCCTTAGTGATTAATACTGTCCAATTTTCTTCACCGTACCTTTGGAGGTAGCCTAAATTATCTTTCTCGCCATTCAATACTCTAGGCTTAAAGCTAACACATTCTATGCGTATTACTAGTGCAATGTTAGTCATCATGATGACCTAACTAGATGCTAGTATTCACCAGAGTAGTGACGGGACCCAACCTCAGGTAACACCAGAAATAGTCGGCGCGTTATGACCAGAGATCGACTAAAACCAACCACTAATCGCGTCATCTAGCCTGACTTTACAGCGGTTAAGCTGTCCTTGGTAACGCTGAGACTGCCGTTTCACCTTTCCTGCCACCTGTTTTAGCCAAGTTTTTTTATTGTAAGTCTTTCGTTTAAATCCGCCTCGGCCCTCGTGATAAGCCAGGTATTGCGAGTAGATATCTGATTTATTAATACCTAAACTGCGAGAAGAACCATCCATATACCAACCAATAAAATTGATTGCATTGTCGAAATTGTCTCGCACGTCGAAGCGATGCCCATCAGCAGTATATTCATCCCAAACTGGGTCCTGAGCCTGTGCGTAGCCAAAAGCCGAAGATTTTCTGAATAATGGAATAAAACCGAGGAACCATTTTCTTTTTGGTTTGGCGTGCCCGACAAATCGAGATTCCTGATGCATAATTGCCATCATGTCCGGTATCGATGTTTTCCATCTATTTTTTGCATCAACTGCGGCTTCATACCAGTCGGGCTCACCGCCAAATATGTTACAGAGGCTATTGGTATCTCTCGGTTGATAAACCGCGCAGCTTGAACTAAACGTAATAATAAGAACGATTAGCAAAGGTTGCCATTTGTAGTCACGCTGGTTGTTTTTTCTATGTGACTTCATGGGTTCAGGTTCCGAGGGCAATATATTTTTTCTGATATAACTGACTAACGTCACAGTAGTTTAAGCTAATGAATGTAACCCCCCCATAAACTCTGGTATTTAGTCGCAACTAGTAGACCACTCGCTATCATACTCGTTATCTTCAATCTCAATCATCGGAAGTCTAGTACCTCCATAAGTAAAGCGATTGCTGCCCTTCCATTCAAGCCCAGCATCATTTGTAGTGCGGGCATAGTAATACCATATCGGGCTACGAGAAGTCAGTCTCTTGCCGTTTTCATCTTGAAGATAGAATAACGCACCAGAATCAACATCCCACCAACCGCCAAAATACCAATCATCATCTAACCCTTTGTATCGAATTAATAGCGTTATCGGGTGCTTGCATTTATTTTCGAATACAAACCCATCGTTCGCGGTCGGACTGTCAATAATCCGGCTAATAATCGGTGTTGAAAAATTCTCTTGATTGAAAATTAACCATCCTGCATATCCCAACCCCACTAGAACTAATATTAGCACCGGCATTTTCCAGACAGAAAGTTTCTGATCTGCAACAGGACTGATTATTTCAGGAGCCCTATTTTCAAATTTTTGCGCATTTTTATGTTCAGCCCTCCCTATTAGCACCTGTTCATTATTTTGCCGATTCTTCGCAATCCATGAATCGTAATCTGCTCTTTTCTGTGGATTTGAAAGAATAGAGTAGGCTTCGCTGACTATGAGCATGACCTGTTTAGCGCGCTGCTTGTTACCCGCGTGATTATTAGGATGAAATTTTAAAAAATAGACTTTGAATGCTGCACGGATGTCTTCAATGCTAGCGTCCTCTTCGATTTTTAAATGGCTATAATGTGTCCGAAATTCGGGCATAAAAAATTCCGTTAGGTTCTTTTATATTTTTTGCTTTAAGCTTCCTACTTTAGTAGAGTAAATATTGGAGCTTAAGGTGGTTTTAAGGGATGGTACATACAAATTATTTTAAAGTTCACCGTATTTATTTCAACTGTCTGTTTCAGATCAAAGATTACCCATAGGGCTTTATTTTTAAGCTTAAATAAGTCATTAAACTAACTATCCCAAAGTGACACCAAAAACGCAACTATCTTAACCTCACCTTGATCATCTAATAATGACATTGCCCTTCGCCTAAACACCATACCGCTGTATTTATTCAGCCAGAAAACGGTGTCCTTTAGACATTGCCTGTCAAGCAATTCAAGAAAACCTTTTTTGGTTAGTATCAATGCAATCATTTCAACCCGTAAGTCTATGCTGTTTGACTCACTTATTTATGCACAAGCCTGCCCTAGAGCCTCGTGAATACTCAGCGTATTTAAATACGAAGCTGCCATGATTAGGCTCCATGAGGTCAAAGCTGGAATCAAAGATAAAGTACGTTTTTAAAGACATCCTTGAGTCGATTTAAAGACAGATTATAGTTAATGGGTCAAAACTAAAGTAGATGGCGGATCGTTCAGGTGCTTTTATATTCCTGTTTTTAATTTTAATCAATTCATTAGAGAGCGCTAAAAAACAAGACGATGCCTACCTATAAACAGATCGGCTCTAAGGCGGCAATACAACTGCTTTGCTCTGTAAAAATACGGCTGAAGATAGCCACGTTGTAAACAGATGCTATTGTCGAAACCTGTTTCATTTTGCTTAAGCCATCAATTCGTTATCAGATATTCATAAGTCAATGCCACGCGCTTAAAGAATAACGCTTACCATATCGAGTGTAGTCGTTTTCACCCTTCAATATAGCCCATTCCTACTGACAGTGTGTTGCGGAATCTAGATCAAGCGACAACGCTTACTAATCATAATAACCAACCTTGCCATAGACCATTGATAAATGATGCATTCAAAAAAGTATCCGTCTTTTTTGAGATAGCTAACAAACAGCCGCGATGGATTTATTGTAATTGGCTGTGCTAGGAGCCTGTCGGACTTAGGATAAATCTACTGCGGAAAGGCCATTTAGGCCAGATTTCTCGATCCAATTCGTTGAATAGAACCACTATTCGCCTCATTCGATCAAAAA
>CAWVZP010000022.1:0-25326 GCA_963934675.1 uncultured Gammaproteobacteria bacterium | reverse complement strand
ATCGTAACAGTAGTAGTACTAATAGTAATAGTAATAGCAATAGTAATAGCAATAGCAATAGCAAGAATAATGCTGATAACAATAAGAAAGAAGCGCCAGAAAAAGTGATCGTTAGCAATCAAAACCAAAAAGATGACAGCCCGTCAGAGCTTCAAGACACCAAACCGAAAACAAAGCAAAATCGATCGCCACGATCTCGTAGTAATCGATCTGGAAACCGTCAAAATCGTTCAAACAATCAACGCACCGATAAACCGAACGAGGCAGTAGTTCAAGAAGGTCAAAATGCTTCTCCTGTTACGACTGAAGAGCAAAAACCTGCTAGGGGTGAAAAGCAAAGCCCGGTCATTAAGTCGGAAGGCAATAAGTCACCAAACAATACGTCCGCATCACGAGCTAAACCTGCCGCTGCTCCGCCAGCTCCTCCACGCGCTAATATGCCGAAAGTAGAGCCTGCTCAACATCAACCGAAAATTGAAACAGTGGCTCCGTCACCAAAGGCCATTGCCCCTCAATCAGCTAAACCTGCGCCGGTTCATGTGAACCCGGTTGAGTCGAAGCAGGTCGAGTCTAAGCCAGTCGAAACTAAACAGGTTGAGTCTAAGACAGTTGAAACTAAACAGGTCGAGTCTAAGCCAATAGAAAACAAACAGGTTAAGTCTGAACCGGTCAAGCCCAAGAAAGCTGCCAGACCTAAGCCGGTTGAAGCTGTGAGTGAAGCAAAAGCAACTGAACCTAACCCCGTTGCTGCTAAGCAAGTAGAAACTAAGCCTGCACCGGTAAATTTAGTTAGTGAGAGCAAACTGGCAAAAACGCGAGAACCTGCACGAGCGAAAAAGAAATCGGAAACTAACGCAAAGAAAGAGTCTTCAGCACAAATTAAAAAAGTGCCTAGTGATATTGATACCGCTACCAAGTCGTCTTCTACCACAGAATAATAAATGCTCTTATTAAAGCTGGTCAACATGGGTTGACCAGCGCTTGAAGTTAGTGACGCCAGACAATATTTAATAACTTATTGGTTATAATAAAACTTACGTGCTTAAATAAACCGAACAATAATGACTTATTTTGGAAACTAAGATGAAAACGAGAATTATCCCCAGCTGACGTTATTGTCGTTATCAGCCGCCGATTTTAACAGTTCTAATAAAGGCATTGCTCTGGTAGTCAGTGCGATTGGGGATTGTTGGTCTTCATCTTCGTCTTCTTGCTCCTGATCTATTTGTTCATTTTTATTGGCTAGATTGGTTTGCAAATTTTTTAGTGCTTGAGGTACCTCTATCGCGGCAATGGCGCCTGGTATCAAACGTCCAAAATCCATCAACTCGAGCATCACCCCTCCAGTGTCATTTAGCATTGTTATATTAGCGTAAGACTTTGTCGTGAATGTAATTGGCATAGAATTTTCCGAGTGAATTAGTTTTAGTTTACTCTTTTTTTGGTTATCGGATGGTTTAAATATCACGTGAAGTTGATAGAATTCTTTATCCGTTTTTTTGACAACGATTACAGCCGATTTAAATATGAACAAAAGTCTAGCCACGAATTTAATAGCCCTCGTAGTAACCATAACGGCTTACTTAATGGATTATGACACTCTTCTTACTGTTGGTGTTTTTGCATTATCTGGCGCCATTACAAATTGGCTAGCAGTTCACATGTTATTTGAAAAAGTGCCAGGACTTTATGGCTCTGGTGTCATTCCTACTCATTTTGAAGCGTTTAAATTGAATATTCGGAAGTTAATGATGGCGCAATTTTTTAACGATGAGAATATCGATCGTTTTTTAACCAAGAGCCAACCTAATTATATTGGCCAATATTTGGCACCCGTCATTCAAAAACTAGATTTGACACCTGCATACGACACTTTGGTTAAGACCATTATGGAGTCATCTTTCGGTAGTATGCTCGCTATGCTCGGTGGCCAGGAAGCATTAGTACCGCTGAAAGAGCCTTTCATAGAAAATATGCGTACAGCTATAATCGACATTAGTTCGACTGAATCGTTTTCACAACTGCTGATCGAAGAGTTAGAGCAACCTGATATGATCAATGATATTCGTCATAATATCGAAGAAATTGTTGATAAACGGTTAGATGAATTAACTCCTCAGCTAGTAAAGACAATAATCCAGGATATGATCAGACAGCACCTTGGTTGGCTGGTGATATGGGGCGGTTTATTCGGTGGGTTAATTGGATTAATAAGCGCACTACTGGGCCTACTCTAAATGAACGAAGGTGTTATTCACTATAGAATTGTATGGTTCCTTCGTTACTCGGATCGAATTCTTTGCCTAGACTTATGAACCCACTGCCGAAGAGTGTTAGTTCTTCACGTCGTAAAAATATTTCCTGCCCTTCTTGTGTTTTAATGAATGTGCCATTCATGCTTTGGTCAGTAATTACAAACTTTCCGCGTCTGTGCTCTATTTTAGAGTGATACCGAGAAATTAAATCGCCATCGACAAATAGATCGCAGTCTGCTCCCCGACCCAAAATATACGACGTGGTCGAAACCGGAATTTTATAGCGCTTACCTTGATAGGCGAGTGTTAACTTTTCGCCTTGCTTCTGTTCCGATTGACTCGTAAAGCTAGGTACCTGGGCCATATTGGTGATGTCACCGTCTTCTTCCCACGAAAAAATATAGATGTCCAGAGGATCTTTTTTGCCTTTGACTGTAATGCGATCAAATTGGCGCAAACAACTCGAAAGCTCGGGGCTATTAACCAACGAAGCCATTTCCTTGGTACAAAGAATTTGGCGTGCTTTCGCCATACTAGCAATTCTGGCAGCAACATTCACGGTGTCACCAAAAATATCGTTAGTTTCTGAAATAACACTTCCAAATTGCATGCCAATTCGAATCGAGACACCGATGGTTTCTGGTTTTTTGTCATCTTCCATGACTTCTTGAATCGTATGGGATGCTCGTAAAGCCATATCGACATCGTTAAAATAAACTAAAATTTCGTCACCGATACTTTTTACCAAATGCCCATCATGTTTTTGCGCAATATCGATCAAGGTATTTAACGCGTTCGAAATACGTTCACGCGCTAATTCATCTCCCATATTTTGATAAATAGCCGAACTACCGGCAACATCGGCAAACATAACAACACAGTTAATGGTTTTTCTCTTCATTAAAGTTATCCTTAAACTGACTTATTAAGTTGCGCCTGCTCTCGTGAAATCTATCACTTTATTTAAAAAAGACGCCTGATCGACAAACTTTTATAGTTAGGGAGCGATTTAAATTGTCATAGCATATTGCAAAATTATAATGAAAAATGCTTTTAATTATAGGTTAGAAATATGATCAATAGCTCTTGAGATTCTCTTTAACGTTTGAGCCTTGCCTATAACTTCTACTGTTTGGTCAATGGGTGGTGAAAACGACCCGCCAGTCACAGCCACGCGCAATGGTTGACCTACTTTACCCATCCCAACCTCTAGCTGCTCTGTCACTGCCTGAATCACCTGATGAATAGTTTCCGCTCGCCAATCGGTCAAGGTTTCGAACCCTTCACCTAGACATTTTAGTGGCTCCAATGCATCGGACCGCAGTGCTTTTTTAGCGGCTTTGGCATCGTATTCATCGAATTCTTTGAAACAATACATAATACTTTCAGCAAGCTGATTTATGGTCGATACGCGTTGGCGATATAAATCGACAATAGTGTCAATATTTGTGCCATTGGCTACGCTCACATCGATCACTTTCAGACGCTGCTTAACCAGATCGACAATACCCTTTAACGGCAAACTCATCATGTATTGCTGATTGATCCAGTTGAGTTTGTCGGTATTAAAAGAAGATGCTGATTTATTAATACCATCCAAAGCAAAAAACTCAACCATCTCTTCAATCGAAAATATTTCCTGATCTCCATGCGACCAACCTAATCGAACGAGATAATTCAACACCGCCTCAGGTAAATAACCATCATCAAAGTATTGCATGACCCCAACGGCCCCATGCCGTTTAGATAGCCGCTTGCCGTCATCACCCAAAATCATAGGCAAGTGCGCATACTCAGGGCAATCGGCGCCAAGCGCTTTTAAGATATTAATTTGACGCGGTGTATTGTTAACATGGTCATCGCCGCGCACAACATGAGTAATATTCATATCCATATCATCGACTACAACAGTTAGATTATACGTAGGCGTGCTATCACTTCTGGCAATAATTAAATCATCTAGCTCCGAATTACTAACGGTAATACTTCCTTTGACTTGATCAGAAAAAGTAACCGCACCTTGCTGCGGGTTCTTAAACCTAACCACTAAATTCTGGGTGCCGTCTGATGATAAACCCAAATCACGGCAGCACCCGTCATAACGTGGTTTTTGCTTATCAGCCATTTGCTGATCTCGCAAAGACTCTAATTTTTCTTTGGAACAAGAACAGTAATAGGCATTACCTTGATCTAGTAGCTGCTGAATAATTTCTTTATAACGATCAAATCTTTGGGTTTGATAAACAGGGCCCTCATCATGGTCCAGCTGGAGCCATTTCATGCCATCTAAAATTGCTTGAACAGATGCTTCACTCGATCGCTCTAAGTCAGTGTCTTCAATCCTCAACACAAATTGACCCCCCATTTTTTTACTGAAAAGCCAAGAAAACAACGCAGTTCGAGCACCCCCGACATGAAGTAATCCGGTTGGGCTAGGAGCGAAACGAGTTTTGATCATTGGAACTCTCTAAATCATGTAATAAAGTTATACATTCTAACAAAATGCTGCCGATTTGAAATGGACAGAATCTAAATTAACTCGCCTAAAGCATTCGGGGAATAAAGGTTTATCTAAGAATCTGACGAGCCTAGGAGCTTGTCGGACTTAGGATAAAATAAAAAATTAATAACGCTTAACTTTTAGCTTTTGCAATACTGTGGTTTGAATGAAAATAAGTGCATAAATACCCAAAAGCGCATCGCCGAACACAGTATTAAAGACACCATACTTTTTATGCCAGCTAGCTTGACAAGTCAGAGCTTACTTTATAAAAAAATCGAAAGAGTATAAAACCAGCGGCACTCTATCGCCAGTTTATCCCTAGCAATGCATTCATTATAATTCTGAATCTACACATTGCCTGAATGGCCTATGCACATGCACTGAATATCAAGGATCTCACTGGTTAAGTGAAAAATAAACACCCAAAATAAAATCGACTAAAATGATACCGCAATAAATAAACACTGGTTAATTATCAATCAATCGATAAAGTAATCACTGAATGTCCCCGTTACTCAGGAGTAAAAGAAAACAGATCGAACTCAAAACTTAATTAAAGAAATGTAGTGGTTGAGTTATTAGCGCGGTTGGATTTGTTATTCAAAATGTTGATACCCTTGCCAATGGGTAAGGTCGTCTGTTTGTTGATTGTTAACCAGCAGATAACCACTGCCGGTGATTTCTCCAACATCCGTTAGTTGACATTTAGGGTTTCTCTGGTTCCAGTCATCAATAGCACTTATATATTTGGCGGGCACCGTAAAACAAAGTTCAAAATCATCGCCACCTGTCAACGCAAAGTCATAAGCTTGATGACTACGAATCCAATCATTAACGGGCAGAGCATTACGCCTTATCACAGCACCCTTTTGGCTTTGATCCAGGATATGACGCAAATCACCGACTAGTCCATCTGATAAGTCAATCGCTGCGCTGGCATAGTTTGTGAGGAAATTGCTGAGCTCCAGCCTAGGTAAAGGGCGATTAAGTGCTTCCAAACAGGGCTGGATTAAATCGACGGGTAGCGACACTTTTTGATGTAAATGGGCCAACCCCAACGCAGCATTGCCGAGCTGTCCAGAGACTATGATTAAGTCACCTAGTTGAGCTCCTCTTCGACTTACATAACAATTTTTGTCGACTAGCCCAGCCACCTGAACCGAAATTGAAAGTGGTCCACGACAAGTATCTCCACCAATTAATTTAATTTGATATTGGTTTGAAGTCTCTTTTAAGCTTGCTGAGAATTCGCTAAGCCATACTTCATCAAATTTGGGTAACGTAATAGATAATAGAAACCAGGCAGGTGTCGCTCCCATGGCAGCGAGGTCGCTTAAATTTACAGCTAGCGATTTGTGTGCAATATCTGCCGCACAGGCTTGTTCGGGAAAATGAACCCCGTTAATAAGTGTATCAACACTCATGACGAGTTGTTTACCTCTGGGCACATCAACAACGGCAGCATCATCACCTTGAGCTAGCTCCACAGAGTAAGAAGAACTTCCAATATTGGAGAAAAATTGCTCAATCAGTGAAAATTCATTTTGCGAAATTGTCATAAGAATTGCTTTAAGCAGACCCAGACTTTATTCGGGCCCTAGTTTCAATCAAGCTTTCGTTTCGAATGGACGAAGTATCTTTGCTAATGGATCAAGTACACCGTTGATGAATTTATGGCTATCATCAGCGCCATATACCTTAGCAAGATTAACCGCTTCGTTGATTACCACCTTAAAAGGAATTTCGGGATGATGAATAAATTCGTAAGTTGCGATTCTTAAAATATTGGTTTCAATCGGATCAACATGGTCTTCAAAATTTTCGATATGCTGTCGATAATGTGCCTCTAGAGTAGAAATACAAGCTGGAATTTCAAATAATAATTCAATAAAATAATCTTTGTCTCCAGTTGTAACACCTTGCTCTTCCACATAGTGATCTTTTATCCACTCAAGATCTTCACCAGACAGTTGCCACTGATATAGAGCCTGCAGCCCTTTGTCACGAGCATGTTTGCGTTTTTTGATAAAACGCGCATGTTCTGCCCCTTCTTTACTACTCATTTTGTTACCATCTTGATTGATTTTTTTAGTGGGTTGATTGACTTGATTAGTCATCAAAATTGGTTAACCTATTTTCCTCAGTAAGCTGATCATTTCCATCGCGACCATCGCCGCTTCAGCGCCTTTATTACCCGCCTTGGTACCCGCTCTTTCGATGGCTTGTTCAATAGTATCAGTTGTTAATACCGCATTCACAACAGGAATAGAATGTGTCAAGGCAAGAGAGGATAAAGCGCTAGCATTTTCACCTGCAACAAAATCAAAATGAGGTGTCGAGCCACGAATAACCGCGCCAATACCAATAATGGCATCAAACTTTCCAGAAACTGCATACTTTTGTACAACCAATGGCATTTCAAATGCACCCGGCACGTGGCTAACGGTAATATCAGATGGCTTAATTCCAGCACGTAGAAGGGTATCAACCCCGGCCTGTAACAAACTTTCAACAATAAAACCGTTAAAGCGGCCGACCACAATGGCAATTTTTGCTTTATCAGTGGTGAGATTACCGTCAATTATATTCACTTCAGACATAGTAGTGCTTTTCCTAAACCAGTTCGTTTATTCAGAGTAATAGTCAACGACTTCGAGCCCGAAGCCAGCCAATGCAAGAAACTTTTTAGGTGCACTGAGCAAATTCATTTTGCGAACACCAAGATCAACTAATATTTGAGCTCCAATACCGTAAGTTCTGAGTGTATCAGGATGATCTTCATCATCATTAAAATCGTCTCTAATGAGAGATTCGATTTTTTTCACCATATCTTTAGGCGTCTCTGGTTGGCGCAAAAATACGATCACACCCTCACCTTCTTTTTCAATGGTTTTCATCACGTCTTGCAGTGGCCAACCACGCCCTTTAGTACCTGATAGAGCATCATGCAAAGTATCTTGAACATGAACTCGTACAGGCACCGGTTTATCTGGATTAATATTACCTTTCACTAAAGCCAGATGGAGTTCGTGGGCAATGTTATCTTCAAAGGCATAGAGCTGAAAATCGCCAAAATCAGTTGGAAACTTTGATTCTAAGATACGTTCGACGGTATTCTCATTTTCAATACGATAACGAATCAAGTCTTCTATTGTGCCAATTTTTAAGTCATGTTGCTTGGCAAATACTTCTAGATCAGGTCGACGCGCCATAGTGCCGTCATCGTTGAGTATTTCAACAATAACGGCTGCAGGTTCAAATCCAGCAAGTCGTGCAAGATCACAGCCAGCTTCAGTATGCCCAGCACGAATTAATACGCCCCCTTTCTTCGCCATTAACGGAAAAATGTGGCCAGGCTGAACAATACTACTGGGCGTTGCGTCGGCCTTAACTGCTGCCTGTACTGTGGTTGATCTGTCCGAAGCTGAAATGCCGGTTGTGACCCCTTCAGCAGCTTCAATCGACACAGTAAAATTAGTTTCTAACTGGGCTTTATTATCACCCACCATCAAAGATAAACGTAATTGCTGGCAGCGCTCCTCAGACAGTGTCAGACAGATCAAACCGCGACCAAACCTAGCCATAAAATTAATACTAGCTGGCGTGACAGCTTCGGCGGCCATCAAAATATCACCTTCGTTCTCACGGTCTTCATCATCCATGATAACAACCATCTTGCCAGCCTTAATGTCGTCAATTATCTCTTTCGTACTGTTCAAATTCATACAGACATAAAACCTAACTAGGTTGTATAAAACCAGTTTTTGTAAGCGTTGCCATTATTTGATTATCGGGTGAATCAGTGATTGGTTTTCCATTAATTAACCGCTCCAAGTAGCGAGCAATTATATCAATCTCAATATTAACCTTACTGCCCAACTTATAACACCCAAATATCGTATTTTGCTGGGTGTGAGGTACGATATTAACGTCAAACTGATTTTCACTGACCTTATTCACGGTCAGACTGGTGCCATCAATAGAAACTGAACCTTTAATAGCGATATAGTGCTGTAGTTCAGGTGCCACTTCAAATATGTACCGAGTTGATCGTGCATCTTGCCGCATTTCCATCAGCGTCGCCAAACCATCCACATGACCGCTGACTAAATGACCACCCAGGGCGGTATTTAGTGTGAGTGCTTTCTCAAGATTAATCGAGCTACCCACTTCTAATTGACCAAGGCTCGTCTTGCTCAAAGTTTCTTTAGATACATCAGCAGTGAATTGCTTAGGATGAAAAGAAACAGCTGTCAGGCATACGCCATTAACAGCAATGCTGTCACCAGGCTCGCAGCTATTTAAGTCAAGATCCGCGGTACCGATCGTAAGTGACAGATCACCAGCTTTATTTTCAATACTTTTTATTGAACCCACTGTTTGAATAATTCCGGTAAACATAACTTCATTAGCTCCATTATTTCAATTTGAGGGTGTAACTCGTCATTGGCAAAGACGAGGCATTATCAAAGGTCGCACCGGCGACCACGCCAGCCTGAGCTATTTGCTCGGCCGTATCATAAATTTCATAGGCTGTTTGCATAGCACCCAGTGCAAATTCCGATCCAGAACCCACCGCCCAAAACCGCGAGTATTGTTCAACCTCACGCAAGGAATACAAACCAAAGATGCCATTTTCATTCATGATTAGAGCGTCAACTCGTGACGATTCGTAAGAGTCTTCATCCTCTTCTTTGCTGTTGAGGAAATATTCTTCCTTCAAAATTGGATGAATTGTTTTCAACGTAATAAATATTGACATACGATCACTTAAATCAATTTTATCAGCATGATCAAGAACCAAATTTTGCATAACCAAATGATGGGCTGCACTGCCGACAATACCCATATAGGTCAGATTGTTCGAGTCAGCGTTAGTACTGGAATTCGCCAGTAACAAAATTTTATCAGAATTAACAACAAACTCGGCACTCTGCTTGGTATCACCAAAACTGGTTAAACTATCCGCCGCAATACAGGCAACACCATTTTTTACCGCTGCAACGATTGTTGACATTTCTAAAGGTACTCTGGGGTTAATGTTAAACGAATGTCTTTGCCAATGGTCCGCACATCGGCTATATGACAATTGACTCGATCTTTCATCTGCGCGATTTCGCCCAGATCAAACAAACCTTGTGCTTGATTGCCAAGAAAACAAGGTGCCAAGTAAAGTACGACCTCATCTACCAGTCGCAGCCTTATTAATGCACCCGCTAATCCTTGCCCACATTCTGTGTGGATTTCATTTATCTCTCGAAAAGCAAGGTATTGCATCAATTGGCTCAAATCAATCCGCTCATTTTTAAGCGCATGGTCTAATAAAATAACCTCGGCACCTACCTTCTTGAATGGTTCATGAGCTTCTTTATTTGTGTTCGTGGTAATAACCCAAACTTGACCAGGAATAGCAAATATCGTCTCGTTACCTGTCAAACATAACTGAGAATCAATAATGATTCTTATCGGCTGTCTGACTTCGACTGTTTGCCCCAAATCTACTTTTGATAAACGAACATTCATCGAAGGGTTATCGTCCTGCACCGTGCGAGCGGTGGTTAGGATCGCGGAACTTTTAGCCCGTAACCGCTGCACATCGAGCCTGGCTGGCTCACCACTAATCCATTGGCTCACGCCATTGACTAGTGCGGTACGCCCGTCTAATGATGTCGCCATTTTAACACTTAAAAAAGGTCGTTTCTGTTCCATGCGAGATATGAAGCCAACATTTAACTGTCTGGCATCCGCTTCTAAAACGCCACAGATAACCTTAACTCCCGCTTGCTTTAATTTAGCTATTGCCTTCCCTGCCACTAATGGATTGGGGTCTTGCATTGCAATTACCACGCAGCTAGGTTTCAGTGCGATTAGAGCATTGACACAGGGGGGTGTTTTACCCTGATGAAAGCAGGGTTCGAGAGTGATATAAAAACAACTGTCCGCTTCTATTGCCTGATCCTTGATAGCATTAATTTCTGCGTGCGCCCCTCCTGCATATTCATGCCAGCCTTGCGCCACACAAATATTATGCTTAACAACAAGGCAACCGACTCTAGGATTCGGCGCTGTAGAATATAATCCATAACGGGCTAGCTGTAACGCTTTCGCCATCCAATAATGATGGGGAAGTTGATCGAGATTGTGAGACATTAAACATCCTCGTCGATTAATGGTACCTGACGACGATGCATTTCTGGGGTTGGTTCGGACTCAAGCGTTTTGATTACTTCCTGAAATGCTTGGATATCTTCAAAACTGAGATAAACAGAAGCAAAACGTATGTATGCGACATGATCTAGTCTTTGCAATTCATGCATGACAAGGTCACCAATTTTTCGACTGGGAATTTCGCGGGAGTCGATGCCAAACAAATATTTTTTGATACGATTGATAGCGTCTTCGATTTGATCAGCAGCTACAGGACGTTTTTCAAGCGCACGCAACATCCCACTTCGCAAGCGGGCTTCATCGAATGCGTCTCGACTGCCACCACTTTTAATCACCATTGGCATGTTGAACAAAGGTGACTCATAGCTGGTGAAGCGCGTTTCACAAGAAACGCACTCCCGCCTACGGCGCACCTGCGTAGACTCTTGAGCCAATCTAGAATCAACTACCCGAGTATCAGGTGTACCGCAAAAGGGACACTTCATTTAAATATTCTGTTGAAAGAGCTAGTTTTTGTAAACGGGTAAACGTTTGCAAATTGCACTCACTTTTATTCTAACGGCATCGATTACGTCTTCATTACCCATATTGTCAAGAATATCACAAATCCAATGAGCTAATTCGCGCGACTCAGCTTCATTAAAACCACGAGTCGTGATTGCCGGGGCGCCAATACGCAAACCGGAAGTAACGAAAGGTGACTGTGGGTCGTTCGGCACTGAATTTTTATTAACGGTTATGTTGGCCTTACTTAAAGCAGCGTCAGCTTCCTTGCCAGTTAATCCTTTACTAATTAGGGACAATAGGAACAAGTGGTTTTCAGTGCCGCCAGAAACAATATCAAATCCACGAGCCATGAACTCTTCAGCCATTGCGTTTGCATTAACCAGCACTTGCTTTTGATAGGTTACAAAATCTTCGCTCATTGCCTCTTTGAAGGCGACTGCTTTAGCAGCAATAACGTGCATCAATGGACCACCCTGAGTACCTGGGAATACCATTGAGTTAAGCTTTTTCTCTATTTCTGGATTCGACTTGGCTAAAATTATGCCGCCGCGAGGACCACGCAGAGTCTTATGTGTTGTGCTCGCACAAACATCTGCAATTCCGACTGGGTTAGGACATAAACCGGCGGCAACCAGTCCCGAGACGTGGGCCATGTCAACAAACAGGTAAGCGCCAATAGAATCTGCAATATCACGAAATTTCTGCCAATCTACAACACGTGAATAAGCAGAAAAACCGGCAATAATCATTTTGGGCTTATGCTCGTTCGCTAACGCTTCAACTTCAGCATAATCAATTCTGCCCGTTGTTTTATCAATGCCATATTGAATCGCATTAAACAATTTTCCTGAAAAATTAACTTTCGAGCCGTGCGTTAAGTGTCCACCGTCAGCTAAACTCATGCCTAGGATTGTGTCACCCGCGTTTAAAAGCGCAAAGAAAACCGCCGTATTGGCGCCTGAGCCAGAGTGTGGCTGAACATTGGCATAGTCTGCACCATACAACTCTTTAACTCGAGAAATAGCGAGTTCTTCAGCAACATCAACATGCTCACAGCCACCGTAATAACGCTTTGATGGATATCCTTCCGCATATTTATTAGTCAGTACTGATCCCTGAGCCTCTAAAACACGTGGACTAGCATAGTTTTCTGATGCAATGAGTTCAATATGGTCTTCTTGACGTTGAACTTCATTTTGCATCGATGCCCAAAGTTCTGGATCGAAATCCGCGATATTCATTGTTTTTGAAAACATTTGGTTTATCTCAAGAGAAAAAAGACTTTAATATTACTATATCAATATAGCCGTTATCATTAATAAACACGACAAATATCATTGTAATTTCGGCATAGCATTTGATTTACAAATACATATCACCACTTAGCTAATAACTAAACACAAGTTAGACCGCTATTGGTGGCAAAAACCTATGTAAATTATGGGTTAATCAATTAGCTTCGAGTGTATAGTATCATTTGAACGCAATTAGGAGACTATTATGGAAAACGTAGGTATTTACACACCACCTAGTAAAAACAAACCAGTAATTGCTGGCATGGCCATGTCGGGCGAACAATTTCAAGTCAACTTAACGGTTGAAGATTTGGAAGTAACGCAATCGGCGCAAGATAAGTTAAAAGAAATTGTCACTCAAAGTGAAGATGAAGTTAGTGCAATTCGAATCTACATTGGCGGCGGCGGCTGTAGCGGCATGACTTATGGCATGACTTTTACTGACGAACAAACCGTCTTCGATACAGTACTCTCATTTGACGGTTTCAAAGTATTCGTTGACGTGGTAGCACTTAATTATCTACGCGGGGCGCAAATAGATTATATTCAAGAACAGGGTCGTGAAAGATTTGTGTTCAATAATGTATTTGCTGAAACGGGTGGCTCTGGTTCCTGCGGTGGTTGTGGCTCTGCTCAATAACTTGGCGCTTTTTTAGAGCCTCGTGCAATCAATATTGGAACCCGGTCATAAACCGGGTTTCTTACTTTTAATCGCACCAACTAAAAGTTATCGAATTTCGCCTTATTTAAAGGCGGCTTCCGCTCTCAATTTAAGCACTTTACTGGTATCGAATAGTCGATATTCAATTATTCCAGAAGTAGCTCAAGGCGTTTCAGTTGATTTTACTGATCTGGCAGAAGCTCAAAGCATTATTTTAGAAGCCATTGAAGGTTTAGACATAAAATGTGTACTTGCGACAGACGATTCTTGTGTCAGTTTAAGCAACCAAATTGCTCAAGTGCTCAATCTGGCACACAACAAACCATCGGCAGCCATATTAACTCACCGTAAAGATTTGGCTCGCGAAGCAGCCCAAAACTTTGGTTGTAACACGCCTGAATATCAAATTATAGAATTACAACAGTCGAAACAATGTGCCAATTCCGTTACTTATCCCGTGGTCATTAAGCCTTTAAGCTTGTCCGCCAGTAAAGGCGTCATTCGTGCCAATAATCAAAAGCAATTTAATTCTGCCTGTACGACCATCGATATTATCTTAAATAAATCAAATATCACTGGATACGAACGTAATCACGTCCTAGTTGAGGGTTACCTTGAAGGACTGGAATTTGCGGTTGATGGCATTTTAATTGACGGAGACTTTCACCTACTGGCAATTTTTGATAAACCTGAACCATTAACCGGCCCTTACTTTGAAGAAACTTACTACTTGACGCCGAGCCAGTTAACTCAAGCCAATCAGTTAGCTCTGATCGGAGAAGTATCACGATGTTGTGAAGCCTATGGACTGACACAAGGACCCATTCATGCTGAAGCCCGGATAACGGAAGATGGTGTATTTTTAATTGAATTAGCCGCCAGAACAATAGGCGGCCAATGCGGCCAATTAATTGAGTTCTCGCTACAACAAAAACTCGAAGAAATCGTTATTCAAGGGCTATGCGGGAAAATACCTCACCTGCCTAAAAGTCGTCTTTGCGCTGGCGTGTTAATGATTCCAGTTAAAAAGTCAGGCATCTTAAAAAGAGTTGAAGGGTTAACTACCGCCATGCAGGTTAGATTTGTAGACGATATTGAAATTCATATACAGCCAGGATATGAATTGGTCCCATTACCAGAGGGGTCTAGTTACCTTGGATTTATTTTTGCACAGGCCCCAACCTTTGAGGAAACATTTGATGCCCTAAAAAAAGCACATCAAATGCTCAATTTTATTACTCAACCTGTGTGGAAACTTAACAAACCGTCATTGTAGGCAACCATAACAACCTTTTTAAGATTTCTGCGTCGCTTTTTGGTGCAACACCGTCAAATAACTATTTTTTAAACGTCTTAAACGTAATTATTTTGAACCCGGCGCACTATAACCCTCGGGTAACTGGCCAAGATCACCTTCTTTAAATAAAAAACCAACCATATGCTGCTCAATAAGAGACAAACTAGCGGGATCGACAGTCGATAACCCATTCTCATTGATGATCGTAGTTTGACGCTCCAACCAGTTTTTCCAACCTTGCTCAGAGACATTGTTAAAAATTCTTTGGCCCAGTTCACCCGGGTATGGCGCTCGTTCCAACCCAGACTCTTCACTACCCAACACTACACAATTAACTAATCTAGCCATTTCTTCACCAACACCATTTTTTTAACCATTCGTTACTTCTACAGCTCCACGCACCCATGACATATAAACGTCATGGATGGCAGAAGTGTCGTTATTGCAGGAGCGAATAACGCCCCGTCCTCCTTGAACATATAAAGCAGCTAAAGATCCACTTTTAAATATGATATCAAATTCTAGCAAAATCAAAATGCATAATTAATGCCGATTGAAACAACAGGAAAAACATTTAAGTCAGCTAAATCATTATTCGCACTATTGGCAGCCTCATTAAGGCGAGCATCAAGCTCAGCCTGATCAATTCCGCTAGTAGCCCCTGAATTAACTGTTGCGTTCAAGTCCACGCTGGGATCCAAATAAGCGACGCCTAGTTCAGCCGAAAAAGAGAACCCAGAATCAGCCGCAGCTTTCCTTCCCCAACCAAGACCTATGTAGGGCTTGTAAGAATCACTCAATGTGACGTTAGCGGTTATGAGCTCTCCATCAATGTCGTTAACATTTACAGCTTTACCACTAATAACAAAATCGCTTGAAAGAGATCCTTTCAAATTAACAGCGATATCAGCCTTTACTAATCCTGCAGTCAAATGAAACGTACCGTCAAATACATGCCAGTCGAACAATAAAGCACTGGATCCATAATCGATATCTGCATTGGCAATAACCGATCCTTCATTGCTAGTATCACCAAATGTTACCGTTTCTGACGCGGAGTCAATACTAAGAGTGGTTAAACTAACTCGTGCATTGATACTTTTAGTTAAAGTAACGCTGAAATCAGCGCCATACCCTAGAGTACCCCCTTTCACACCAACGCCGAAATCCGCTGCATGCAAAGTTGACGTTCCTAGTACAACTGAAATTATTATTTTTGTAAATATTTTCATGGTACCTCTGCTAAATAAAATTGCTGTACATATATTAAATATATTTCAATTGTAGTGTCGATTATTGAACTTGCAACAATTTTCTATTAACCATCAATCTCAATAGATCGAACTTTAGCAGCACCATAAAAATACAGTTTTGCTATCATGAGTAATAATTTAAATCTGAGAGGTCTTATTGTCACTTTTTAAATCGAAAGCAGGTGTTCAATCTCCCTCGCTCTTTAACGTCAACAGTCACGGCGTTACTGATATAGGTCACGTCCGGACAAAAAATGAAGATTCGATTTTGTTACTTCCAAAAGAGTCGGCTTGGATCGTAGCCGATGGTATGGGTGGGCACCATGCGGGAGATTTTGCGAGCCAGACAATTACTCAAAATATGGAGCTATTCAAATGTCAACCAACGCTCGAAGGCTCTATATCACTGATGGAAGAAAACCTGATCCATTCAAATGCAATCATTCGAAAAAAGGCGCTTAAGTTTGGATTAAATAAAACAATAGGGAGCACAGTTGTATCTGTCCACATATGGGGAAAGTTTATCTTTGCTTTTTGGGCCGGTGATAGCAGACTGTACCGGCATCGAGACAACCAACTCATTCGACTAACAGAGGACCATAGTTATGTTGAAGAACTCGTGAAAATGGGCAAAGTTAAAGCGAAGGATGCCGAGTCGCACCCAGCATCAAACGTCGTGTTGAAAGCGGTTGGCATCGACGATGATCTTCGAGCAGACCTCTCTTACTTTGAAATGCAAAATGACGATATCTATATCGTTTGTTCAGATGGTTTGTATAAAGATTTAAATGAAAGTGAAATTTTACACATTATACAAGACAACAAAAATGACCTACCGTTGCTAAATCAAGCGCTCCTAAGCTCGTCGTTAGATGCTGGTGGCTCTGACAACACGTCGATCATCGCCATAAAAGTGACCCAATAAGTAATAAAATGTCCGACGCATGTGAATCAATTATTGATGATTATATATCTGGCGCGCTCAACATTACTGATTTAGATGAAGGTTTAGCTAGCCTTTTTGGGGCTATGCCCTCGTGCCATACTGCGGCGCAGAATCACTTGCAATGGCTTTTTACTGCCGACAAAATTGACGCCATTCATTTTACTGAAATCTCACAGCTGATTTCAAAAATTAATATTCATGCCATCTTAAAAACCGGCAATGAAACAGATATTCCCTACTTTAGCGAGGATCAAGGGCTCCAGCTCACTGACGTAACTGAACCTCCCATAAGTGGCAGCAGTGATAAAACAATTTTTATATATGGCAGTAGTCATAATTCTAAAGACAGCATTAAAACATCAACACAGTCAATACAATTTCAGAAAAACAAGCTTTACAGCCAATCTGACTTGTCTAAAAAAGCACAAAAGCCGAAAGAGCAGGCTGCACTTGGGCCAGGTGTGACCCTGAAAGATCGCTTTGTTTTACTCGAAAAATTAGGCCAAGGCGGAATGGGCGTTGTGTACAAAGCAAAGGATATGCTGAAGGTAGAAGCTCAGGACAAAGATCCTTACGTCGCCATAAAAGTACTAACTGAAGCGTTTAAAAAGTACTCTGGCTCGTTTATCGCGTTACAGCGTGAGGCGAGTAAGGCACAACGTTTAGCGCACCCCAATATCGCCACCGTTTACGATTTTGATAGAGATTCTAATACTGTTTTCATGACCATGGAGTATCTTCAGGGTAAGCCTTTAAATAAGCTGATCAAAGAGATTACTAAGAAACCACTCAAAACAAATCAAGCACTTCATATTATTGATGAGCTTTGTAGCGGTCTTGCATACGCACATGAAAATCGGCTGATTCACTCAGATTTCAAACCAGGCAATTGCTTTTTACTCAGTGATGGACGCGTAAAACTGCTCGATTTTGGTATCGCAAGAGCTAGCATTCAAAACGATGATGAACGTGAAGACACATTGTTTGATCCATCCAAATTGAGTGCAGTTACACCCGCTTACGCAACGCCTGAAATGTTTGCAGGCATGAGTCCTGATCCACGAGACGATATCTATGGCCTTGCCTGTGTTGCCTATCAATTGCTTGCTGCGGGTAAACATCCCTACAACAAGGTTGCCGCGCCTAAAATAAAGGAATTGGGTATTAAACCAAAGTCAATCAAAGGCTTGAATCGCAAACAACAACGTACTTTGATAAAAGCCTTAGCGGTTACTCGCGAAGACAGAATCGCTACAGTTGAGAAATTTGCTGAGGGCATGCGATCGAGTAAATCCCATGTGAAGTCAATAATACTAGGAACCGTATTTGTCGCTATCATCGTTGCTGGTATTGGCTATAAACCGTATGTTGAATTTCGCGCCAAACAGGCACTGTACGACAAAATTCAATTGATTAAACAAGGCGATAAAGCACTGATGATTGAAACTATATGGTCACTTAATCAATTAAATACCGAAAAGAGAAAGATTGTTTTGGTTGGTTTAAGGAGAGAAATAATAACCTTTTATCATGATAGGGTGAACTCCGTATTCAGACCTAAAAAGGGTTTATATGATTACCCTCAAGCCAGTGACTTGCTGTTACAAGCAAAGAAACATTACCCAGATTCAGTTGCGCTATCGACCATTGAAGAACAAACCAAACAACAAAAAGAACGCTTAATGAACAGCCTCATATCACTGTACAATCGATACTTAAACAATAAACAATTGATTAAGTCTGCAAATGGTGAAGATTTGGCAACGATCTTACCGTTGATTAAGCGCGTCGACCCTAAGCATTACCTGCTAAAAGAGACCAAGCTAGCTGACATGTACTTATTAGAGGCTGAAATACTGATTACGAACCGACTATATAAAGACGCCCGTAATTATATTATTACTGGCCTAAAGCTGTTTCCAAATGACAACCGCTTACAAAATTTAAACACACAAATCAACGCCCAATTTATAAATTAATGGATAATTCACCGTCACCATTTCAATTATTAGTGAAATCGTATACAAGTAATTTAATATCGCGCGAAGAATACTTAAAAAATAGATCTCAATTGTTAAAAAAGCTTCAGTCTAATGGCACTATCGAGGGCGTCGATTTTAAAAACATCACTTTGATATCCCAGGAATCTGATGCAAAACCCGTTACCAAAAAATCGTACAGTGTTGCGGATTGGATTATAATTACACTGGGATTCACAGCTTCTGCTGTGCTTGGATTTATTCTGTATGGGTAACACATCTTAAATGCATAACTCAAACTAGCTGATGAATAATCCGATTGAATTTCATATTGAGATAGACTCAGAGAATACCCTGGCGGCAGCTTTTTTAGCTGAAAAAACAAAGCTCCCACTGAATCAGATTAAGATTGCAATGAAAAAAGGCGCTGTATGGCTATCTGATATAAATGGGGTTAAGCGAATAAGGCGAGCGAAAAAAACGTTAGCGAAAGGTACTTCGTTACACTTTTATTTTGATCAAAACGTTCTTAATACTGAAATCGCACGACCCAAATTAATATCAGATGAAGAAACCTACAGCATCTGGTTCAAACCCAGAGGTGTATTGTGTCAAGGATCAAAATGGGCTGATCACTGTACTATTAATCGTTGGATCGAATCAAACGATGATAAACAACGTCCAGCAATGATTGTCCACAGACTAGACAGAGCCGCCTGTGGTCTCATCGTTATTGCTCATACTAAGCAAATGGTCCAAAACCTGTCGGAGCTATTCAAGTGCCGCTTGATAGAAAAAAAATATAAAGCAATAGTTTGTGGTGAATTTCCAAATCATGACGACCCAATTACGATTAACACCGACATTGATGGACGATACGCTTGCTCTAACATTAGGCGCTTAGAGTATTGCCCTGAGAAAAATCTATCTCTACTTGAAGTACATATCGAAACAGGCCGTAAGCATCAAATTCGTCGTCATTTAAGTGAACAGGGTTTTCCCATTCAAGGTGACCGTTTGTATGGCGGTGGTGATTCAGTCGACTTAAAACTAGCTGCAGTTTTTCTTGAGTTCAAGTGTCCAACCACCGCTCTGTTAAAAGTATTTCAGCTACCGAGAACGTTACAACCAGTTTTTTAAGTCAAAACAATTTTAGAGGCTAGCAGCCGAGAGCCTATATAGGCTGTTACTAGAATCTATAGATAAAAACGATATAAAACTTAATTGAAGAGCAAAAATAGCTACACTATTACAATAATAAGAATTTAATCTTAAAAATATAGTATTAGGTTAATACAAACACAATTCACCGACTAATTTGTGTCATCCAAACGGGGTAAAGCTAGTGGACAATCAGTGGTATAAAGAACTTCAAAGTGTTATCAGCACTCAGCCTTCTCTAGTAGCACTTGAGGTTAGCGAAGGGACCTTCTCCCACAATTATCAAGTTGACCTAGCTGCCAGCGATGCCTTATACGATTTGTCAATTTTAGCTGACGTTACTACGATCAATCCTGTTCAGGCACAACTGGTTAAAATAGAAAAAAATCCTGAGCAGTACTCAATTAAAATTTACACTATGGGCGACTCCATTAACCTATCTGATTCGATGCCAATCTTCGAGTCTATGGGGCTGAACGTATTAATTAGTCGGCCCTACAAGATAACACTCGGTAATCGTATCTTTTGGGTACAGCATTTCACACTCGGTGAAGGTGAAAATCTCTGTGATGTCGATATCGATAAAATACCTTGTTACTTCACCGAGTTGTTTGAAAACATTTGGCATAAAAGAAGCGAAAATGATGGGTTTAATGAACTACTATTTAGCGCCTGTATTAAAGCCAGTAATATTCAGATCCTGAGAGCTTATACCGCCTATTTACAGCAAATTCGATTTCAACACAGTAGCGCCTACATTACTGAGACATTAAACACCTACCCTGAAATCACTTTACTTTTAATCAAGTGCTTTCTACATAAATTTGACCCTCAAAAGACAGGTTTAAATTCCTATCCAGATCTGGTCGAAACCATTAAAGAAAAGCTTCATCACATCGAATCTCTCGATCATGATTTAATATACAAACACATGCTTAACTTAATCGAGTCCAGTGTTCGGACTAATTACTTTCAGCCTCCTGAGGGTGACGATAGTTGTCTCAGCTTCAAGCTCGATTCAAGTACAATTTTAGGCATGCCAAAACCAAACCCACGGTTTGAAATATTTGTTTACTCCACCCGCTTTGAAGGTATTCACTTGCGGGGTGGATTAGTCGCCAGGGGTGGCATCCGATGGTCTGACCGAAAAGAAGACTATCGAACTGAAGTTTTAGGCCTAATGAAAGCGCAAATGGTTAAAAATGCGGTTATCGTCCCAGCGGGTTCTAAAGGTGGCTTTATCACCAAACAAATTTCTAAACTTGCTGCCACCGACATTTATCCCGAGGTACAAGCTTGTTATTCCCTTTATATTAAAGCTCTTCTGGCGTTAACTGACAATCTTCAGAACAATGAAATTGAACACCCAAGGCTTACCAAAGTCTATGATGCAAACGATCCTTACCTGGTTGTCGCTGCGGATAAAGGCACTGCGGCATTTTCTGACGTTGCTAATGCCATAGCCGCCGAGCACGATTTCTGGCTTGACGATGCATTCGCCTCTGGTGGATCACAAGGCTACGACCACAAAAAAATGGGAATTACCGCTCGCGGTGCGTGGGAATCAGTGAAACGCCACTTCCGTGGTGTGGGTAAAAACATTCAGACTGAAGACTTTACCGTGGTCGGTATTGGCGACATGTCCGGTGATGTATTTGGCAACGGCATGTTGTTATCTCCGTGTATTCAGTTGGTCGCTGCATTCAATCACATGCATATATTTATCGATCCAAACCCAATTACTCAAACAAGCTTTGTCGAACGCCAACGTTTGTTCGATTTACCACGTTCTAGCTGGTCTGATTACAATCAAAAACTTATCAGCCAAGGGGGGGGCATTTTTTCTCGCAAAGCCAAGAAAATAGATTTATCCCCAGAGATCAAGCACCTGATTGGTTGTAAACAATCAAGCATTACACCCAATGAACTTATCGTTTTCTTATTAAAGGCACCGGTCGATCTAATCTGGAACGGTGGTATCGGCACTTACATTAAAGCCTCGGGTGAAACACATGCCGATGTATCTGATAAAAATAACGACGCTATTCGTATCGATGGGTGTCAAGTCAAATCTAAATCAGTCGGTGAAGGCGGCAACCTTGGTCTTACACAAAGGGGTCGCATCGAATACGCCCAATCGGGTGGCCTGATTTATACCGACTCCATCGATAACTCGGCGGGAGTCGATTGTTCAGATAACGAAGTCAACATCAAAATTTTGCTGTCACAATTAGTCAAAGTGGGACGTTTGAGCCAACAAAACCGGAATGATCTATTGGTCGAAATGACGGATGAAGTTGCAGAGCACTGCCTGCTCAACAATTATCGACAAACTCAAATTATCGATAGCATAGAACAAAATGCGGCTTTAAATATGCATCGACACGCCAGGTTTATGCGCCACCTTGAGCGCGAGGGTGTCATTAGCCGTCGACTTGAGAACCTTCCAAATGACGAACAGGTCGTCGAACGAATAGCACAAAATAAAGGACTCACTCGTCCAGAACTATCTATTTTACTGTCATACAGCAAGTTGACCTATAAAAAGGCGTTGTTGGACTCTTCATCATTAACTGAAGATTGTTATAACCAGTTATTACTCGATTACTTCCCAACACAGCTACAACAAAAATATGCACCAGAAATATTGCAACATCCATTGCGTAAAGAAATTATAGCGACGTTGATAAGTAATATGATTACCAACTATATTGGAATTGGATTTGGCTTTCGTATCCGCGAAGAAACAGGTGCCAGTATTGAAAATATAGCGAAAGCTTATGTTGTCTGTGTCGATATATTTGATTTGAATCACACCTGGAAGTCACTTGAGCAACTCGACAATATCGTGCCAGAACACTATCGTTATGAATGCTTCCGTTCCGTCAGCGGATTACTAGAACGCTCTATTAGCTGGTTGTTACGTAATAAAAGCACGAATGTTGATGTAAGTCAGCTAATCGAACGATACAAACCCGACATCAAAGTATTACGTAAAGTTATTGCCAACTCGATGATTGGGCAGTCAAAGAAAAACTACGTAGATTCACGCAAACAATTCATCAAATACAAGCTGCCAAAGGAACTTGCTGAAGAACTAGCCGATAAAACCACATTGGCATCTGCTTTCGATATTATCGAAATTAAAAGCAAGCTACTCAGTGATACTGAAAATACTGCAAAACTATTTTATGCTGTATCTGAGCGTTTAAAATTACCCTGGATTCGCAGTGCCATATCGAAAACTATTGTGCGTAATCACTGGAACAACCTCGCTATCGTCAACATGCGTAATGAGTTACATATCAACCAGCACAATCTAACAGAAATGATACTGCAGTCAGTTACCGATAAGTGTCACATCACTCAGGCATTGGCACAGTGGGAAGAGCGTCACTCCGAAGCACTTGAGCGCTACGACAATATGGTCAATGAATTAACGGCGATGAGGAGTTTAGACTTCCCCTCCACTAGCGTTGCCGTATCAGAAGTTCGACGATTAGCCTCAATCACATTTCAGATTCAACAGGGCTAAAAACATAAAGGAAATAAACAAAAACTGAAACCAATTAAGCCGTGGCTTCAGGTTAAATCTTGTTTAAGCTATGAGTGATATGTTGATCCTGATGTGAGTTGCACAAATGATAGGCGGTGTATCATTATTGTGCCGTAGGCAGTCAGCTGATCTATAAATGGGAATTTTTTTGGTATATTAACTACTGGTTTGCAAGAGCTTAGTCATCAACTTTATAAGCCAGTGACTATTAAATATTGACAAGAGTATGAATTTTAAATAGCTGTTTCAATCATTATTGATCGATGAGTGAACGATAATTCTACCGCCATCGTCAAACTAACAATACAAATAAACTTGAGAAGTAATCATGAGCGCCTGGATAAAAATGATATCGGATGAAGAAGCAAGCAAAGACTTGCTTGACGCCCTCAGTCTTTCACGCACTCCCCATGGAACCGTCGACAACGTCATGCGCGTTCATTCTCTGAGACCAAACACCATGCGTGGTCACGTTACTTTATATCGTGCCGCTTTACATGACGACAGTAATACTTTACCCATGTGGCTGCAGGAAACCATTAGTTCTTATGTTTCGATTTTAAATCGTTGCGAATATTCGCTCGCTAATCACTGGGCGAATGCTCGGCATTTAATAGGCAATAACCACCGTGCTGATGACATTAAAGCCGCACTCGATGACAGAGAACCCGCCAGAGTGTTTGAATCTGCTGAATTGGCACTGATGCAATATGCTGAAACTCTAACGTTGCGTCCTGGTGAAGTAATGGAATCAGATATCGTTAAACTCCGTGAAAATGGACTCAATGATGGCGAAATACTCGAAGCTAACCAGATTATTTGTTATTTTAATTACGTTAACCGTAGTTTAAATGGGCTTGGTGTTACAACCGATAATGACGTTGTTGGTTACTACGCAAACAAAGCCGATGATGCATGAAAACGCTTCAAATCCGAGATGACTTTGGACTTGAAATAAGTGATATTGATCTCTGTGAGCCACTCTCTGACTTTCAATTTATGTCAATAGCAATCAGTAAAAATCGAATGGGATGTGCCATCCCCCGTATCTCCCAGTAACATCGAAACGCCATACTGCCAACGAACACCGAAATCATTCGAATTAGGCGAAATAGCCCAAAATTATTTGCCTAGCGGTATAGTCCATGGCTCTCGTTACATCAAACTCTATGGTTTGTATCCCTGTAATGCAATGAGATCCAGAAAATGGGATGTCGACGGAAATAAATACATTGACTATTTTGGCCGTCGTGGCTCACTGATTTGGGTCATAATCAACTAAAAACTTTTAACCATCTGATTAACAGAATTATAATAAATCTTATTCTTATATATACCCTCAAATGTAACCGCAAAATACTTTCCACTATCATTTACAGAGCCGGTTCAGATTAAACTAACAAATATGAAATATATACTCCCCCTCCTTACCGGTATAGAGAAACGTCCATTTTGCAGATATGAAAATTTAGCTAAAGACGTTCCCTAAAACTAAAGTCAGTAGGTATTGAACTCATCCCTGGCGTTCAAAATACATAGCTACGCGGTGGCTGATAGTGTGTACGAGTTGGCTAGTTCTTCCTGTTTTCGGCGAATTGGTCTGTTCAAATATTTCCTACCATATTTGTTTTTTACATAAATCCCATCAAGGAACAGCATGTGGAACTGCACAGCTCTTCAATAAAAAATTAGGTGATTAGCAAGATCACTCAGCTACAGGTGAGAAGTGGATTTAAATGACCAAA
>CAWVZP010000021.1:0-25451 GCA_963934675.1 uncultured Gammaproteobacteria bacterium | reverse complement strand
TTAGATGAGCTAAGTAACAGTATAATCATCGGCTTGGCAAAATATGTGGGGGCTTCCGTCGGTGTTATTTATTTAGCCAATGACAATGATGCCTACATACGCACAGGTAGTTATGCCTATTCCCATCACAAACAGGCCCTGAGGACGATTAAGGCCGGAGAAGGCTCGGTAGGTCAGGCTATTCAAGACGCCAATACCATTATGGTATCAGAGTTGCCAGATGATTATATTGAGATCAATTCGGGGCTTGGTGGAGCAGTACCGCGTCACTTGATGATAGTACCGCTAAAGCTCGAAGACCGGGTCATCGGTGCCATCGAAATAGGATCCTTCGAGCCATTCACCGACTTGCAGATAGAGTTTGTCGAATTAGTGTCAGGTGCCATCGCAATAGCAGTGCGCGCAGGACAAAATCAGGAAAGAGTCAGTAATCTTCTCGAAGAGTCGCAGACTCAATCCGAGGAATTGCAGGCTCAACAGGAAGAATTGCGTATTTTCAATGAAGAACTGGAGGAAAAGACCGACTCGCTGCAAAAGCAGAAAAAAGAAATCGAAGCGAGCAATATGTCGTTCAAGCAGGCTCAAGTCGAACTTGAAGAACAAGCCCATGAACTTAAGGTGATCAACACCTATAAATCACAGTTCCTGGCCAATATGTCGCACGAACTTCGCACCCCGTTAAACAGCATGTTATTACTGTCAAAAAGTTTGATGTCCGATCGCCTCGGCAACTTGCAGGATGAGCAAATTGAAGATGCCAAAATTATCTACGAAGGCGGTCAAGATCTATTAAACCTCATCAATGACATCATGGACTTATCGAAGGTGGAGGCCGGCATGATGACGGTTAATTATGAATTGGTAGAGCTTGAATCCATCAAAGCCGGCTTGCAACGGTTGTTCGATCCAGTTGCAACTTCGGAAAATCTGAAATTCAAGGTGGATATCACCGACACGGCACCTAAATCAATTAAAACAGATGGGCAGCGTCTAGAGCAAGTATTGAACAATCTTCTCTCTAACGCGTTCAAATTTACCGAGACCGGCGAAGTGATATTACGGATATCGCCACTTAGCCCCAGCACCGACTCTGGAATAAATAAACTGAAAAATAAAAACCTGTTGGTATTTTCAGTAATCGACACCGGCAAGGGTATTCCGACGGATAAACAGCAAGTGGTATTCGAAGCCTTTCAACAGGTGGATGGTACGACTAGTCGAAACCATGGGGGAACCGGCCTGGGCCTCGCGATATCACGTGAACTTACCCATTTGCTGGGTGGTGAGATTCTGATTGAGAGTAAAGAGGGTGAAGGTAGCTGTTTCAGTCTTTATTTGCCGTTAAATGAAACAGATCGCATTGAACCAAAACAGATCGAACCAGAAGAGCAGCAACTAGCGCCACTTCTAAAAGCTGGATTAGCAGCGCCGGCAATAGAACTTCAACCAACTCAATATATTTCCGATGATCGAAATCAAATAGATGACGGCGACCAAAACATTCTGATCATCGAGGATGATCGGGACTTTGCCAAAGCGCTGATGAAAACGGTCCGTTCGAGTGGTTACAAATGCCTGGCCGCAGCCGATGGCCGGAGTGGATTGTATTTGGCGACGGAATTCCAGCTATGTGGGATATTGCTCGATATGGGTTTGCCCGATATCGACGGCCTGCAGGTGATCAAGCAATTAAAGTATCAGGCAAGGACTGCAAGTGTGCCAATACACGTTATTTCTGGTCATGATCGCCAAGGCGAAGTCATCGCATCTGGCGTCACCGGTTATTTACAAAAACCCGCTACCCGGGAAGATATTGAATCAGCCCTCAGCAATATTGGCCAGCTATCAGTGAAAAATATGCGTCACATTCTTGTAGTTGAAGACGATCACGACAATCAACGTGCGATTGCTTCGCTGTTTCGCGGCTCTACCATTGAGTTTGCATTTGCCGCTAATGGCAACGATGCTTGCAAGCATATAAAGTCGACGCAGTTTGACTGCGTCATTTTAGATTTAAACCTGCCTGATATGAGTGGCTTTGATGTCCTGAAAAAAGTGACATCGAATAGCAGAAAAGCGCTGCCACCGATTATCATCTATACCGGACGAGAGTTGACCGATGCAGAGAATGTGCATCTCGCTGAGTTTACCAGCAGTATTATTGTCAAGGATGCTGAGTCACCTGAGCGTTTGATTGATGAAGTCGCAATGTTTTTGCACAGCGACGCGGTGAAAGGTCAAAGTGAGACTAAACAGGCCGTTAGAATGCTTCACAACGACGATATATTGTTCCGGGACAGAACGATTCTTCTAGTTGATGACGATATGCGCAATGTCTATGTCCTGTCGAGAGAACTCCAGTACCTGGGCCTTAATGTTTTGATGGCTGAAAACGGTCAAGTTGCACTTAATAAACTCAAGGAAAGTCCAGCTATAGAACTGGTGTTAATGGACATCATGATGCCCGTTATGGATGGCTACGAAGCTATGCGGAAAATACGCGGGATACGAAAATTTGCTAAATTACCGGTAATCGCATTGACCGCTAAGGCCATGCCAGAAGACCGTGCCTTATGTATTGAAGCCGGGGCATCTGAATATTTAACCAAACCAATCAATGTCGATAAACTGAAAGCAATGCTGCGCGTATGGTTGTTTGAACGTACTGAATCTAACGCCTAGATCATGGAAAAGGCCGAGATTAATGAGCTAGAAGTCGACTTGTTTCTGGATGCTATATTCAAGCGTTGGGGGTACGACTTTCGTAATTATGCACGTGCTTCGTTGAATCGTCGTGTTGCTCAACGCCTTTCTAACACTGGATTAAAACGGATATCTGAAATGATCCCGTTGGTTTTGCATGATCAAGATTTTTTCGAGAGTTTTTTGACTGACATGTCGGTTACAGTCACAGAGATGTTTCGTGACCCTTGGGTGTTTAAAAAGATACGCGACACTGTCATTCCCAAATTGCGCACCTATTCCCGAATCAATATCTGGCATGCCGGTTGCGCCACCGGAGCCGAGGTTTATTCGATGGCAATTTTGCTGCAAGAAGAAGGTCTGCTGGATCGTTGCCAAATTTATGCGACAGATTACAATAACAAATCGCTGTCATCGGCTAAAAAAGGAATTTTCCCTATCAATTTGATGAAATTTTATGCCAATAATTATATTGAATCGGGCGGAAAATCCTCATTTTCGGATTATTGTCGGACAGGTTACGACTCTGCCTGCATGGTGAAAGCTTTGCGTGATCGAATCACTTTCGCCAATCATAATCTTATAAACGATGGAGTTTTTGCCGAAATGAATTTAGTGATGTGTCGCAATGTGATGATCTATTTTGATCGGAATCTTCAAAATCGATCATTAAAGTTATTCTCCGACAGTCTGGTGCCTCGTGGCTTTTTAGTCTTGGGCACCCAAGAATCGCTAAGCTATTCAGATTGTAATCACGAGTACGAAAGCTTTGAGCCCAAAGAACGAATATATCGCCGGCTAGCGCATGTATGAACTTATCGTCATCGGTGTCTCGGCAGGTGGAATGCAAGCATTATCAAGGTTATTGCCAGCATTGCCCGATGATTACAAGATACCGGTGGCTATCGTGCAACATATAGGCGCCAACAACAATAATGATTATTTACCGTCCTATTATTCTAGGATTTGTCAGCTGCCGGTATCCTGGGCGAGCCCAACTATGCCGATAACTGAAGGTCATATTTATTTTGCACCACCGGGCTACCATCTGTTGGTTGAAAACGATAGAACTTTCAATCTTTCGGTCGATGATTGGGTCAACCACTAGCGGCCGTCGATCGACGTGTTATTTGACAGCGCGGCCAATATTTTTCGCGAAAAATTAGTGGGCGCTATTTTGACCGGCGCCAGTAACGACGGCAGCAAAGGACTTCACAATATTAAAAATCACAATGGACTAATCTTGGTGCAAGACCCGGAAGAAGCCGAAGTAGATACAATGCCGCGGGCGGCTATTGAAACCGTTGGGGTGGATAAAACCTTTTCGCTGAATGAATTAAAGTTATTACTAATGGATTTGTAAAATGAATGAATCACTGCCGAAGGTACTTATTGTAGATGATGAGCCCAATAATTTGTATGCCTTACGTAGAGTATTGATGTCACTGCACATCGATATTATAGAGGCGAGTTCGGGTCAAGAAGCTTTGGTTCAAATAATGAATCATAACTTCTTCCTAGTGCTACTCGATGTGAATATGCCAGAGATGGATGGCTTCGAAACCGCTGACTTAATATTGTCGAATAAAAACACCGCAAAAACTCCCATTATTTTTCTGACTGCAATCAGTAAGGCAGAAACGTTCTTAATCAAGGGCTATCGGACTGGAGGAGTCGATTATATATGCAAACCACTTAATGACGAAATATTGATCGGCAAGGTAACAATTTTTAAACAACTATGGCAACACAATATTTTATTGACTCAGCGCAATAGTGAGCTAGAGGCGCTCACCACTCAACTTGCCGACGCTGGCCAAAAAAATATCTATGATTCACTGCATGACCCATTGACAGGGTTGCCAAACCGGAAGCTATTGTTGGATCGTGGCAAACACTATATTGCATTAGCCAAACGAGCTAACAGCCATCTGGCCTTGTTGATGTTGGACCTAAATGGTTTCAAAGCCATAAACGATAGGTTAGGACATCGGGCTGGAGATCTAGTCTTGCAGGAAGCGTCCAACAGAATGGAAGCTCGATTGAGAGATAGTGACACGCTGGCTCGTATTGGTGGCGATGAATTCTGTCTGATTTTGAATGAAACTACCCAGGTAGAAGCGGCTCAGGTAATAGAGGATTTAATTGAGGTGTTTGATTTGCCAATAGGATTCGAAGAACACACGATACCTGTTAGTGGTAGCTTTGGCATTGTGGAATATCCAATTCACGGTAACACCGTTGATGAATTGTTAGGTAAGGCTGATATCGCGATGTATGAAGCGAAACGTTCCCGCAAAACGTATACTGTCTACGACGAATCTATTAATCCCAATAACGAATTGGCCATAAATCTGCGGGCTGATCTGATTACGGCGGTAAAAGAAAACCAGTTGGAAATTCACTATCAACCTCAAGTGGATTTAAATCACCAATCCTCACCTGGACTCGAGGCTCTGGTACGATGGCACCACCCGGATCGTGGAATAGTGCCACCAAACGATTTTATCCCTTTTGCCGAACAGAACAATATGATTTCATTGATTACTCGATGGGTTATAGAAAAGGCTATCGAGCAATGTGCAGGCTGGATTAAAGAGGACGTGATAAGCAATGTATCCGTCAATGTCTCTCCACAAGACTTTATCGATAGTGATGTATTGGAACCCGAGTGGATCGTAAAGCTTATGCAGAGCTGGGGCATACCTAGGGGCACTCTGGTACTGGAAGTAACCGAAAATCTGTTAATAAACAATTCTCCTCGAGTGGAGGAACAGTTGCGAAATTTAAATGCAGAAGGTATTGAATTATCGCTCGATGATTTTGGTACTGGATATTCTTCGTTAACCTATCTCCATCAACTCCCCGTTAAAGAAGTCAAAATTGACCAGTCTTTTGTGAAAAAACTGGATCATAAAAACAAACTTTTGATTGTTAAGTCGATCGTCGACCTGGGTCACAACCTTGGCCTGCGAGTCGTCGCCGAAGGCGTTGAAACCCAAAGTCACGTCGATGTGCTTAAAAATCTGGGATGCGAGCGACTTCAGGGCTATTATTTTTCCAAACCAAAACCTACAAAGGAAATAGACCTGTGGCTACGGAGTTACCATGGGACCAACTCTGATAGCTGGCTATCAAAAAGTAACCATATCGGGTAATAAAAACGGTACCAACAAGATAAAGGTTTTCGCTCACAATTTTTAGCAATATTAGACAGCTTGGATTATGACTATTGTCCACGATGCAAAAAGCCTCCCTCGCCGAAACTTCGTTCGCTTCGCTGAAAAAGTTGACCTAGACTGAACCCACTTAATACAATTTAATAGATGAAAATAAAGACGCCTTTTAAAATTCTTAAATCAGACCCAAAATCTTAAAAACATTTAAGCAAAAATAAAACTAGATTAAAAATGAATGGGCTCGAACCGAATGAGTCTTTTCAAATTACCTGAGACCATTTGATGGATCAAAATTATAACAATACGACAGCCTGTGATGCGGCCAAATTGATTCCAATATTTTTACAGGCATTTACTCAAGTACAAAATAAGCACTGACATCACACACTCACAACTTCTCAAATTGTTGACAGGCTTGCTTCGTTTCATTTAACTTACCGACTAGTGCCTTTCAAAGCTTCGACTCAGATAACATCTGTGATTTGGGTCGATATACAATTGTTGACGTACTTGAAGAGTGCTTTTCAGATATTGCACCTCGCTTATTATCTCAGCAATATCCTGCCGGTCCAATCAACAAGCTCTAAGTAATCGGTGAGCTTGAATTTTAGACCGTTGGGCGTATCGGCTCTAGGGTTAAAGGCCATCAAAATCGGGCAGCCCTATATTAGGACACTCTGATTGAATGTTTTAGTTTCAGATATGGCTTTTAAACGGTCCACAATACAGACTGTAACGTGTGGCTCTTGTTATTCCAGTCGATTGCAGCTAGTGAGCTGAAATCTAAATCCCCTACCCTTTTCCGCTTATTTCCCAGCCGAGTTTATTTTTCTAACTATTTTGATATGATGCCTGATCAATAGAGGAGCCTGCATGCTAATACCTGATGCCAAAAACCAGTCATTATTGAGTCTAACCTTACTATTCGGTCTTTTCTGCCTGTCATTAAACGTTGAGGCATTGGTTGATCGAAGCCTTACTACGGTCAATCAGATTGAAATTATGCAAGGTGATTTTAATGAGATACTCGCAAGTGGAAAACTACGCATACTGGTGCAGCGTGACTACAGCCGAGTAAGCTACCTACCTCGAAAACCTTCCCCACTCGCAGAACAATTGGCCGTCGCGGAAGCTTTCGCTTCCAGTCATGGGTTAAGACCAGAACTGGTTCTCGTGAGTAGCTTTGCTAAACTCATACCGGCGCTTGAGGCAGGTAAAGGCGATATTATCGTCGCGAATCTGACCATTAACGACCAACGATTGAAGAAAATTTCATTTTCAGTACCTGTTGATCACGTCAAAGAAATGATAGTTGTTTCGAAAAATAATGACTCTATTAAAACTGTGGCCGACCTTAACGGCAAAAAAGTAATGGTAAATGTAGGGTCTACCTTTTGGCATGCACTTCAATGGCTAAAGAAGAATAAATACCCCGCGATAGACATCCTTTCTGCGCCCGATCATACCAATCGTGAACAATTGTTGGATATTCTTGTAACCGGGGACATAGATGCAACTATTATGGATGATAATCTGGTTGATATTTTTGAGAGCTATCGCAATGATATTAAAGTCGCCATTAATTTTAGCAGTCAGCGAAACATAGGCTGGGGTATCCGTAAAAATGCGGTGCAACTAGTTTCTGAGATCAATCGATATTTGCAACTTGAACATGCCGTAGATGAAAAAAGAAACATATTTTCTGGAGATTTTGATCTAATAAAAAAACGGAAAACACTACGAGTTTTGTTACGTAATAATTCAGCCTCATATTTTCTATATCGAGGAGAATTAATGGGTTTTGAATACGAAATCATTAGCGAATTTGCCCGTTTTCATAACCTCCGCCTAAAAGTTATAGTCCCACCCGGCCATGACGATTTCTATGATTGGTTGATTGATGGGAAAGCCGATTTAGCCATGGGTTTTCTAGAGGCATTAGATTCCCGGCGAGCTCAGAGTGTCGAGTTTACTCAGCCTTATCATTTTGCATCACGTCATATCATCGTGCACCGAGATAATAAAACCAAAAGCATCGAAGATTTAAATCGACAAGTATTGGCCGTGCGTCTGAATAGCAGTGAAAATTTAAGCCTAGCGAAACTCCAGCAGAATGGCGCAAATTTAAATATTCGATCAGTCGACGACTCGATTGAAATCGAACAATTGATTCAACAGGTAGGTGATAAAACTTACGATGCAACACTCGCTGACGAGCACTTACTTGAAATTGCGCTTGCCGATTCACAGCCCGTACGTTCGGCATTGAAGCTTGAAACAGAGGCCGCGCATTCCATCGCAATAAAAAAGAAAAATATTAAACTACAAACTGCTTTAAATAAATTTATAAAGAAAACCTATAAAGGAGAATATTATAATGTTCTTTATGCAAAATATTTTAAAAACAAGGGTTCCGTCAAGCGTCTGGCAAAAGGACGGATAGTCGATACTTTAGAAGGCCAGATTTCTCCTTTCGACAAACTCATCAAAAAATATTCTAATCGATATGGTTACGACTGGCGGTTAATTACAGCCCAAATGTATCAAGAGAGTGGTTTTGATCCTAAAGCCAAATCTCCAGCTGGCGCTATTGGTCTTATGCAATTAATGCCTCGAACAGCCCTCTCAGTTGGGGTTGATAACATGAACGATCCGGCCGGTAACATTAAGGGTGGCGTTAAATATTTGAGCTGGTTACGTGATCGATTTGATTCAGAACTACCTATTGGTGAGCGGCTCTGGTTTTCTCTGGCGGCCTATAATGCTGGGCTAGGTCATGTGCAAGACGCAAGAAGGTTGACCAAAGAACTGGGCCTGAATAACAAAAAATGGTTCGGTAATACCGAAAATGCTATGTTGTTATTGTCTAAACGAGAATACTCCAGCAAGGCACGATATGGTTACGTGAATGGTCGAGAACCAGTCAAATACGTAAGTGAGATTAAGGAACGATTTGAAGCCTATATCGACATGAGCGGAAGCCTTTAAACACCGTCGAAGACATTGGATAATTTAGTAAAAAAACTGAATATCAATTGACTCCTAACCATTTGAAACATTAATTTAGCCTAAACTCTCTGCTTCTTTTAAGAAAAGTCAAAATAAATGTGAAAACATGGATTTAGGCAAAATTGCTATTTTTAGTTATTCTTCAGCCTATTGACCAACCCCAGAACATAGCAATCCAACGAATGAAGATTCGATCAGGTTATTGTTGGTTTTTTATTTTCCAATGCTACGTTAGCTAAAAAAAATTGTCGCAAGCTTGGGTCCCATTAAACTGATTTTCAAACCTTTAACACAGAAATGGACCCAAAAAGTTGGACAGCCTCTTAAATGTATTCTGTGTTTAAAATTTACGCTGCTTTAGGCAACGCCTCTATTCCAAAATAAGCCTGATCAGGCGTTTTCTCAAAAGTCCAAGGCTCTCACTCTGCGTTGTAAATACCAACATCTTGGTCAATTCTAAAATGAATTTGATTCACTGAATCATAGACCTTCAAGTCACCTACTTCATTTTAATGTTTTGTAATGAGTCACTCCTCAAAATACAGCCTTTCATAGGCATAAACTATTCTGTGACCTGTATCAAAAACGGTAGCGTTCTCCTTATTATCCTTGTTGATCAATTCCTAAGGTTATGTCTGACCATTCAGCCGTTTTGAACGCTGTTCTAATGCTTCTATCCTAGCTTCAATAGGAGGATGAGATGAAAATAAAGACATTAAGCTACTTTTATTATTAATTCCAAAAGCGGCCATTTGTTCAGGCAGTGCTTCTGGTTCTACCTGCCCAAGACGTTTAAGAGCGCCAATCATATTTTGGTGACTTGCTAAATCAGCGCCTCCTGTATCGGCAACGAATTCCCGTTTTCTGGAAAAGTACATTACGATAGTTGATGCGAGTATGGATAAAACGGCCTGTGAAATAATAACCGTAACAAAATAGCCAATGCCATGACCTTGATTATTTTTTAAAATTACTCGATCTACTAGATGTCCAACTATACGTGACAAGAACACAACAAAGGTATTGATCACACCTTGAACCAACGCCAGTGTAACCATGTCACCATTAGCAATATGGCTCATTTCATGGCCGATAACCGCTTCAATTTCTCCTTGCGTCATATTATTAAGCAGACCTTGAGATACCGCTATTAACGCATTATTTTTATTAGCACCTGTTGCAAAGGCATTCATAGCCAAATCAGGGAATATGGCCACTTCCGGCATTTTAATACCAACAATACGCGCCTGATTTTCGACAGTGCTGATTAGCCATTTTTCCACATTTGTTTTTGGTTGAATGATTACCATGGCAGATGTCATCCGTTTGGCCATCCATTTAGATATTAGTAATGAAATAATCGAGCCACCAAAGCCAATTACGCCGGAAAATATCACTAGAGCCTGGATATTTAGATCCGAACCGTTTTCAGCCAATAGGCTATCAACACCTAACAGCCTTAGAGTGATACTCAGAACAATCATGATCGCAATATTAGTCATGATAAATAGGATAATTCGTTTCATTTTATTGTTTGTTTTAATTGATTAAGTAACTTGAGAATTGTTCAACCTGAATTTGCAATTATAAAATATAAACATAAATTGTAGAATTTTTTTATAGCGATTGAGTGACGAATAAAGTTGCTTAATAAATCGAATTATTCGATGTATTAAAACCATTTTATAGTCTTCAACACGCATCGGTTTGAACCTAAAAAAACAAAAGGCAAAAAATTAAGAACAGGCACTCTCTAATAAACGATATATCGTTGCCCACTTAGCTTAAAACATCAAGAATCAATGGATATAACCCAACTTTAAAGAAAGCTAGGGTGAACCAACCCAGAAAACAGCCTGTCGCCGTTGAAGATCCACCTTGTTAACTAACTGTTTCCTACTAGGTAGGTTACTACTATCTATATCGTATTTATAATGAAATTTTATTTCAAAAAACAAAGTATTTAGTGTGACTAGTGATATCCAAAAATATTCACATCGTCGTAAAGTTGATGCCACAAAAGGCCAAGCGCTGTAAACATAATAACGCTCTCGACCATTGGTCTTATTTATTTACCGGCCCATCTGATGTCCTAAAATGACGCACTAACTCGTTGGATAATCCGACTCATCAGGTATTGGTCAATAGACTAATTGAGCAATACCTTAACCGTTTGAATGATTCAGGCTGGTTGATAAAATGTTTAAGTGGACCCATGGATCGTCAAACGAATAAGGAAATGAACACACTGGTTACTTTTTGAATCGTCGTTATAAATCACGAACACGTTGAGTGAGGAAACCTCTCATGTATATGGCTTACCTTGGTCTGAATCCTATTTGGGCTAGTCTGTGCAACCTATCTGAAGTGTCAGATTACACTAGCATTAAAGCCCATATTCCCCTGAGTTTTGGTCTTAAAAAAGGGACTGATGAAGAAATCAAATGGTAACGACTTCAAAGTGTTAATTGACTCCTAAAGACACTCGCAATAAGCAAGCAGTAACAGAGAAAGCTTCGGGCGTCCTCGGACAGTGATGACTGGCAAACAAATTTTTAGCTTAAATTTCATTTTAACCCAAGTCAAAAATTGTTAATGATTGCCTGAAACCAATGTTTTCCAATCGTAGATTAAGTGATTTTAAGGAGTGACTTTTCTCTATACTTGCGACATCAAATTAAATGTATGTTGTTTTCTGTACCCATTTACTTCACTTCATTAAGAATTACCTTTATTTAAAATCATTAACTTAAATAGTTGAAACATGGATGGATTATAACAACATATAAAACAAGTTATCATAAAGAGAATAATCATGTCGGATACCATATACCAGTTTGAAGCCACCTTAAGTAATGGCGAAAATATAAATTTTAGAGATTATCAGGGCAAAGTTTTATTGATCGTTAACACCGCCAGTAAATGTGGCTTTACGTCTCAATATGAAGGCTTGCAGAGTCTATATAAACAATTTGAATCGCAAGGCTTTGAAGTACTTGGTTTCCCATGTGATCAGTTTGGTCACCAAGAGCCTGGAGCCGATGCCGAAATCCAAGAGTTTTGTCGTTTAAACTTTAATATTAATTTCCCCTTGTTCAAGAAAATTGAAGTCAATGGTTTGGACGCAGCGCCAGTTTATCAATATCTAAAAAAAGAAGCGCCGGGGATAATGGGCAGTAAGACGATCAAATGGAATTTCACTAAGTTTTTAGTGGACAAAGAAGGCAAAGTGACGAAACGCCATGCTTCTACAACTAAACCGGCTGATATAGCCCGAGATATAAAAAAATTACTGGCTGAATAATTCAGTTAAAAAAATAGAATTAATAAGCTAAGCTGGTTCAATCCTACCGGTTACTTTAACGAAACAGGCTTATTCTCCACTTGTGAGCGTTGCTTTTAAAACCCGTGATGCTAATCACCAACACACTCTAAGTTTCAGTTTCAGTTTCAGTTTCAGTTTTAGTTTTAGTTTTAGTTTTAGTTTTAGTTATATGATAAATTGAATTGCAGCAATTTGCTTTGTAGGTCCAACTGACAGTACAGAATTATTATCGAACGTAAGCAATAAATTGCTGAGATATTGCCTACACCACAACTTTAATTCACTACTTTTCAGCAGTTAATACAGGCTGCTAATGCCATTACACCACCTAAGGAGGGGTATCGATAGAAGCACAAGTTGAGATATTACAGCCAAAAAATATAAAAATTAAGCCTGTGATTCATACTCTACCTCTTCATAAAGCCCTGAATATCCTGCGATTTAATGGAACACTTTAAGACTAAATAAAACTAGCAAGCAATAAAAAAGCCCGCAAACACTAAGTTTACGGGCCTTTATGGTACTACTTGGGATTGTAGTAGGTAGCTTACATCATGCCGCCCATGCCACCCATGCCGCCGCCGCCCATGTCGCCCATAGAAGGCGCAGCGCCTTTATCAGCAGGTGCGTCAGCAATCATGCATTCAGTAGTGATCAACAGACCAGCGACTGACGCTGCATTTTGCAGTGCAGAACGAGTGACTTTAGTAGGATCAAGAATACCCATTGCAATCATGTCGCCATATTCACCAGTTGCCGCGTTGTAGCCATCATTACCTTTAGAGGCTTTAACTGCGTTAACAACAACTGAAGCTTCGTCACCAGCGTTAGATACGATCTGACGCATTGGCTCTTCCATTGCACGACGTGCAATATCAACACCAACAGTTTGGTCGTCGTTGTCGCCTTTAAGATCAGCAATTGCAGCGCAAGCACGAATCAAAGCAACACCACCACCAGCAACAACACCTTCTTCAACCGCAGCGCGAGTTGAATGCAGCGCGTCTTCTACGCGGGCTTTCTTTTCTTTCATTTCGATTTCAGTCGCAGCACCAACTTTGATTACTGCAACACCACCGGCGATCTTAGCCAGACGCTCTTGCATTTTCTCAGTGTCGTAGTCTGAAGTAGATTCAGCCATTTGTGCTTTGATTTGAGTAATACGACCCTTGATGTCATCAGCAGAACCAGCACCATCAACGATAGTGGTGTTTTCTTTTGAGATCGAGATTTTCTTAGCAGAACCAAGATCTTCCAGAGTAGCTTTCTCTAAGCTCATTCCAACTTCTTCAGAGATAACCTGTCCACCAGTCAATACAGCGATGTCTTGCAGCATTGCTTTACGACGATCGCCAAAACCAGGTGCTTTAACAGCACAAACTTTAACGATACCGCGCATGCTGTTAACAACCAAAGTGGCTAATGCTTCGCCTTCGATGTCTTCAGCAATAATCAATAATGGACGGCTTGCCTTAGCAACGCCTTCCAGAATTGGTAGTAAATCACGGATGTTAGAAATCTTCTTGTCATAAAGAAGTATCATTGGATCTTCGAGTTCGACAGACATTGTAGCCTGGTCGTTTACGAAATAAGGAGACAGGTAACCACGGTCAAACTGCATACCTTCAACAACGTCAAGTTCGTTGTCAAAAGATGATCCTTCTTCAACTGTGATAACGCCTTCTTTGCCCACTTTTTCCATTGCTTCAGCAATGATGCTTCCGACACTGGAATCAGAGTTAGCAGAAATATTACCCACTTGTGCGATCGCTTTACTGTCAGAACAAGGTGTAGAACTTTCTTGTAGGTTCTTAACGGCAGCAGCAACAGCTTTGTCAATACCACGCTTAAGATCCATTGGGTTCATGCCAGCAGCAACGGCTTTCATGCCTTCGCGAACAATCGCTTGAGCTAAAACTGTGGCTGTTGTTGTGCCGTCGCCAGCGATATCAGAAGTTTGCGACGCAACCTCTTTAACCATCTGTGCGCCCATGTTTTCGAACTTGTCTTCTAGTTCAATTTCTTTCGCAACTGAAACACCATCTTTTGTAACAGTCGGAGCACCAAAGCTCTTGTCTAGTACAACGTTGCGGCCTTTTGGTCCTAGCGTTACTTTTACTGCGTTAGCGAGGATGTTAACGCCGTTGACCAAACGCGAACGTGCGTCATCGCCAAATTTTACTTCTTTTGCACTCATAGTGAATTAACCTTTAGTGTATAAATTATTCAACAACCGCGATGATGTCATCTTCGCGCATGATTAGCAGTTCTTCGCCGTCAACTTTCAGTTCGGTGCCAGCATATTTGCCGAAATAAACAACATCACCAACTTTAACGTCTAGAGCACGAACGTCACCAGAATCTGTGATCTTGCCTTTACCAGCAGCAATCACTTCACCAGTACTTGGCTTTTCTGCGGCTGAATCAGGAATGACGATACCGCCAGGTGTAGTACGCTCTTCTTCCTTACGTCTGACGACCAGACGATCATGCAAGGGACGAATATTCATTTTGCTATTCTCCTAAATTAGTTATGATTTAAAATATCTTTCTAGCCTAAAAACTAGTCGATCAGAATTTCCTGCGAGTTAGCACTCTCTACAAGAGAGTGCTAATAATATTCAGCATTGGTTCTTAGTCAAGCCATTTGGGGGTGAAATGATGAGTTTCAAGCCGCTTATTAAAAAATAGTTATTTGAAGCTAGCTTGAAACTTAGAAGCCTGTTGGACTGAGATAATCGTAATGAACAATTATCATTTTGAGTGGGTTTTTTTAAATCAAATAAGGAGAACGATAGTTTTATTCTACAATTTGATCTGAGAATTCTGGCTTAAATAACTTTCCCACCAGATTCTGTTGAGAATGCATAAAAGGGGAACAACCTAAGGTCGATGGTCGAGCAGATTAATCCTAAGCCCAGCAGACGCCTAATCTTCGCGAGTATAATTTACACCATCTATTACATTGTCATCGTTGGTAGATTTGCGAATCGTTGGGTCAAGCGGAGCGCCTTCGCTAGAGCTAAATGGTGTTTGTACAAATCGTCCTGAGGACATAAATGAAGTGACTATTTTACCTACTAACCAGGCTCTGGTCAGCGGCAGTAGCAATAAAAAACCAACTGCATCAGTAAAAAACCCGGGCGTTAACAAAAATGCGCCAGCCACAACCAGACCCATGCCTTCGAGCATTTCCTGAGCCGGCATTTGCCCAGTTTGCATTTTGTTCTGAGCCCGCTTTAAGGTCGACATGCCCTGTATTTTAAGCAACCTGACACCAATCACAGCGGTTAACACCACCAGTAAAATAGTCCATGGTGCTCCAATGATACCACCCACATGAATGAGCAAAAATATTTCTACAATGGGGACTAGTAAAAATATTACTGTGATGAATGGAAACATATAACCCTCGTGACTACACTAGATAATTGTTTGGCTTGAATTACAAATGATCATTGCAAATAGATGATTCTAAATAAATTCTTATCTTATTGCGGTTACATTGCATAATACATATCGAGTATATTTATCAATAATGAAATAATAAGCCTTATATATGACTACTTTTCGACTCTTTCAATGGTTTGCCTAAAATGACAGTGCCGGTAAACGCTTCGACCATTTTTAAAAACGAAAATAAATCTAAACATTTTGATCTTAATACACTCAAACTAATGTAAATTTTATTGAGTCAATTCAACTTAATTAACTCAATAGGGTTTAACAGGACACGACTTAAATCAACGCTTGAAATATAACCGATAAAATGATTTTTTTAAACAGCTTCAAAACAAGATCTATTGCTTGGTTCTTGTCATTTATATTGTTTTCCGTATCTTGCGTATCGTCAGCCATACAAGGTGATGAACTACTTCGACCCGAGCTAGCCTTTCAGTTAACCGCCAAGGTAGAAAATAATAGCCTCATTGCCGAGTATAATATCGCACCTGGCAATTATATGTACCGCAAGCGTTTCAAGTTTGACATCGAGAACGCGGGCTTCAGCTTTGCCGAACCACTCATGCCGGAGGGTAAAGTAAAGCAAGATGAATTCTTTGGTGAGGTCGAGACCTATCGCGATAACCTTAGAATCGAGTTACCCATTCTTAAAAGTAAACTACTTGACGATCTTATTAGCGCCCCATCACTAACAACATTGAGAGTGAAAGCAACGGGGCAAGGCTGCGCAGATATTGGTATCTGTTACCCACCACTCGATCAACTGTTGATTGTTTCAATCGGCTCTAGCCAAAAAATTAACGACACTATTAAAGCGGTGCCTTATATAGCGACATCCGTTACTACCCAATCCAATACGTTCGATACAGGCGAAAACAGCACAGCATTGCAAAGCTTGCTTTTAAGTAATACAAGTCAACCAGCACAACAAAGCAATATTTTTTCTTCCGACTTAGCATCGAGCAAAAATACTCTATCAGAGCTGCAATCGCTCGGCGATCTCATTGGTTTAGCTGGCGAAGAAGAAATTCCACATTCAGACAACGCATTTATGCTAACCGCAGCATTAACTGCAATTGATCGTATCGATACAGATATTACTATAATCTCCACCGCCTACGTTTATAGAGACAAGGTCGATATCAATCTAGTCGACGGCGAGGGTCACTCCATAGGCCCATTAATCAAGCCCACAGGTGAAAAGAAAAGTGACGAATTCTTCGGTTTAACCGAGGTCTATCATGACCAATTGCCACTTTCTATTTCAATATCTTCCGCAGCCAATGCTTCCCAAAGCTATACCTTAGCCTATAGCTATCAAGGCTGCATTGAAGATCGAATTTGCTACCCGCCTATTACTAAATATCTCACGGTAAATAGCAATACCGGCACGGTTGCCATTTCAGATCAACCACCTCAAACGATGCAACCCGAAATCAATGTTTCGTCTGCTTTAGTAACATCTCAAGTGGCATTTCAGTCTGAGCAAGATCAATACGCACAACTGTTACTCCAAGATAAAAGCCTATTGCTGATTATTGGGCTATTCTTTCTGGCGGGTATTGGCCTAACTTTTACGCCTTGTGTATTCCCGATGATCCCTATTTTATCGAGCATTATTGCCGGCCAGAGAGAAAAGCTAAGCACACGCAGTGCTTTTAATCTCTCGCTAGTTTACGTACTTACAATGGCAGTTACTTACGCCTTGATTGGTGCTATCGTTGGCTATTACGGTGCTGAATATAACATTCAAATATGGTTTCAGGATCCGATTATTCTGACCATTTTTGCCACCATTTTTGTGCTGTTAGCTTTGTCTATGTTCGGCTTTTACGATCTTCAAATGCCAAATGCAATACAGAGCCGTCTTACCGCATTTAGCAACAAGCAGAAAGGCGGATCTCTCGTAGGTGCGGGTGTCATGGGACTTTTCTCAGCTATCATTGTTGGCCCCTGTATTACCGCTCCTCTGGTCGGTGCATTACTATTTATATCTCAAACCCAAAACTGGCAGCTCGGCGGCCTGGCTTTGTTTGCGCTCGGTATCGGCATGGGTACCCCATTGTTATTGATCGGTACATCAGCGGGTAAAATCCTGCCGCATGCCGGTGGTTGGATGGATGTGGTCAAATCGGTGTTCGGTGTTGTTATGCTCGCCATGGCGATTTGGTTACTTGAGAGAGTCCTACCCACTGCAGCCACTATGACGCTCATTGCCATACTCACCATCACCTCTGCTATCTATATGGGTGCACTGGAAAAGCTCCCGCAACCGGCAAGCGGCTGGCGCAAATTGTGCAAGGGCCTTGGTGTTATTCTATTGATTTACGGTGCGGTTAATTTAATAGGTGCCGCGTCTGATAGCAAAGATTTAATACAACCCTTGAAGGGCATTGCCAGTGGCATGAAATCTGGTGATTTATCAAATCAAACCTATGGCAATCAATCGGATCATATCAATTTCAAACAGATTAAAGGCACCGAAGGTTTAAAAAGCGCTTTGAGTGAATCGGTGGCTGGCAATAAAGCCACCATGCTCGATTTTTATGCTGACTGGTGTGTTTCCTGTAAAGTAATGGAAAAATATGCCTTTACTCATCCCGGCGTACTGGCATCACTAGATCAAGTGAGCACGCTACAAGCTGATGTGACTGCCAACGATTCGACTGACTCTAACCTTATGAATTCGCTCGGTATTTATGGCCCACCAGCCATACTGTTTTTTGATAAGAGCGGTCTTGAAATACGAAACCGTCGCGTCGTGGGTGAAATGTCTGGGCAAGACTTTGCCGCCCATGTAAGGTTGACATTTCAATAGCTAACTTACATTCCAATCGCATCAACCAAGTCTATACTTACTGCCTCGAAAACTCAGATGACTCACTTAGATGAATAGCAAAACAATCATTCTCACTCTTGTCAGCCTTGGGGCACTATTAGCGGGCGCTGGCTTGTTTAGTTTGTCCACATCCAACCCTGAGCTAGCGGCCAACAAAACTCAGCCAACGCTAGAAGAGAAACGCGCTGAAATATCACTCGATGCAATCCCGTTAACGGATCTGGATGGCAACCAAAAGGTCATCGGGAACTGGCAACAGCCCATTTTAGTTGTTAACTTCTGGGCTCCGTGGTGCGCCCCATGCCGTGAGGAAGTTCCAGCGCTTATTGCATTGCAAAATGAATTCCAAGGCCAAATTCAGGTACTTGGGCTGGCGCTTGATAGCGAACAGAATGTCCGTAGTTTTGCATCAGAATATGGGATGAATTACCCATCCTTCCTAGCAGGCAATCAAATACCAATGTATAACGCTGCCTTTGCTAACAAAAGTGGCGGTTTGCCTTTTACCGCTATTATTAATCAACAACGGAAAATTCATTACTCACACACCGGCAAAATCACCTTAGAACAATTACGTACAGAATTAACGCCTTTATTGAAAGCAGGTAGTTGAAACAGATGCAGATAACCATAACATTGTCGACAACTTCGCTAAATAGGTAAATAACACACATAACTGGACTCTATATTCCGACTATGTGAGAATTACTACACACTTTACGAAGATAAGCGTCTAGACGCATACAAAAATATAAGATGTCAAAAATACTGGTCATACATGGCCCAAACCTCAATATGCTTGGAAGCCGAGAACCCGAGACTTATGGTTCCGATACTCTTGACAGTATTAATCAGTCACTGACACAGCTTGCGCAACAAAAGAGTGTACAGTTAGAGTCATTTCAATCGAATACAGAGGGTGAAATTGTCAACTGCATTCAACAGGCCGCTAATAATCAATTTCAATTTATTATTATTAACCCTGCAGCTTACACACACACTAGCATCGCCATTCGAGATGCTTTTTTAGCCACTCGAATCCCCTTCATTGAGACCCATTTGTCCAATGTTCATGCACGTGAAGAATTCCGAACACGTTCTTATCTTTCTGACATTGCCGTTGGTGTCATTTGTGGATTTGGCAAAAACAGTTATCTGCTAGCACTCGAAGCTGCAATCCTTCATTGCAATCGATCAAGTTAAAACATCAATCACCCTAAATGATTCGACACAATAAACTAATAAAAGAAATCAATTAAGAGAATTCAATAATGGATATTCGCAAAGTCAAAAAATTAATCGAACTGCTAGAAGAATCAGGCATCGCAGAGCTCGAAATAAAAGAAGGCGAAGAATCAGTGCGCATTAGCCGCTACTCTGCTGCTTCGCCCGTCATGCAAATGGCTGCCCCAGCAATGGCTGCAGCCCCCGTGGCTGCCACGGCGCCAGCCCCAGCCATAGCCGCGGAGGCTGCCCCTGCCCCAGCGGCTATGGCTAGTCAGCAAATCAAGTCTCCTATGGTTGGCACTTTTTATTCGTCTGCATCGCCCACATCGGATCAATTTGTCAGTGAAGGTCAAAAAGTTAAATTGGGCGATACACTTTGCATCATCGAAGCGATGAAGATGATGAATCAAATTGAAGCCGACAAGTCAGGTACGATTCGATCAATCATGGTTGAAAACGGCAGCCCCGTAGAGTTTGATCAAGTTCTGTTCATCATCGAGTAACAGCTAACATGCTAGAAAAAATCGTCATTGCCAATCGAGGTGAAATTGCACTTCGAATTCTACGCGCCTGCCGTGAAATGGGTATTAAAACAGTTGCTGTCCATTCTACCGCTGATCGCGATCTTAAACATGTTCGACTCGCCGATGAGTCGGTCTGCATCGGTCCGCCGTCCTCACTTCATAGCTACCTAAATATTCCAGCTATAATCTGTGCAGCTGAATTGACTAATGCGTCTGCAATTCATCCCGGTTATGGTTTTTTATCTGAAAACGCTGAGTTTGCAGAGCAAGTTGAATCAAGCGGGTTCAAATTTATTGGCCCGAGCGCAGCATCGATTCGTATCATGGGTGACAAGGTAGCCGCAATTAAAGCAATGAAGGTGGCGGGTGTTCCAACTGTTCCTGGTTCAGACGGACCACTCACGGAAGACACCGAGGCGAGCTTGGCGCATGGTCGTCGAGTTGGCTATCCGGTTATCATAAAAGCTGCTGGTGGCGGTGGTGGTCGAGGTATGCGCGTTGTGCATGAAGAAGAAAGTTTGCTCAGCTCGATCCAACTAACCAAGTCAGAGGCGGCGGCCGCATTTAACAACGATATCGTTTACATGGAAAAGTTCTTAGGTTCCCCTAGACATGTTGAAATACAGATCATGGCTGATTCTCATGGTAACGCTATTCATTTGGGTGAGCGTGATTGCTCGATGCAACGCAAACACCAGAAAGTAGTTGAAGAGGCGCCAGCACCTGGCATCACGCCAGAACAACGAAAAAGAATTGGCGAGCGTTGCGCCAAAGCCTGCACCCAGATGGGCTATGAAGGTGCCGGTACTTTTGAGTTTCTCTATGAGAATGACGAGTTTTATTTTATTGAGATGAATACCCGTGTCCAGGTTGAACATTGCGTAACTGAGATGATTACTGGCGTCGATATTATTAAGGAACAAATTTTGGTCGCCTCTGGTAATCCGTTGCGCTACACACAAGATGATATTCAGATCAAAGGGCATGCGATTGAGTGCCGCATCAATGCTGAAGATTCAAAAACATTCGTACCCTCACCCGGCAAAGTTACCTTATATCATGCGCCTGGAGGCGCTGGTGTGCGGATGGATTCGCATATCTATAATGGTTATACCGTACCGCCTTATTATGATTCGATGATTGGCAAGCTGATTACTTGGGGCAATACCCGTGAGTCGGCCATTGCAAGGATGAAAGGCGCTTTATCTGAAATTGTTATCGAAGGCATCAAAACCAATATTGATTTACAAAAAGATATTTTGAGCGATGAGAATTTTGGCATAGGTGGCACCAACATTCATTATCTTGAAAAGAAATTAGGCTTAGATTAAACAGGACTTTCGAAATGGCTTGGTGGCAACTCAGTGTTCAATCTAGCGCAACCGAGCTTGAGCGAACAGAAAATAGTTTGCTCGAACTCGGTGCTGTTGCAATCACACTCAGCGACGCAAAAGACGAACCGATATATGAACCCCTGCCCGGTGATACGCCCGTTTGGCAGCATTCAATCGTTATCGGTTTATTCACCCAAGAGCAGTCACTCGAAGTCCTTTATGACGGTTTGATTCAGCGCCTGCCCGAGCATCAAATTCACACCGCCAAAAAGGCCATAGTTGATGATCAGGACTGGAGTCGCGTTCACTTACAATATTTCAAGCCTATTCAGTGCGCAGAAAAACTTTGGGTCGTTCCAAGCTGGCATGAAGCGCCCGATCCATCAGCGGTTAATATTCAATTAGACCCTGGTCTGGCTTTTGGTACCGGAGGACATGCAACCACGGCGCTTTGTTTGAGTTGGCTGGGCCAGCATGACATTCAAAAAAAATCCGTTATCGATTATGGATGTGGCTCAGGCATATTAGCCATTGCCGCCTACAAATTAGGTGCCTGTGAATTACATTCTGTCGATATTGATCCACAAGCACTCGATGCAAGCCGAGAAAATGCAAGACGTAATGGTATCGATCCCACCTTATTGAACATCTCACTACCAGAAGATTTCAAGTCAGAACCCGTCGACTTGTTGATCGCCAATATTTTATCTGGCCCGTTAGTTGAATTTGCGCCCAAGTTTGCTGAACTGGTTAAATCAGGGGGGCAGATTTTATTGTCTGGGATTCTGGAAACTCAGGCCAATGATATAAAGCAGGCTTACCTGCCCTATTTTGAGCTCGATCCGATCTATTTAAAAGAGGACTGGATTCGAGTGTCAGGTACCAGGAGAGCAAGCACAAGACAACATGTTTAAAAGCGCTCAGCTCGATGACACTATAGAAACTAGTTGCAGTTATTGCAACGCGCGCTACCGTATAACTGATGACCAACTTAAAATCGCCGTCGGCAAAGTCAGATGCGGGGAGTGTAGCGAGGTATTTAATGCAATCCCATCATTAAAAACCAATGTTGAAAGTGACCACGCAGCGAACAGACGGCAGCCGTCAGTATTGCCCGACAAAACAGATACGCCTTATAGTCAACTCAGTTTGCATGAAGCAATGTATGGTGAAGGAAGACGTTCTTTTACTCACTTTTATCCGCTATTATGGCTGCTTGGTATTTTATTATTGTTGGTGCTGGTCCTTACTCAGGCAATTTACTACCAGCGTTATGAGCTCATTAGTAAGCCTCGCTACCAGCAGCAAATTTTGAACCTGTGCGAACTTATTCCCTGTGGCGATGCGAAGTTTTCCAATAGCCGTCAAATTAAACTGCTCGAACGTAATGTATTTACTCACCCAGTTAAGCCAAATGCATTGATGATGACAGGCTCTTTTGTAAACAAAGCGCCATTTCCTCAAAAGCTACCTAAACTACTCGTAACACTTTTTGACATTCAGGGCAATTTAATTGCCAACCGCCAGTTTGTGTCTGACGAGTATCTTCAACCAGGTAATCAACCGACTGCGCTGCAAAGCAACCAATCTATTCAGTTCCGACTGGAAATCCTCGACCCAGGAAAAATAGCGCTAACCTATGAGTTTGAGTTCCTTTGACTGAACTTGATACGTCAACGGTATAAGTCACATTAATGGCTCTATCGAAAATAAGTGTTACCTGAACGGCATAACAAACGGTATATTAGTACTTGTCCCGATCAGGTAGTTTAACTGCTCCGAAAACCAGTATCACGAGTTGACCACGTCAGCCTCTACAGGTGACCAGAATTGCTGGACATTATGCGCTAGACTAACCAGTATAGAGCGAAATATCACATTAATTGGTGATCATAAGGCATGAACTTCCAGAGACGTTTTTATCGTTTTTTCCCCTTTCTACGCTGGGGAAGAAACCTTACCAAAGACACCGTGAAGTCAGATCTAATCGCAGGTTTAACTGGCGCGGCCATTGTACTGCCTCAGGGGGTCGCTTTCGCAGCTATTGCAGGTATGCCACCGGAATATGGTTTGTACACCAGCATGATTCCAGCCATTATTGCTGCTCTTTTTGGCTCCTCCTGGCATCTGGTATCAGGCCCTACCACAGCGGCATCGATTGTCATGTTTTCGTCACTAAGTTTGATAGCGGCACCGGGTAGTCAAGAATATATATCACTCGCCATTACTTTAGCTTTTATGGTTGGCATTCTTCAGCTCGCCATGGGATTCATACGATTGGGTGCGCTAGTAAACTTTATTTCACATTCAGTCATCGTCGGCTTCACGGCCGGTGCAGCCTGTTTAATAGCAGCCAAGCAGGCGAAAACATTCCTTGGCATAGAAATCCCGGACACAGATCATTTTTACCAAACTGTCGTTTATCTCTGGGACAACTGGACATCCTTTCATCCACTGGTGATGCTGGTTGCATTGACTACTTTAATTGTCGGTGTCGTTGCCCAAAAAATTAACCCTAGGTTTCCAGGTATGATTTTGGCACTACTGATTGGCAGTATCACCGCTGTTATATTTAACGCTGTGCTCGATGTTGAAACTACAGGCATTCAAATGCTGGGTGCTTTACCTCAACAGCTACCGCCACTTTCCAGTCCTCAGTTCTCATTGGATGTATTAAGGGATCTTGCGCCTCTGGCACTCGCCATGACACTGTTTGCACTAACCGAGGCCGTCTCCATAGCGCGCTCCATATCGATTAAATCAGGACAACCAATAGAAGGTAATCAGGAATTTATTGGTCAAGGTTTATCTAATATATTGGGTAGTTTTTTCTCTGCCTTCGTGGCTACAGGATCGTTTAATCGCAGTGGTGCCAACTACGATGCAGGTGCACGCACACCACTCGCCGCCGCTTCGGCCGGTGTTCTCCTGATTGGACTGGTGCTGCTAGTAGCACCTCTCACCTCTTACTTGCCCATGGCTGCCGTTGCTGGATTATTGTTCCTCGTGGCTTGGCGTTTGATCAACTTTTCACAGATAAGGAAAATCCTCCGCGCTGACAAAAATGAAGCGCTCGTGTTGTGCGTAACATTCTTTAGCACACTGTTTCTCAAGTTAGAGTTTGCAATTCTACTGGGTGTAATGCTGTCACTGATGTTTTTCTTACGCAAAACATCTAAACCCAAACTAGAGCCAAGAGCACCCGACCCAAAAAACAGAAAGCGTAAATTTATGCCTGGCAGCAGTTTTCTAGAATGCCCTCAAATGAAAATTCTACAACTGGATGATTCGCTTTATTTTGGGTCAGTATCTCATGTTGGAGAATTGTTGCGACGCTATCGCGAACATTATCCAGCTCAAAGGCATCTATTTCTGCTGACCCAAGGTGTTAATCAAATTGATGTCGCCGGGGCAGAATTACTGGTTAATGAAGCCAACGCAAGGAAAGCAATCGGCGGAGATATGTATATTTATCAACTCAAAGACAGCGCAATGAAAGTTCTTAACCGGGGGGGGTATACTGATGAACTTAATCCTGCAAATATTTTTGACTCTAAAGAAGCAGCCATCTCCACTATTTTTTCTCGACTAGATAGCGATATTTGCGCAACCTGTAAAAACCGTATTTTTGTTGAATGTGGTTCCGCTACACCGGAAAAAAGAAGAGCTAGCGAAGAAGGCACACCGCTCGAAGCAAATCTTCCATAACTAGCCAGAAATAGCGAGAGTCAAAAAATGCCCTTTACGTAGTCTATTTTTTACTTTGTCACTATCAGTAAGACACAATACAGCCAAGGTAACCATTTAAGAAAAAAATTCATTGTTATAGACGCGCTCAACTAAACCCCT
>CAWVZP010000020.1:0-25524 GCA_963934675.1 uncultured Gammaproteobacteria bacterium | reverse complement strand
CCAAAAGGTATTAAAATCTCCCTGTCTTCATTGGGTGACGCTAAATAGGCAGAACTGCAACCTTTACTTCATTGTTTTCTAAATATTTTAATGCCGCTTGTAGCGCTTCGTAACGGTGTGAATAGGTGTAGCCACTAGGCACCAAATCTACTATGTTAAATTTTTCTAACTGCTGTTGTGTTTGAACATTGGGACACAGTAAGAAAACTTCACATTGAGCGTCTTGTGCATCTTTTATCGCATTTTCAAGCGCAAGCCCAACAGTCATGTCAATCATCGGCACGTCTGTTAAATCAAGGATCATGACTTCATAGTCAGATACACTCGTGTGCTGACGAGAGATCGCTTTAGAAACACTAAAAATCATTGGCCCTGACAAGTATAAAAACAACAGTCTGCCATTGGCCCTGTCTAGAAGAGCTCGTTCACTATCGTTTAATGGCACATCGTCACCATCCGTATCACTGATCGTTCTAACTTGACGAACCTGCTCTCGACTCAATCGCTCAATAATAAGGATGTTAGAAATAAACACGCCAAGTCCAACTGCAGCGATTAGATCAACAAAAACCGTTAACAGCATAACGCCATACATAATGGTCATTCCTGGCACACTGATTTTGTGAGCGCGTTGAATAAAACTCCAATCGAGAATATTAAAACCAACGTAGACGGCAATGCCAGCCAACACAGCCATTGGAATGGGTTCTGTTAGTCCACCAGCGACCAACACCACCATTGTTAGCACCAAAGCTCGAATAACCCCTGATAAAGGCGAGCGCGCTCCAACCTGTATATTGGTTACTGTTCCCATTGTTGCGCCCGCACCCGGCAGAGCACCAAACAAACCAGAAATCATGTTCGCAAAGCCCTGACCCCGCAGTTCTTTATCTGAATCGTGTTCTTTACGAGTTAAAGAATCACCAATAACGGCTGTGAGTAAGGTATCAATACAACCTAACGTGCCTAGTACCAGAGCATCAATCACCATAGTGGTGAATATGTCTAAATTGAAATGAGGAATAATGATTGATGGCAAGCCGGTCGGTATTTCACCAATTCGACGAATACTATCGCTATTGAACAGAATAATAGATAACAGGGTTATAGCGACCAAAGCCACCAATTGCGCAGGCACATATTTTCGATACTCCTTCGGGAAAAAGAATAATGTTGCCAACGTTAACAAGCCTAAAAATAACTCATTAAAGTTGATATTTGCCAGCGTGTTAGGTAGTTCTACCAAGGTGCCCATGACTCCACCCGTGGGTGCGGCGTGGCCTAACAGAGGCGATAATTGCAAAATAATTAAAATAACTCCAATTCCAGACATAAATCCTGAAATAACGCTATAGGGCATTAACGTTACGTATTTTCCGAGTTTTAATGTACCAAGCAGCACCTGAAAGGCTCCCGCCATCATCACCACAGTAAAAGTGATTGCCATACCTGTTTCAGGGTATTTAGCGATCATGCTGGTTAGCACTGCAGTCATAATCACTGTCATCGGGCCTGTCGGCTCTGAAATAAGGCTAGTTGAACCACCAAACAAGGCCGCAAAGAAACCCACCATTATTGCGCCCCAGAGCCCCGCCTCAGCGCCAGCACCGGATGCAACTCCAAATGCGAGTGCTAATGGCAAAGAAATGACTGCAGTGGTGACCCCACCAAACAGGTCGCCCTTCAGATTAATGTCCTTAAAACGATTACCAAACAAAATTCAACTTCCAGCAAAAAACTAATCTACTGTAGCAAAAAATAACAAAGTATGAGCATACGAAAAAGAAGGTTAAGCATTTTAAATTAAACGAGCAAAGGGCATGGCATTACTTTAGCTTTTGTCGATATGTGCCTAAAATTCAATATTTTGACAGGCTCTAAACGTGATTAGCTGAATCCAGTCAACTCAGCACCACGTTTGAAATTGGTTGACCTGTTGCAAAAGCCTGCAAACTATTGATAACCACCTCCCCCATCAGCTCTCTCACTTCCAGCACGGAGGTCCCCATGTGCGGTAATAGAGTGACATTGGGCAAGGACCGAAGAACGTCAGGTATGTTCGGTTCGTTCTCATAGACATCTAAGCCTGCTGCGAAAATACGTTTGTTTACCAGAGCATCAATCAAAGCTTGCTCATCAATGACTTCACCTCGCGAGGTGTTGATGATTACGCCATGCGCTTGCATGGACGCGAGTTCTTCTATTCCAATCAACTGCTGAGTTTTAGCCCCCCCTGGAACGCAAATTTGAACAAAGTCTGACCGTTTCATCACCTCTGATATCGTGCTCAGCTGTTGCGCATTTGGAATGTTCAGGTGGGCGACTTGAGATCGACTGAAAAACACGACGTTCATCCTAAACCCAAAATGAGCACGAGTTGCAATCGCTTGTCCAATACGACCCATACCAATGATACCCACAGTTTTCCCAGTGATATGTTGACCCAGATATTGGTTCGGATGCCAGCCCGTCCACTCTCCAGCACGAACGCAAGCTTCACCCTCGCTGGCACGTCGTCCCGCCATTAACATTAACATCATGCCAATATCGGCTGTCGCATCAGTGACAGCACCCGGTGTAATGGTGACAGTGACACCGGCCATCTTCGCAGCTTGAATGTCGATATGACTGTATCCAACGCCATAGTTAGCGAGTAATTTGCAGCGTTGATTTGATCTGAAATCAGCGGCTTGGAAGACATCCCCAAAAGTCGTTAAAACACAATCAAATTCGTCGAATATGGTCGAAATCTCCTGTGAATTTAAACCCGTTACTTCCTTGCGAAGCGTTACCTGAAAATCGACAGCGAGTTTGTCTGTAATGCTAGACGGCAAAGGGCGAGTTACAAACAGTTTTAGCTTGTCAATCATGATTCTATATTCCACTCGTTAAGTTTTGATTTGTCCATAATCATTCATTGTGCATTAGCTGGTTTTAAGATCAGCACCCTATGCAAAATTTGACAAATATTTTACCACTCTGGCAAAATGAATAATGGACCCTGTATGATTTTTTTTGCTCAGAAGCCTCCCAGTACCAGTATAATCACGCCACAACTCTAAAGTTCGTCATTATTTACAGCCAATAGTCTGGCGCTAAGCCCAGAAATGCTGGCGCAGTACTTTCAATTAAACAATCGTTGGAATAAAGCACGTATACTGTTTCTTAACTATTTTGTTCCAAATACCTCATGAACCGATAAGAGTTGCCCTTAGTACTTTTACCTGACAGAACACGTTGATTATCAAATGATATGTCAGCTTAAAGTCTCACTATCTTACCTAACAAAATTGAGACCCTTATTAAATTCTAATGAATAAAATTAATCCAAAAAAATTACTTCACAGTAAGTGGACAGCTATGGTGCCTACCAATCAAGAAAAGCATTTCGAGGTGTCTGAAATTATATTTGACGAAGGGGGCATGGTTGTTTCATGTTGGATAGAAGCCGTTATGTCAAAAAATACCGTTTCAATCAATTGGCATGATTTAAAAGATCATAATCATTGGGTTCATGGCTGGAAATGATCTGCAACCGGCCTGGTTAGGGTTATGACCTAAGTTACCGCAATTAAAATAAGCCGTTTATGGTGCAGTAAAAAACTACTCTTGAATTATCCTCGCTTTCAACGAACAGTAGACACAACAGATTTTACTCTATTTCTAGCTACCCAGAAAACAGTGGGTTCACCCATTGGCTTTTACAATGGGCCCTATTCTTCTGGCTCAAGCTCTAATCTGGTATAAACCGGCACCACTCGTTTATTCCCCAAGCGAGAATGCAATTTCGTCACCAGATATGCACAACCAGATAAGCTAACTGCAGCTAAACTGAACATCGCCTGCAAGGGAAGGACGATTAATGGCATGCTCGCAGTACCAGATGTAATGGCTCCAGACACATTGCGATAGCAGAGTATACCTCCGAAATTTTGGATCTTTATGATGGCCGCCGCACATAATAAGTTAAGCTAGGGCTTTACGTCGGAATGTCTCGTTCGACACTATCACTATTTTTACTGTGTTAAAATTATGCTTTTACCCTGATTTACTTTTTTTTATTATAATAATAGATATGGTTTAAGGTATATTTTTATGGACGATGTAAGTCAAAAATTAATTCGCTGTAGGGTGACCAACAAAGATAGTATATCTAGTTTGCGTTGGGTTGAGCTGTCATCCTTTAAATTGTGGCGATATATGATGGTGACCAAACATGGCATGCAAGTGGATGATTGTCGATCATGCTTGTGGATGGGTTATGAATACTATACCGAAGATGAAAATATACTTCGTCATAGTGGAGAAGCTTTTAACGTAGACTGTATTCAATTGACTATTTTTGACGAGTCCAACGGATTTTTAGAGTATATAGATCGATTTGTTTTACGAGACGACGTACTAAAATTTAAAAGTTTATTAATAGGGCACGTATCAGATCATATTAAAAAGAAAGGCGGAGTCGAGGTAGAGGTTTATCCCGGTGTTTGCATAGCTAAATACGGTGACGGAAGCCATTTGAATTTAGGTTTAGATAATGACCTCTAATAGTTAGTATTTGAATGACACTTTTTAGCAACCTGATGTCTCATCAGGTGCTTCTGAACTCATTTGAGATTAAATGAATACCCCTTACAGAAGAAAAGAAGTCCATTTTATTCAGCAGTTACAGTAATATTTTACCTAGGAGCCAACCATATTAACCCAATGAATTATTTTAAGATGTTAAGTAACATTGGGAGACGAATGCATTTGATTGTTGAATTTAGCTTTCTGTTTTGTGGACCAGTATAAAGCTGGCAGATCTAGGCACTTCGTAGCGTCATTAATCATTAGGAGCTCTTCTTCTCGAAACCCATCTGAGATAAAGGGAACTATTTCTTGTGCCGCCCAATCAACCTCCATAACAGTCACCTTAGCAGTCTGATGTTCGGGCATATCCCACTTGTGCAATGGGTCTGGCACAGGAGATACTAGCCGTTGAAATATGTTACGAATCTCGACAGTGCCTACTTCAAAGGCACGTCGATTTCGAGGTTAATTTGGCAAAGCCATTTGCAGTGTCGGTATTCGATTAATAACTAGGATACTTTGGTTAAACGAAGATAGGGGCGAACCTCTTCCCATCCTTGTGGAAACAAGTCCTTGGCGTCATCATTACTGATAGAGGGTGGAATAATAACTGTATCACCAGGCCGCCAATCTGCTGGCGTGGCTATTTTTTTAGCGTCACCGAGTTGTAGTGCATCAATCACTCGAAGTATCTCATCGAAGTTCCGACCAACACTCATTGGGTAAGTCATGGTGAGACGAATTTTCTTTTCAGGATCGATTATAAATACTGATCGAACCGCTGCAGTCTTACTTTCGCTGGGGTGAATCATCTCATATAGCTTGGCAATCGTAAGATCATGGTCAGCAACGATAGGAAACGTCAGGGTTGTATTTTGAGTGTCGTTGACATCTAGTATCCAGTTTTTATGCTCCGCTACCGTATCGGTAGAGAGGCCAAGCGGTTTCACATTTCGTTTCGAAAACTGGCCTTCAAGTTGAGCAGTTCGACCCATTTCGGTGGTGCAAACTGGTGTGTAATCGGCAGGATGACTAAAGAAGAAACCCCAAGAATCATCCAACCACTCATGAAAATTAATAGGACCATTGGTGGTTTCAACGTCAAAATTAGGTGCGATATCGCCTATACGTATGCTCATAGTTTATTTCCTTTAATAAAGATTATAATTTACAACATTAACACTAAAGAATAGGTTAGTACAAAAGCAACCGTCTTTCTTCATCGTCACTAAACCATCTAAAAATTTATGTCGTAACTATTATATGCTCAGTTCTTTCTTAACATTTGCAAAAGCTTGAAGTGCGAATGCAATTTGCTGCTGACTTAGTGCGGCAGATATTTGAGTACGGATTCTGGCCTTGCCCTTGGGTACAACAGGAAACGAAAAAGCCACGACATACACACCTTGTTTCAACATGGCTTCTGCAAATTGGCTGGCTAGTTTAGCGTCGTGAAGCATAACGGGTACAATGGGATGTTCGCCGGGTTGTAATTCAAATCCAAGTTGCTCTAAGCCTGAACGAAATTGAGCAGTATTTCTTCTCAGTCTATCTCGAATCTCATCTGTCTCAGCCACTAGATCTAATGCCTTCAAAGCACCAGCAACTACCGGTGGTGCGACTGTATTGGAAAAAAGATAAGGGCGTGAACGTTGGCGCAATAATGCAACAATTTCTTTTTTGGCACTAGTGTAACCACCACTAGCACCACCAAGTGCTTTGCCCAGAGTACCCGTTGTAATATCAACTCGATCCATGCAGTTTCGATATTCATGCGTACCTCGCCCATTGTCACCAATAAAACCAGTTGCATGACAATCATCAAAGTGGACGATGGCTTGGTACTTGTCTGCCAGGTCACAGATTTCGTCAAGTTTCGCAATGAAACCATCCATCGAAAATACACCATCAGTAGTAATTAGTTTAAATCGTGCCCCATTTCTATCCGCTTGCTGTAACTGGGTCTCAAGATCTGACATGTCGGAGTTTTTGTAGCGATAGCGTTTGGCTTTACACAAACGTACGCCATCGATAATACTGGCATGATTGAGCTCGTCAGATATCACCGCATCATGTTCATTCAGTATTGTTTCAAACAAACCACCATTGGCATCGAAACAGGATGGGTACAAAATGGTGTCTTCCATCACAAGAAACTGACTGAGTTTATCTTCTAATTGTTTATGAATGACTTGAGTGCCACATATAAAGCGCACCGATGCCATGCCATAACCCCATTCATCGATGCCAGCTTTGGCCGCTGCATTGACGTCAGGGTGTTGAGCTAAGCCAAGGTAGTTATTAGCGCATAAATTTAATACTGCTTGGCCATCAACTACGCCAATGTTAGATCCTTGGGCCGTGGTTATCTGGCGTTCCTGTTTGAGTAAACCTGCAGACTCTATATCATTTAACTCGTTTTCAAGATGTTGTTGTAATTTGCCGTACATAATTGTTCCTGTGTTAGAGTTGTTCCTGTGTTAGGTTACCGAGCGATTGCGTAATCCACCATTTTAAGATCACTTCACGGTATGTGGGTCGGAGTCATTGATAAGAAATAGAGCTGCTAACCTACCTCAGCTTTCACATAACTTAACGTCACTAAGTTGCCCAAGTAAGAATAACTTTACTGGCTTCGCCTGAATTCATGGCATCAAACCCTTGCTGAAAGTCAGTGTAGTTAAGGCGGTGGGTTATCACCGGTGAGATATCCAGACCCGATTCGATCAGTACTGACATTTTGTACCAGGTCTCATACATTTCTCGACCGTAGATACCTTTCAGTGTAAGCATATTAAATATCACGACGTTCCAGTCGATAGCGACGTCTTCACCAGGAATGCCCAGAATGGCCACTTTGCCGCCATGGCACATGTTGCTGAGTAAATCGCGAAATGCCCGTCCATTACCTGACATTTCGAGACCCACATCAAAGCCCTCGGACATGCCTAGCTCGTGCTGGACGGTTGCCAAATTTTCGGTGCGTACATCGACTGCTCGAGTCGCACCTAATGTTGATGCCAGCGCCAAGCGCTTTGGGTTTACATCGGTAATAACAATATGCCTGGCACCGGCGTGGCGACAGATTGCTACCGCCATAGCACCGATGGGCCCAGCGCCGGTGATTAATACGTCTTCTCCCAACAGGTCAAATTGCAGCGCGGTATGGACTGCATTACCAAAAGGATCAAATAGCGCTGCGATATCGAGATCGATTCCGGCTCGGTGTTCCCATACGTTCGACATCGGCAGTGACAAATACTCGGCAAATGCGCCCGAACGATTGACGCCTATGCCGCTGGTATGTGCGCATAAATGACGCCGACCCGCATGGCAATTACGACAACGGCCGCATACCACATGACCTTCACCCGACACTATTTGACCTGGATGAAAGTCGAGTACGTTTGAACCGACTTCAACAATTTCACCAACAAATTCATGTCCAACCACCATCGGAACCGGAATGGTCTTCTGTGCCCAACTATCCCAGTTGTAAATATGTAGATCAGTACCACAGATTGCGGTGCGCAAAACGCGAATTAGGACATCGTTGATGCCGTATTCAGGTAGGGCAACGTCTTCCAGCCACAAACCGATTTCGGCATTTTTTTTGACAAGTGCTTTCATAATATCTCCTTGGGATACGACAGGTCGTTCCGAGTGCTATACTGGAATAATTCTAGCATACTAGAAAGTAATTTCGCAACATACAAGAACTAATTCCCTTATAAGAGAATAACGTGCCGTCAAAAATGTTAACAACTGATGTATCAGCCGACCTTACGAACCAAGTTTTACAGGACAGAGTTACCTTGCTGCGTAAGAAAAACAAGCTAACACTGAATCAACTCGCTTCGTTATCCGGCGTGAGTCGTTCAATGCTAAGTCAAATAGAGCGTGGACAAGCTAATCCAACGCTAGCCGTTACCTTCCGAATTGCGCAGGCATTTGGTATTAGTATTGGCGAATTAGTCGAGCAGGCAGGCAGTAGCGCGAATATCGATATTGTTCATGCGGATGATCCTAACAATCTATTCCGTACAGATAAGGAATGTACGATTCGAACGCTGTCTCCACTGCATACGGAAAAAAGTGTTGAATTTTATGAGTTGAAAATAGCGGCCAAATCTAGCCTGAAAAGCGCCGCACACTTTGAAGGTGCCCGAGAACTACTCACCGTAACCGAAGGCAGTGCCAGTATCGAATCGGGGACTACCCATTGCGTTCTTGGCGTAGGCGACACGGCTCATTATCGGGCTGACGTGGAGCACTGTATTAAAAATACTGGCAAAGAAGAGCTGGTGTGTTTTTTGGTAGTTACCTATCAATAAAATAGGGTGTCATCACCGCTGGCTGATAATGGCATGTTGGAGTGATTGACCTAGTGTGATTGTCCAGCCCAATTATCAAGCTTACTGCACAGTGCATTGCTAACGGCTCTTAATAGTAGTGTAAAAATACACAAGGTCACGAGCGCTGCGAACATTAAATCAATTTTGACCCGACCATTGGCCAGAAGCATTAAATAACCCAGCCCTTGTGACGCACCCACCCACTCGCCAATGATTGCACCGATGGGTGCATAGACTGTCGCAAGACGAATACCTGATGAGAGTGAGGGTAGAGCAGCAGGTAACCTAACTTGAATTAGAGTGTTAAATTTTGTCGCCCGCATACTCTGGGCCAGGTCCAGAAATCCTTTGGGTGTCGCGCGCAAACCATCCAGGAAGCTGGAGGCAACGGGAAAATATATAATGAGGATAGTCATCGCGATTTTAGAGCCTATCCCATAGCCAAACCAGAGCGTTAATATTGGGGCGAGGGCAAACACAGGGACAGTTTGACTGATCACAAGTATCGGCATCATATAACGTGTTGCCGTGGCTGACATGGTGAGGTACAGAGCAGTAGCAATGCCTAGCAAAGTGCCCAGTATTAAGCCACCAACAATCTCAATCGCGGTCACCCAAGCATGCATAGCAAGCAAATCTGCATACTTCACTAACGCTTCGGCCACTGCTAGTGGGCCAGGCAGTATGAAGCGGGGTACCTCTGTAACCCAAACCACTGTCTGCCAGCCAATCAAAATAATCAATACTGAGACAGCGAGGTCTTTAGCGTTGATCTTTTGCATACTGATCGGTGTGTTTGACTTCACTGGTTTGCCTGAGAAAATAATACGACCATAATTAAGATTTTAATACCCTCAACAACTCTGCCTGAGCGGTCAATGTTATCGGATCCTCTACCTGGCGAGGGGGTAAGTTTTCAGGTGTTTTTTGGTTATGAATACCGTTATAGGTCATCAAAAAAAGGTGATGCGCGAGGCGAATTGCTTCTGCTGGATCGTGGGTTACCAGCAGTACAGTTTTGTCTTTTAAGACATCAAAAGCCAGAGACTGCATATCATCACGAGTGCGTGCATCTAAAGCTGAAAAAGGTTCATCTAACAAGATGATCGGTTGATCTTCCATAAGGGTGCGTGCCAGTGCAACCCGTTGGCGCATACCGCCAGACAGCTGATGCGGTCTTTTATATTCGTGAGCACCAAGGCCGACTTGATCGATAAGGCGATCAACAGTTTGCTTGTAGTAAAGAGTTGAATTTTTTTCATGCCGAAGGCGCTGACCCAGCATGATATTTTGACGAACATCTAACCAGGGAAAAAGTAGGTCAGTTTGTGCCATGTAGGAAATTACTCTAGCAGCATCATTAGTCCCTTGCTTGATATCATGATCTGCTGCTATAAATTCTGGATTAGCTCGAATTTGGCCGTTAAATTGACCCCCAGTTGATAACCCTGCTAATAATCTTAGCAGGGTCGATTTACCAACACCAGAAGGGCCTAAAAGACAGGTCCAGCAGCCTTGCTTTAGTTCAAAGCAGATGTCAGAAAATAGTAGGCTTGTGTCGCGCTGAAAACTGCCGGTAATGCTTAATCCGACTAACGTTGACTGCCTACTATTATCCAACATACTGAATCATCCAGAGATGCCAAGCCGAAGACCCATGGACCAAAAGTTGGCTTCCAGTTGAGTCGCTGTTTTAAAGCGCTTGCACAGTAAGGGCCAACGTGGATTTAACTCCGGTTCGTCACCCAGCTTTGAATAGGCCACTTGCTCAATTAGCGATGCCACTGAAACACAGACAGGTTTGTAATCATCCGAATCATAAGTATCGATCCATTCACGATAGAGCGCGGTGGTGTCATGACATTGCGATAAACGATAGCCAATATCTGCATAACCAAAAACACAGGGGGCGAGTGTTGCAATCAGATCGAGGAGGTCTCCAGACAAGCCCGCATCCATTACATATCGAGTGTAGGCGAGGTTTTCAGGTTCTTCTGTCGCGTCTAATAATTGCGCTTCGGTAATCCCTTCACGCGCACAAATCCCAACATGAAGTTTAATCTCATCATTAATTAACGCATTGACCGTCGCTGCCGCACCACGCATTTGTTCGGGTGTCTCCGACTTAACAATAGCAAGCGCCCAAGCGCGAGAGAAATGAATTAGAAAAATATAATCCTGGATCAGATATGCCATGAAAGCAGACCGAGGAAGGCTACCATCGCCAAGGCCTCGGACGAATTCATGGTCAACATAATCGGTCCATGATTTGCCAGCGGCATGACGCCAACCAGCAAATATTTTAGATCCAAAATTTTCAGTGCTTTTGTTAATTACAGTCATTGAGTAACATCAATCGCAAGGCGATTCACCGGCAATGCCTCGCCCTCTAATAAACCCGCTTCTGAAAAGAAGTTTTCCATCTTACGATATCGACCCGCATCAAAAGCAGCAGGGCGAAGTGCAAATCGTGGCAAGGTATCAGCCCAAGCGCGTTTATTGAGTTCGTCCTGAAGTTCTATTGCCGTACTGGAAAAGATCTCCCAACTTTGTTTTGGGTAGTTAACAATATATTGGGTGGCTTTTTCTGTTGCAGCCAGAAAACGCGCAATTTTATCTTTATTCATGTTGTCTTTATGGGCAACGTAAATGAGTTCATCATAGGCAGGTAAACCTTCCTCCTCAACGTAAAAACAACGACCCGGTACCCCTTCAATATCCATTTGATTAAGTTCAAAATTACGATAGGCGCCAATAACTGCGTCTACTTGCTTTGACATCAGAGAAGGAGAAAGTGACCAGTTCACATTAACTAGTTCGACGTCACTGAAAAGTAAACCGTGCTTTTTGAGGATGGTAGTTAAAAGCAATTCCTCAACACCCGCCACGGAAAAACCCACCTTTTTACCTTTTAAATCAGCAATTTTTTTAATTGGTCCATCTTTCAATACGAGTAAACAATTTAATGGTGTGGCGATTAAAGTACCTACCCGAATGAGTGGCAGCCCTTGATGCACTTGCATGTGCAATTGAGGCTGATAGGAAACCGCTAAGTCTGCTTTCCCAGCTGCCACTAGTTTTGGTGGATCTGAAGGATCGGCAGGTGGAATTATTTCCATCTCCAAACCCTGTTCTGCAAAGTAACCCTTTTCTTGAGCAATAATAATAGGGCCATGATCAGGATTGATAAACCAATCAAGTATAATAGTCATTTTTTCAGCTGCAAATGACTGCGATGTAAAGGCCAGAAGTAGCGTCAGTAAGATTTTTTTCATAATGGTCTCTTTAGTTAAATGGTGATGGTTAAGTATTAAAAGTTAAGGGGTGAAGGTAAATTTGTGTCCTAATTTAACGATAGGGTTCGGTGAGTTTGATCCACTCCTTAACTTGTTGTTCAGGATTAGCGTTGAGGGTGATATCGGTGACTAGTGCAACGACATCAGCGCCCGCATCAAACACGCCTTGGGCTCGTTGCAAACTGAGCCCTCCAATACCAACGAGGGGCGTATCGCCTACGCGACTTTTCCAATGTGTCACTCGATCTAAACCCTGAGGTGCCCAAGGCATTTTTTTAAGGATAGTGGGATATACAGGCCCTAAAGCGATATATTCTGGGTCGAACTTTAACGCTCTTTCTAACTCAAGTTTACTATGGGTGCTAATACCGATTTTTATCTTGGCTTGTCGAATTGCGTCAATATCTGCAACATCTAAATCCTCTTGACCGAGGTGAATAAAATCACAGCTAAGTTCAATCGCCAGTTGCCAGTGATCGTTTAATATTAATTGACAGTTAGCCTTTTCAGTTAACTCTTTGGCTAATACAATCTGCTGTCGCAGCTTGGCCTCAGGCATTGATTTAATTCGTAACTGAACTAACTTGATACCAAGCGGTAATAAACGACGAAGCCATTCGACGCTGTCAAAAACTGGATAAAAAGGGTCTAACTGCTTATTTTTTTTCACTTTTTTCACAATAGATTTCATGACAAGAATGCCTTACCAATTACCGGTGTAGACGGTTGGGCCATGTCACTCATTTCAATGGGTGTTGATAAAAAGGCGGCTCGTCCAGCGCTAACAGCATCTGAAAAGGCTTTAGCCATGGTGACAGGATCACCAGATTTGGCGACTGCAGTATTGAGCAACACTGCATCACAACCTAATTCCATGGCTTGTGCCGCCTGTGAAGGCAGGCCAATACCTGCATCGATGATAAGAGGTACATCGGGAAAGTGGGCTCGCAGTGTGCGGATTCCATAAGGGTTGTTAAGACCACGCCCAGATCCAATAGGTGAACCCCAGGGCATTAATACTTCACAACCAACCTGTAGCAGTTTGTCAGCTAAAACTAAATCTTCGGTGGTGTAGGGAAAGACTTCAAAGCCGTCTTCACAAAGAACTCTAGCGGCTTCAACCAGTCCAAAAATATCGGGCTGTAAGGTGTCAGAATTACCAATCACTTCCAGCTTGATCCATGAAGTATCAAAAACCTCACGGGCCATATGAGCCGTCGTGACCGCCTCTTTGACCGAATAGCAGGATGCAGTGTTGGGTAATACTCGAATTCCAAGGCCTTTAATCATGTCCCAAAAGTGTTGCCCCGCACCAGACCCTCCAGCTTCACGCCTTAGGGATGCGGTCACTATTTGAACCTGAGAATGACGAATAGCATTAGTTAGGATCGCTGGTGATGGGTACTGCGCAGTGCCAAGCAACAAAGCGTTATCGATTTCTACGTTGTAAAAATTTGGCATTCTTTAACCGCCTCCGATCGGTGCGACTACTTCAAGTCGATCGCCTTCATTTAATACAGTTCCAACACGAGCTTGCTTATGCACGATAGTGTCATTAAGTGCAGTTGCAATAGCTGAATTGATATAGTTACACTCAATTAAAATTTGATCGAGCGTTGTGCTTTTGACGTCGCAATTTTGGCCATTTAAGACAATGAGCATGGTTTGACCTCTAAAAATTTTGACTCATCTAAAATAGCCTGAGCAGCAAGTTTGGCGATGGCAGGCCCAAGTAAAAAACCGTGCCTATAAAGGCCATTCACGTAAAGCGTATTTTTATTACGACGCAACTGAGGCAAATTATTAGCGAAGGCGGGTCTAACATCGACCCCAATTTCTATAATTTCAGCCTCACCAAAAGCTGGGTGTAGTGCATAAGCAGCACTCAGTAATTCGAGCATGGAGCGCGCACTAATACGGTGACGTTCATCATTTTCTATCATCGTGGCGCCCAGCATGAACAGACCCTCTGCTCGTGGCACGATATAAAGTGGATTCCGTGGGTGAACGAACCGCACTGCTCTCGACAAGCTGATGTCATTACTTTTAAGTAACAGCATTTCACCCTTCACGCCGCGGAGTCCAGGTAAATCGTGACGCGCGCTATAGCCACGGCAATCGATAACATAATCACTATTGCAGTCAGCGGCAGTAATCGACTGCTCAAACTGTATTTCGACATCTTTTGCAGATAAATATGCTACTAACTGTTGTAGTGCCAGTCGTGAGTCTAAATGTGCTTCGTCAGCATAAAACAATCCTCGTTCGAATCGGCCACTCAGGTCAGGTTCCATTTCATTAATTTCAGCGCCATTTAACCATCGATGGTTTTCAGTCAGGCTTGCATAGCGCTGAATATCTCGTTTATCCCGTTGCATCGATAAAACTAAGCTACCGTTCCTTTTAAGATTGCTGCTGTGTTGATCCCACCATTCAATGGATTCAATACCATGATCGAGCACCCATTGTTCGGCGCTTTCAGATTCACACCAAGGTGCTAGCATTCCACCGGCATACCATGAGCACGCGTTGCTGCCGATCGCATCTGACTGTTCGTAAAGCGTGACAGAAACGCCCTGATCAATCAGTACACAAGCACAGGTTAAACCCGCTACTCCGGCCCCTATTATTGAAACATTAATCATTTAATTAAAAAATTTGTTGTCATTTTATCGCCAAAGGCAATGAAAATGATGGACAGGGCCATAACCTTTACCAATGTGCAATTGGTCAGCACTAACAATGGCTTGCTTAAGGTAATTATGGGATAAGTGAACCGACTCCAAAAGTGGAATGCCTTTCGCAAGGTGTGCGGCAATCGCCGATGACAGTGTGCAACCAGTACCATGTGTGTTCTTAGTGTCGAATCGAGCTGACCGGAAACGCGTCATAGGGCCATCTCGAACAATCAGCAGGTCAACACATTCATCGCCTTTGGCATGACCGCCCTTCATCAATACAGCATTAGCGCCCAGTTTAATTAAGGCTTCTCCTTGCGCTTGCATGGTGGCTTCATTGACAGCTACATCACACCCCAGCAAAGTTGCCGCCTCAGGTAGGTTAGGAGTCAGTAAGAATGAGATTGGGAGGAGTTTTATTTTGAGAGACTCGATGGCGCTTTTTTGTAAAAGCGCATCGCCTGACTTAGCCACCATGACTGGATCTAGCACGACCGGAATAGTTGATTGGCTCAGTTGTTCGCTAACAGCAAGAATAATTTCAGAGGATGACAACATGCCGACTTTAATCGCAGCGACATTAATGTCATCTAGAACAGCCTGGATTTGTTTAGTCACAATATTGACTGGAATATCATGGACAGCGGTGACAGCTTGGGTATTTTGAGCCGTAACAGCGGTAATGACGCTAGCGCCATAAACGCCTAATGCGGAAAAAGTTTTCAGATCGGCTTGAATGCCGGCACCACCACCACTGTCAGATCCTGCTATTGTTAACGCAATGGCAGTCGTTTGCTGTTCAATATCGGGTTGTTTGGATTTTTCTGAGCTTACCAATGTTCATTCCTCTGAGACCGAAATGGCGAGGAATGTGGTATTGCCAGTTGTAGAGTGAGACTAGCGAGACCCCTTCCCTTCGCCAGAATTACCTGGTGCAGGTTCAATGGGTCGACAGTAGTCTCTCAGCCTTTCGGCTCCCCAAGGTAATTTACACACTAACAACAATATTGTTTGGTATCAACCTGAAAAGGTAGACAAAATTAATTTAGCATCGCCGAGATAATCAGGATTAAAGCATTATTTTTTCTTCAAAAGATCAGATAATCCAGCAAATGGGTTATGGGTTTCTTCATCGGGTGCCTCATCAGTCACTAAGTTGCCATAACTGGAATCGACGTACCTGGAATGCTCGTTATCGTGACAATAGACACAAAGTAACTCCCAGTTACTGCCATCCTGTGGATTGTTGTCGTGATTGTGGTCTCGGTGATGAACGGTTAATTCCTGCAAATTGGTCCTATTAAATTCGCGTGCACAGCGTCCGCAAACGTGAGGATACATTTTGAGTGATTTTGCTCGATAACCTTTTTCGCGCTGATCTGATTCTTGCCGTGCCTGAAAAACTATTTTATCGAGCTTATTAGACGATTCGTTAGATGTCATATTGCCGCTATCTCAAAGTTAGATTGATTGGTTTGGACTGTCAGTTTCGGTCAACAATGCCAATATATGACAAAACATAATCGCCGAACAGGAAGATTAAGAACTAATCCCGTCAGTCATGCCAATAAACTGATCGCGGCGCACCATTGAGTTATGATAACACTAGACAATTGAGTCAACCTACCGAGCTTCAATACCATTATCGTCTAGTAATGATTATTTTCTCGCTATATAAGTCCGATTTTTCAGCAGGAACCAAATGTTAAATGAAGTCCTAATATTGTTGTTTTTTTCCGTACTGGGCGTTGCAATATTCCAACGGCTTAATTTTCCTTCAGTATTAGGTTATCTCGTGGTCGGCATGTTGGCGGGTGAACATGCGCTTGGGTTGATACAGCACTCGCATGCCATAGAGCAAATTGCTGAAATTGGCGTTGTTTTCCTGCTATTTACAATCGGCTTAGAGGTTGCGATCCCGCGATTAATCTCGATGCGGCGAATTGTATTTGGCATTGGTAGTGCGCAGGTTCTTGTGTCGACAACAAGCACAATTGCCGTTGGCATGTGGTTAGGCCTGTCCTGGCAAGCCGCATTTGCTGTGGGCGGCGTATTAACCATGTCGTCTACCGCGATTGCAGTGAAACAACTCACCGAGCAACGCGAACTGCATTCTCGCCATGGCAATATCGCGCTCGGCGTTTTGTTATTCCAGGATCTGGCTGTCGTGCCTTTTCTAGTTTTAATTCCTATTTTTGCGATGCCAGAGGCCGGCTCAACCCTTCTGCCCATTGTGTATGCGCTGGGCAAGGGTGCCTTTGCGTTTACGGTGATCTATTATGCTGGTCAGTATTTATTACGTCCGGCCATTCGCGCTGTGGCATCGACGCATTCGAGTGAGTTATTTACTTTATTTATTCTGCTCGTCACGTTACTCGCCGCCTGGTTAACCTGGGAGCTGGGGCTTTCGCTGGCGATGGGCGCTTTCCTGGCGGGTATCATGCTGGCCGAAACCGAATTTCAACACCACGTCGAAATAGAGATAAGACCCTTTCGAGACGTTCTGATGGGCTTGTTCTTCATTTCGGTTGGTTCGCAGTTCGACTGGGCCATTATCATCAGCGAGCCGTTCGCGGTGATAATTCTGACCCTTGGACTGGTGTTTGGTAAAGGCATCGCAATTATGTTCATCACGCGCTGGGCAGGCTTCGAAAAAGGGGTCGCGATTCGTGCAGGTATTGTATTGGGTCAAGGTAGCGAGTTTGGTTTTGCGTTACTGGCGCTATCTCTGTCGACTGGGTTGTTAGAAGTTGAGCTAAGCCAGCCCATTATTGCCGCCATTATTATCAGCATGGCGGTGTCCCCAATGCTGATCCGAAAAAATGAAACTATCGCAAATTGCCTGGCACCAGATTACGTCTCGAATCGCAGAAAGACCGAGCAGGATATAGAACAGGCCTGTGAAAGCCTTAAAGACCATGTTATTTTGTGCGGATTCGGTCGTATAGGCCAAAATTTGGCTGGCTTTTTGAAACGCGTCAATATTCCATTTATTGCACTCGAATTAAATACTGAATTGATCACCAAAGCCTGGGAAGCCGGAGAGCCAATTTATTATGGTGATAGCAGTCGGGCAGAGACGTTACTCCACGCCGGCATTCTTACTGCAAAGGCATTAGTGATTTCCTTCCCCGATGTTAAAACCAGCGAACATATCAGTCGTGAAGTAAAACGATTGCGTTCTGACCTGCCTTTAATCGTACGAACCAGAGATGATCGGCATTTAGAACAGCTACTCGAAAGCGGTGCCGATGAGGTTATTCCCGATACTCTGGAATCGAGCATGATGCTAGCAAAACATACATTGAGCAAACTTGGGATCGCACAATCGGCCATTGACGACATGCTAGTGGATGCACGTGAAGGCCAATATGCCCGCGTACGCGCATTTTTTCACAGTGCAGCCGATGAAATTGATGTGAATAACCCTGACAATCATCACCTTCACAGTATTGAAGTGATGGAAGACTCCTATGCCAACGGCAAACCGATTAAATCGTTCAAGTGCTTACCGAAAATCAACATTGTTGCACTGCGGCGTAACGGCATACGAACTGAAGACCCGTTGCTCGACACGCCACTAAAATCAGGTGACCTACTCGTCGTTGAAGGTCACCCAGATGATATTCGCTGCGCTGAAATTGAAGTGATGTCAGGGCGGTAAAACACACTGAGACCTATCGTGTTTTTCAATCCCTTATTTCGAGCCACTTAATCCTCGATAAATTGGAACGACATTGGCTGATCCCGTATCGACTACGATGCCGTCAAAAATATTGTCTATTGACCAATGAACTCAATGTGTTGATTCGTAATTTCAGAAAATTACATACCCATCTGATAATTGCCTTCAATTTTTTACTGTCTGTGATGTTGGAACACGGCCAACCTATCAACGCAATTTTCTACCAAAGGTTCGAATATCTTCGATCAATAATGCAGGTTGTTCCATTGCAGCAAAATGTCCACCGTGCGCCATCTCTGTCCACTGCTGTACATTATATAATCGCTCTGCATAAGACCGAGGCGGCCAAGCCAGCATTTCGGCCGGAAACAGTGCAAGCGCGGTTGGTACTTCGACTCGCCGATCTTCGAGTGACATATAACGACCGCCTTCCTCACGTCGACCGTAATAAATCCAAGAGGCGGTGTTGAAGGTGCCCGTTGCCAGATAAACCATAACATTAGTCAGCATAGAATCTTTGCTGTGGACTCTATCGATGTCATTGTCGATTGTATCTGACCAGGAATTGAATTTTTCGATAAACCAGGCGGCTAAACCAACCGGGCTATCCATCATCGCATAGCTCAGCGTTTGTGGTCGAGTGGCCTGTTGCGTTCTATAACCATCTTCCATGATTTGGTCCTGATCAAACTTGTCGGCCCAGGCTTGTTCTTCAGCACTTTGCGGGCCGTGTGGGTGACGCATGGTAAGAATATTGATATGAATTGCGTAGCAAGCGGCATGTTCAAACCCAAGCCAACTCGAAATTGCACCACCCCAGTCACCGCCCTGTGCAATGTAGCCGTCGTATCCTAAAATATCAGTCATTAAGCTATTAAATACATGGGCCATTTTTCTAGGGCCCATGGGTCGAGCAGGTCGACTTGAGAAACCAAACCCAGGTAGCGATGGAGCAATGACATCGAAACCATCGTCTGCATTGCCACCAAATCGTTCAGGGTGTGCCAGCGGTTCGATGATATCAAGAAACTCAACTATTGATCCTGGCCAGCCGTGAGAAATGATTAGCGGTTGTGGTGAAGACCCACTGCCTTTTTCGTGGATATAGTGCAGATCAATACCGTCTACCCTTACCTTAAAATGCGAGAAATGATTGATCTTTGCTTCGTGTTTGCGCCAGTCATAATGATTAAGCCAATAATCACAAAAGACCTTCATATAATCGAGATTAGTACCGTAGTCCCAACCCCCATCATCGGGCATTTCGTGCCAAAGATATTCGGCCACTCGTTGCCGAATATCTTTTAGTTTTTTGTCGGATACTTCGAAATGGAAAGGTTCGATATTTGCCATGATTAACGCCTAACTCAATACAAACACTGCGTCACCAAGTGCGTCCATATTGGCTTCCACACCCAGTCCGGGGCGATCAGTAACCGACATGTAGCCGTTTTTTATAACCGGGCCACCCGAGGCAATTTCGAGATTAGTATACTCATGAAAGGCAGAAGATTGAAAGTGAAACTCGCTGGGTGTTGAATGCGCCAGATGGGCAATAGCAGCGGTTGCAATGTCGCCACCCCAGCTATCCTCAATGGTCATAGTGATGCCCATTTTGATGCACAAATCGCGAAACAGCCGTGATGCCGTCAAACCCCCGATACGATTTATTTTCAAATTAACCACGTCCATCGCGCTATCCTGAAATCCGCGCATTAAGGTATGGATACTATCCATGCATTCATCCAGAATTATCGGATGATCTGTGTGACGACGAACAGCCAAACATTCCTCATAGCTCAAACAAGGTTGCTCGATATAAATATCAACATCGCGAACTGCCTTTACGACTCGTATTGCCTCATGCTGACGCCAACCTGTATTGGCATCGGCAGCGAGTACATTGCCTGGTTTTAACTCGGCAGAAACCTTCAGGATACGTTCAATATCTGCATCGGCACCTGCGCCGACCTTCATTTGAAACTGTTTAAATCCCTGTGCCTGATAGTCACGTATCTTCTCCGCCATAGCACCTGCATCCTGACGCGATACCACTTTGAACAACTTGACTTTTTCCTGCTGCAAACCACCCAACAAGTTATAAACCGGTTCACCGACCGCCTTACCAAACAGGTCCCAGCAAGCCATGTCTATTGCTGACTTTACATAGGGGTGTCCCATCAATAGCCCATCCATGCGACGATTGATCTTGTCGATTTCAATAGGGTTCTCGCCGATTAGCCCTGGGGCAATTTGTGCAACGCCCCGCCGTACACCTTCAGCATAGGCCGGTAAATAAGCAGGCCCCAGAGGGCAGGCTTCACCAATACCTTTTAATCCACTGTCTGTTTCAACAATCACAACGGTACTATCGAAGGCTGCGAATGACTGGTTCGACCAACTATAGGATCCTTCCTTCATTGGCAAGTCGACTTGATATACGGAAATTTTTGATATTTTCATTTTTGGATTAGACATTTAAAAACGTTCCTTTTAAATTTAACCAATGGGTCATACTGAATGACGTGAAATGAAACGAGCCAACTCGTTCTCAGTTGGTAACTGCCCAGAAAAGCTTTCAATATAGGCTGGAATTCTTTTCAAGCGTTGCGCTAAGCTCTCTTCTACCATCATCGAAATATACCCGATCTGTGTGTAATACACTGTGTGCGCTCGCACCTCGGCCTGAGCCTGACTAAACCCAAAATACAGGAACATGGCGTGGATGGCTCTAATTCTTTCTTCATCGTCTTTTTCGAGTATGACTTTTAGTTTGTCTGATTGATGCGCCCAGTTGCGTATCGCAAAATCCATACGCGCATCAAAAAGCCCAGGGTCGACCCAACAGTCGAACAGATTGAGGATCGCCTCTGTAATCGATTCGGCATAGAGCTGAGTGCGAGCGACCAGATTACCCGTGTTTTTCTTTTCCCAACGTTTAATCAACGCATCGAGTAAGGCTTCTCGATCATTGAAATGCCAATAAAAACTGGTGCGCGATAGCGCCAACTGATTCGCTAGCGCCATGATCTTCACTGATTCAACACCAGACTCGATCAATAGATGATGGGCAGCATCAAGCCACGCTATCTCGGAGCCACGAGTGCTATTCCTGTTGGTAATCTGTTCTATTGTCATATGTCCTGTGTTGAACTCGAATATTTAAATTGTAGCAATGTACACCAATGTCCTTTATATTGACATTGGTGTCAAGTTTGATACGGTACTAATCGTATCGATACTGATTTAAGGGAATTCAAATGTCGCAAGATCCACTACTGCAGCCCTATCAACTCAAGCACTTGAAGATTAAAAACCGAATCATGATTACCAGTCATGAGCCCGCTTATGCTGAAGACGGTATGCCAAAGGAACGCTACCGTGCTTATCATGAAGAGAGGGCGAAAGCCGGGATTGGTATGACCATGACTGCCGGATCAGCCGCCATCTCAAGAGACAGCCCTCCGGTTTTCAACAATATTCTGGCTTATAAAGACGAAGTGGTGCCCTGGATGCGAGAGCTCACTGACAGTTGTCACGAACACGGTTGTGCGGTGATGATTCAACTTACTCATTTAGGCCGGCGCACCAGTTGGAGCAAAGGTGACTGGCTGCCAGCAGTATCCCCTTCTCATAATCGAGAAGCTGCTCATCGTTCATTTCCAAAAAAAATGGAAGATTGGGATATTGACCGGATCATTATCGATTACGCCGACGCCGCCGAGCGTATGCAAGCAGCTGGGCTTGATGGCATTGAGTTGCAGGCTTATGGCCATCTAATGGATCAGTTCTGGTCACCGCTCACCAACACACTTGACGCACCTTATGGTGGATCAATGGAGAATCGATTACGTTTTTCTAATGATGTACTCCGCGCCATTCGTAAACGCGTGGGAGATGAATTTATTGTCGGTATTCGTTATACCGCTGACGAAGTTGCCAAAGGTGGACTCACACCGCAAGATGGTATCGAGATATCGAAACGGTTAAAAGCAGATGGATTAGTCGATTTCCTCAATGTTATTCGCGGCCATATTGACACCGATCCTGCATTATCCGACGTTATACCCGGTCAGGGTTCAAAATCAGCCCCATGGCTCGATTTTGCAGGCGAAGTACGCAAAGCGACCAGGATGCCAACGTTTTATGCCGCTAGGATTCCTGATGTCGCGACAGCACGCCACGCAGTTCGTGCTGGCTTGATTGATATGGTCGGCATGACGAGAGCACATTTGGCAGACCCACATATCGTACGAAAAATCATCGCAGGTGAAGAAGATGATATACGACCTTGTGTCGGTGCAACTTATTGTCTCGACCGGATTTATCAGGGTGGCGAAGCATTGTGTATGCACAATGCGGCATCAGGTCGAGAACTCACCATGCCACACGATATCCTGAGAGCCAAAATCAAAAAGAAGATTGTTATAATTGGTGCAGGTCCCGCTGGGCTTGAAGCCGCTCGGGTCGCAGCTGAGCGAGGTCACACTGTCGTAGTTTTCGAAGCCACCGCAGAGCCAGGTGGGCAGGTACGGCTCGCCGCACAAAGTCAAAGACGGCGAGAGATGATTTCGATTATCGACTGGCGTATCGAGCAATGTAAAAAACACGATGTTGAGTTTCAGTTTGAATCATTGGTCGAAGCTGATGATGTAATCGCTCAAAATCCTGATATCGTCATCGTTGCCACTGGCGGATTACCGCACACCGAAGTACTCGAGGCCGGTAACGACTTAGTCGAGTCCAGTTGGGATATTATTTCGCGCAGTATCAAGCCTGGTCAGAATGTTTTGGTGTATGACGATGCAGGAGATCACGCTGGATTGCAGGCGGCTGAAATTATAGCAGCGGCTGGGGCCAAAGTCGAAATAATGACGCCAGACCGAAGCTTTGCACCTGAAGTTATGGCAATGAATTTAGTGCCCTATATGCGCAGCATGCAAGACAAAGACACCACCTTTACCGTTACTTATCGACTAAAAAGTGTCGCAAAAGAGGATGATCTTTTAGTCGCTACAATAGGCAGTGATTATAGTGATTTGACAAAGAAACGGAGTTTCGATCAAATCGTCGTCAATCACGGCACTGTTCCACTGGATGATATTTACTTCGACTTAAAACATTTATCCTCCAATTTGGGAGCAGTTGATCAGGCCGACTTACTTGCCGGCATAACGCAATCAGTCTTTAGCAATGCAGAAGGTAAATTTCAGCTCTTTCGAATTGGAGACGCCGTGTCCGCTAGAAATACCCATGCGGCTATTTATGATGCTCTGAGGTTAGTGAAGGATATTTGATTGTTGTGGTCAATTTGAATAGACAAAATAAAGGCCGACTGTAACGCTAGCCAAAAACTTACCACAACCGAAACAGGAGAAACCTTCTGTAATTAATTTTTAAATTAAGTCCTTTGGATAGACCAAATTTACAAATGTGGTTGAATTACTTGATAAATATATTAACTACACAATGCAGACTTAAGGCACTTTTAAGTCAATATGATTTTTTCATCTAGCTAAGCCTTAATTTGATCTTATTCTCCAAATATTCGCTTACCTTATAAAATCGACCTTTCACTGCTTAAGTACCTACGGATAATTTTAAAGTCCAATTAAGACAAGTAACTTACCGTTTGTTTTACTGCCAATCTATGGCGTCTTTGGTGATTTATTGGGTCACCACAATACATAGTGCTAGTCATCGTTATGCTCATCTAGCGGCTTTTAGCTCAAGGTAAATGTAAAAAGGCCCGTTGATTTTAAAATCATTTAAAAATAGCAGCTGAAGAGATAGGTTTTTAATTAGATATCACGAGTTTATTTAGCCAAATAGACCTTTTATCGTCTCTACATTTTAGGCCATGTGTTTTTGCGTGCATGTACTATAGTCATATTTGTGATGAGGATAAAATTCGGTTTCACTTTCCATTACCTAACCTACGGCGGCTATGAATTATTCAGTTAAATATTCTGTTTTATCTCTACTCGTATTGATATTTACCGGATTAGCTCCAGTTGTGCAGGCCGACACATTGACCCTGGGCTCTATTTCTGGTGATCCATCGAAAGAAATTAAACACTATAAGCCTTTGATCGAATATTTAACTCGGTCACTCAAATCGTCGGGGATCGATAAGGTAAACATCAGAGTAACCGACAGTATCAACCAAATGGCGCAGTTAATGCTTACTGGCTCAGTGGATTTGTACATGGGCAGTCCATTCCCGAGCCTGAAACTGGCTAATACTGGTGTCAGCAACATCATACTTCGTCGCTGGAAAAATGGGACCGAGCAATACCATAGTGTCATTTTTGTTCATTCCGACAGCATGATTGATTCGATAGAGGACCTCCAGGGAGAAATAATAGGGTTCGAAAAAGGCTTTTCGACGTCCTCTTATTATCTCCCCAAGTCTTCTCTTCAACAGAAAGGCTTTAAGTTTATCTCAAAAATTGATCGCCATGAAACTGTGACTAACGATGAAATAGGCTATCTATTTACCGGTCATGACAAGAACACTGTCACCTGGGTTAGAAAGCGACGAATTGCAGCTGGAGCAATCAACAATATTAAATTCGACAGATTGAAAGCTCGATTTAGAAATCAGCTGAGAATCATATTCCGCTCAGTCAGCGTACCTAGGCAAGTGGTCAGTTACCGCAAAAAAATGTCTCCTTTACTGGCCAGTTCGTTGACCCAAATCTTCCTCAATATGGATCAAACTGAATATGGAAGGCAACAATTAAAAGAATTTGAAAGAACCGTTAAATTTGATAAATTTCCGGATTCGATCGAAAAAGCAATGACGCCTATGACTGCGTTAGCTAAAGCGTTTAAATAGACTACCGACGCTATGTTCGTTAACGTTAAATCAAAATTAATTATATTTACTATTGGCATCAGTTTTTTAATCAGTGGCACCATCGCCACCACAGCAC
>CAWVZP010000019.1:0-26601 GCA_963934675.1 uncultured Gammaproteobacteria bacterium | reverse complement strand
ATCCGAATATAACCGGGTTGACCATTCGGTTCAGGTTTATGCCATAAGCCAATATTGACTTTTCTAGATTGAGTTTTGGTAAACACCTGATGGTGTTTTTTATCGCCCAGAGGGCCTCTTAGGTTGTACAGATGGAATATGGACATCTGAGGCAGGTTTAATTACTCGATTTCACCGTAGAGTTGGTCAGATCGTTCACCGAGCTTTTTAATGACCTGCCCACAAAGGCATATCGTGCTGTTCATCCATGAGCGCTAACAGGCGCACATCCTCATTACTGTAACGACAAGAATGCTCATTAACGCCGCAGGACTGCCATTCTATTTGACTTTTACGCTTGTGCTGTCCGATCAGTCGGGTGTCCTGTTGGCTCGAATACCACGTCATTTTGATTAGGCAACGCCTAATCAAGCTTTTATCCTTCTTGGAATAGGTTTGATACGTGAATTTCACCCGTATCTTTTGAGTCAACTGGTAACGCTTTGTTTTATCCCCCAATACACTAAAGGCTATGGTCTGGTTGCCCTGTAGAGATTGATCACGGGATCCTACTGTCGTTAAGTTCTCTATATTCATTATCGTTCTCATGCTACGATCTTGAAAAAATTTGGAATTTATTTTAGGCTCATTCTTGATAGGAATGACACCGCCAGTTCAGACCATTTCATGTTGGACAAGGCTGGTACTTTCTGCAACTCACTATCCAAGCTAGAATGTAGTCTAGTTCAGTTTGATCGAGTTTAGTTCGGTCAACAATAGGGCGATCAAACATGTTTAAAGTAAACAATTACTTTGGTGGGCAAGTGGCATCCATTGGATTTCAGACCACCACATTAGCCGCAACAGTGGGCGTAATGGGCATTGGCGAGTATGAGTTTGCTACAAGTCAGAAAGAAGTCATGACTATTGTTAGTGGCAGGCTCACCGTGATGCTGCCGGGTAGCGCCGAATGGTTAGACTATGCCGCAGGCGAACATTTTAAAATCGATGCTAACCAGAAATTTCAAGTGAAGGTTGCTGTTGAAACTGCCTATTTTTGTACCTACGAATAACCACTCTTAAATCATAAACTTAGAGAGACTTAACTTTTGAAAATTGATATCTACCAAAGCGCAAAATGTGGAGATAAATACCTCAGTGTTGCGAAAGGCACACGTGTTGAGGCTTTGATACTGCCCGATTCGGTTGATAAAGACCTGTTGTCGCTATCTCCATTTAAAACTCGGTTAGAAGTCGAGAAGGGGAAGGCGCATGCAGCGCTAGACCAAGACGATGTAATTAAACAAATTGAAGCTGTGGGTTATGCAATGCATGGCGCAAAGGTGACAATTGAACTGGCACCAACACTTTCGACTTAACCTCAGTTTTAGTTAGCAGACATGACAGAGTATGGATGCGAGAGATAGTTATAATATTTTATGTAAGGACAGTTCCAGACTGGCGACTGTGCGTTTAATATTGTGACGCTTTAACAAGTGAAAATTTCTGGTCAAAGAATCAGAAATCATCAGGCTCTAGGGTTAATCAGAATCTATAAATAAGTCGAGTTGACCGCTGTTTTTGGTTAAATCGTTCAACTTAACACCGATCCCGAGGAGTCTGACAGATGACTTTTTGCGCAACCACGCTTCTCTGCAAAGCGAACTTAAATCAACCAAGTCGGGCTTGCTGTTCTGTCGTTCAATGGTAGTTTGAGTGAAATCACTGAATTTCATCTTGAGGAAGCTATTTTGGATACTATAATTGGTGTCGAGACTTTCTATACGTTTCTTCAGCTCGGCAATTAGCGCGGGTATTTTTTCAATACAACTGACTAGATCTGGCAAATCTTGTTCGTAGGTGTTCTCCACACTCATTGATTTTCTGCGCCACTTAGAAACAACGGGACGGTTGTCTTCACCGTGTGCGAGCTTATAGATATGGTTACCAAATTTGCCAAACATTTGAACAAATTCAAATAAAGAATAGTGGCGAACATCAGTGCAGGATTTAATGCCTTGTTTTTCTAATCGTGCTGCTGTTACTTTGCCAACGCCCCATATTTTCTTAACCGGCAAATTCTCTAAAAAAACGCCAATCTGCTCTGGCGTCACGACACATTGGCCATTGGGTTTATGCCAGTCACTCGCGACTTTGGCGATAAATTTATTCGGCGCAATGCCCGCTGAAACGCTAATGCCTACGGTGTCAGCAATGCGTTGGCGAATTTCACTGGCGATTAATGTAGCACTGCCTTTACAGCGCCCACAGTTCGTAACATCCAAAAAAGCTTCATCCAGTGAGAGCGGTTCGATTAAATCGGTATATTCAGAGAATATGTTCCGCATCTGACGAGAAGCCTCTCGATAGGCTGCCATCCGACCCGGTACTAATATCAGTTGTGGGCAACGCTTTAACGCGGTCGCACTGGCCATAGCGGAGTGAATGCCAAACTTGCGGGCTTCGTAGCTGGCGGTTGCAATGACACCTCTACGGTCAGCGCTGCCACCAACAGCAATAGGTAAACCTTTTAACGCTGGATTATCGCGCACTTCGACAGCGGCATAAAAGCAATCAGCATCGATGTGGATGATCTTACGTTGAGACAATTTGGTTGATAATTCAGAATTCATTTAATATCAGGTAAGACAGGTGCTTGCGTCAAAATCGCGGCTGAGTAAGAATTATAGAACTTAATGAGGACGATGGTTCGATGACAGATAAAATATTTTACCAAGATAGCTATCAAAAAACACATAAGAGTGAAATTGTTGCCGTGCTAGAGGATGGCATTGTTATGGAGTCGACCATCTTTTATCCATTGGGTGGTGGGCAACCGGGTGATACTGGCGTCTTGATGTTAGATGGAGATGAATATCGAGTAACAGATACCTGTTTTGCAAAAGACAGAGCTATGATTGTTCATCATTTGAATGCTGAGGACCTATTTGCTTTTAATGTGGGTGATAGGATTGATATGGTATTAGACTGGGAGAGGCGCCATCGTCTCATGCGGATGCACACCAGCCTGCATTTGATGTGTCATCTGATTACGGCCCAGGCAACGGGTGGCTCTATTGGTGAGACAGAGAGTCGTATTGATTTTGACCTACAAGGCCAAGTTGTCGACAAAGACAACCTGACGTTAGAAATGAATCGTTTAATCAAAAGCCAATTGCCAGTGACTATCGGATCAATTACAGATGAAGTGCTAGCGCAAAATCCTAGTCTAGTGCGCACCATGTCGGTACAGCCACCCAAAGGGCAGGGCAGCATACGAACTGTGACCATTCTCGATACCGACTATCAACCCTGTGGCGGCACGCATGTGAACAATACCGCAGAGATTGGCGAAGTGATCGTTACCAAAATAAAAAATAAGGGTAAGCAGAACAAGAGAATTAGTCTTGCACTGGTAAACCCTTAATCACATTAATAGTACCCTCAAATTAAGTGGCTGCTTTTAGTTTCCGCGCGACCCACTGATGAAAATGATGCGTTGGGTTATCCATCATCGGTGAGAAGACTCCACCTTTATAACCAGGAGATGAGCGACCTTTTTGCATGCCCTCAACTGCATCGATATCTTCACTGAAAACGACGCGCCAGGATTCTAAGGTGGCATTTCGACTAGCGGCTAAATCGTCATCCAGTGCTTCCTTACCGACATAAAACAATCGTAAATGTTCGATAGATTTGTTTGGCGACACTGGCTCAATAATCATCACAAAGGCATGATCTGCTTGAATGCCGAGCAGTACGTTTGGATAAAACGAGACGTATTCAGCCTGTGCTAATTTGTCTTGTGGCCATTCAGGGAAGCGCGGCAATGCCGAGCCAACCTCGTCCGATAACCGATAAGCATAACTGCCCTGACCAGAAAAATCGTCATCGACCATAATGTGATAATGGTCTTCAAGCTTCGAGTAGTTGTTAAGGCTTGGGTGAATCCAGGGTAAGTGGTAGCTTTCGCAATAGTTCTCTACCGCCAACTTCCAGTTGGACTGAATTTCGATCTGCATGCCCTTACCATTAATAGCGCTCTGCAAATGGTCGAGACCTGTGTCGCCAAGAAATGTTTGCCAGCGTTCAGACAGGGGTTTGACGTATTGCTCAAACTCAACCGCGTCGCCCGATAGATTAATGAAAATAGTGTCCATCCATATCGCGCTACGGACTGGCTTGAGGCCGTGATCGCAGGGTTTAAAGCCGTCAATTTTGTGCTCGCCAACGCCACCGATATGAGGTGTTCCCATTAAAGCGCCATCAAGATTATAGCTCCAAGAGTGATACGGGCAGCGTAAAACACCCTGTACCGAAATTTCTTCTTTAACTAGTACCATACCTCGGTGACTGCAGACATTGTGAAAAACCTTTATCTCATCCCGTTTGTTACGCGTGATGACCAAAGGCAAGCCCATAAATTCTACTGGCTTAGCATAGCCCTGTTCGGGCAGGTCACCCGCAAACCATAAACCAGCCCAGCTAGTGCCAAGTACCTGGTCGCGCTCGTGGCACATATAGTCAGCATCAGTGTAAACCAAATTGGGCAGGCCAGAGGCTTTGTTAATTGGCTTCAAGACAGAGTCGATATCGAATTCGACAGTAGTTTTTCCTTGATTAATGCTCAACATTGGGTTTTTCCTGCAGTGTACAAGGCATAGGACTTTAAATATTTATACCAATACACTGCCTGCAATTGAGTCATTTGGCAATATTCAAAAAAATCACTAAGCCTTTACTTTAAATAAAGTCTTATATCTAATGATCGCTCTAATTAAAAAAACTACTGGCGATGAACCTCAACTTTCAGTTCAAGAATGTTTCATCTGCGAAGCTGATTAGTAACATGGGTTAGTAGCTCAATGGCGAAAGCTACCATTCAAGATTCTGACCATTTAGACTTGGAGTAGTTGATATTTTTGAGCTTAGTGTCTCACCATCAAGCGCCCAAACAGTGCGCGTTAATGAGAGTTGTGGGCAGGGCATGGAGCCCAGCACTTCAGTGAGTCGTTAATATTAAGGAGGTATTAAAAAAATGGCACGACGACACTATAAATTACCCAGTTTAACTGGCTTAAATACATTTGATGCTTGCGCACGTTACGGTAGCTTAACGCAGGCAGCCGCCGAGTTGGGAGTCACTTTAGGCGCTGTTAGTCGACAAATAAAATCACTAGAAATCGATTTAGGATTAGCTGTTTTTAAGCGACATTACCGTGGTGTTGAATTGACTAAAGCTGGTTTAGAGCTTCATCAGGTCCTCAGTAGTAGCTTTCGAAATATTGGCAATGCTTGGCAAACAATTAAAACCCGTGGTGAAACGGCAAGTATCACCATTGGAGCAACCACTGCATTAGCATCACTGTGGTTGATGCCTCGCTTGGGCGGGTTTTGGTCCATGCATAAGCAAATCGCACTGAATCACGCCATCTCTGACAATCCGGATGATGAAGGTTTTAGGTCGGCTGATATTCGTATTCGTTATGGCGATGGACATTGGCCTGGAGAGTCGGTTACGCGTTTGTTTGACGATATTATCTACCCAGTCTGTGGGCGAGCATTCGCAGAAGAAAATGAATTAACACAGCCCAATCATCTAGCGAATGTGCCGCTATTGTGTCTGGATAGCTTCGACCCAGCCTGGATTGGGTGGAACCATTGGATTGCGCAGTGGGGTGTCGAATTACCCGAGTCTAATTTTAGACGGTTTAACAATTACGTGGTGGCGTTACAGGCAGCAGAAGAAAATCAAGGCGTAGCACTCGGGTGGGATAGTCAGGTGGATACTTTAATTATACAAAATAAATTGGTTCGTTTGGGCAGCATGGAAATGAAAGCGCCAGGTTCTTATTATTTAACTTGGGAAAGCAATCGGCCTTTATCGAACCAAGCAGCGTTGTTGAGCGACTGGCTGGTGAGCATTTCTGGGGCTTAATAACAGCTTTCTAAATTTTTTTATTAGCTCGATGAGATATAAAAGTGAGTGCTTTTCCAGTTAGCAACAGATTTGATTTGAAAATATTGTACAAAGTCTCGTCTAACTCTTTAGTACTGTCGCAAAAAATCATGCCAATGGGTTTTTCGTCAATAAACAGTGACATTAGAAAGAAATTTTGGCTCAGGCAACTGGCTTTAAAGTTACCAGGCAAAAGGGGCTCATACTTTTTAAAGTTGGCCGACTTCACCCATAGTGATTGAGGCTTTGTGATTAAACTGTTAATCACCCCGCCTTGTGATACTTTAATGTTTAACTTTAGCAATGGAGATTGGGAGTCAAGGCCGTTGCTCATTCGAGTTGATAAGACGGTTCCATCTTTTGACAAAACCATCAAAACAATGCGGGACAATTGATGCTTTTCCGCCAACTCTTTAATAAGTAACTCAATGATCCCAGTCTGTGTGGTAGTCGGTGATTTTACAAGTGATCTTACTTGGTCATTAAAAGACAGGTCTGATGTGGCTGGTGGTTGTTCTTTAATGGTTAGCTTTAGTTTTTCTACGGTCGGCAAAAGGATCGCCTTAGCAATAGCCGGAAAAACGCCAGCAATAGGGAAACTTCGGGCCGCTTCAAGTGCGGTTGAAAGTACCTTTTTGCGTAGGCTCGAGATTGGGCAGTCGAGATACTCAGCGCCTAACTTTAACGACCGTGTGAAATCATCGTGGTTCCAGCCAGTATCGGCTTGCTGCGTTATGTCGGCAGCTATTTGCAGAGTACGTGCCTTACGACCGGTGTTGATAGATTGCTGTTGAGCTTCACGCGCTAAGTCGGGTAGATTTAATTCATAACTGAGTAGCCGGCCTAACTCTGCAAAGCTGTATCCCAATATCGATTGTGCACATTCTGCAGCATTTTTATTAGGCAGGCATGCTTGCTGATACTTCTGGTATTGTTGAAAATCGAACAAACAGGTATAGATTTCCCCCACGTTGTACAACAGCGCAGCCGTTTGAAAGTCATGGGTATTTTTCATACCCTGCAATTCAATGAGATGAGCTGATAGATGCATTAGATGAAAATTCCGACTCATTAACTGATGGTAGGCCTGTCGAGCATCGTTGCTTAATTCTGAACTTTGCATCGTTTCGCACTCATTAACAAAGTGGGTTACCGCTGGAATACCCATTAGACCTAATAAGCTATGAATTGAATCGAAGCGAGGTTTTTGGTATCCAGTTCGCTTGGCATTCATTTTTTCGAACAGAGCAATACTCATACCAGGGTCAAACGACGTAATATCGGCAAGATCTGATAAAGTGGCAGTTTTACTATTTAGTGTTTCGAGTGCTTTTTTATGAAATTCATTGAGCGCAGGAACTGGTTTTTTATGACTGGACAACCAAGCCTTGGCGGTCCTATCTGACATGGTATTCTGGCATTATGTATTAGTTAGGCTGGCTTCTTAGTTAGGGGTCGATCGCGCTGCAACAATATCTTCTAATTGTTGGGCAGTAATACGTTTTATTAAAAGTGCCTGATCTGATTCATAAATATGAGTGAAGTCGAGGGAAATCCTATACTGTTTAGAAACCTTCACTAGTGTCTGTCCGGCGACTGGTTCAACCGAAACTACCTGAGCGAATATTGTTATTCCTTGTCCCGTCGACAATAGAACCAAACAGAGCTTGACTGTACCACCTGTCGTTAATTTTTGATCCGAGATATAGGACATGCCTTGCCCACTGATGTTAACTTTTTGCGTGTCGTGAGCCGATGTCTGCTCAGGTAATAATTGAGTCGTAAGGTTTTCGATTTGGGTCCGCAATACAGTCAGGTAACGCGCCAATTCAGGCATTTTCTCTTCAATTACTTTGAAATCAGCTAGTTGTTGCTCAAGCTGTTGATTCAATTGGTGGCCCACAGTGCACACTGGCTGGCTATCCCAAAAATTGTCAATTAGAGATTGTAACTCGTTTGGGTCAACCATCGAGACAGTAAAACTAATTGTATCTTCAATACGAAAATAGCGTCGGCGTTCGTTAGACATTGGCGTGGCTCAAGTTATCGTGTCCAAATTTATGAATCGGTATCGTTGACAAAATCAACGTTGTTGGCGGGCGAATCTAAATCAATTGATAAGCGATTGCCGTGAAGGACGCTTATTTCGACCCGCCGATTCTGTGCTCGGTTTCCCCAACTATCATTCGGTACGATGGGTTCGTTGTCGGCCAAAGCCCTAATTTCCATTCGCTCTGGGTCAATGTTACCGTTTTCTATAAAATAGTGAACCACATTAGTGGCGCGAGCGGCTGATAAGTCCCAGTTGGACCGAAACTTCTTAGTTTTGATGGGGATCTCATCGGTGTGTCCAGTAATAATGAATAAACCATCACGTTGTTTTAAAACGTCCGCAATGAGTTGAAGAATAGGAAAAAAGTCTTTTTTAAGTGCGGCCTGTCCTGATCCAAACGAACCTTTTTCACGAATACGGATTAGCACTCGATCAGCAAACGCTTCCACGTCTAATAAACCATCACCGATAGCGGTGGCTAATTCTTCTTTTAATTCTTTTGCTAGTTCTTGTACCTCTAACGCTGCTTTTGCTTGAACGATGGCTTCAGCTTGTGTGTCACCAAGAGACATATCATTTTTGGAGCTGGTATCTGAAAAATCCAGATTGGTTTTAGAGTCGTCAGTAGTTTTTTCACGCATTATTTCTAGCGGCGTGACTTCAACGGGTTTGCCGGGGCTATACTGTTGAGCAATGACATTGGTACCTTTTGGTATTTCGGTTGCCTTTACATCGCGTTGAACGCCGAAAGCGTTTTTCATTGCTCCAGCGACTTGGCGGTACTTGAGAGCGTCCATTTCGGCAAAAGATAACAGCAAAACAAAGAAGCACATTAGTAGTGTCATCAAGTCAGCAAATGTGGCAAGCCAAGGCGGTAAGCCTTCTTCGCAAGGAGGGCATTCACACTCTTCGTTCATTGCGCAACTGCCCCCTTAGAAAAAGTCAAAGCCGAGCTTGCTAACGATAGAACACTACTCATCCACTACTCGTTTGCTTTCAGGCAGATAGGCATCTAATAACTGCTTTAATACGCGAGGGTTAGTGCCCTCTTGAATGCCTTTAATTGATTCAAAGATTAAATCTTTATTGCGTTTTTCGTAACCACGAATCAAAGCCAGCTTATCTGCCAGCGGTTGCGCAAACGTGTTAGCGATAATTGCTCCATAAAGTGTGGTTAATATTGCAATTGCCATTGCAGGCCCAATTGAGGCTGGGTCTGACATATTTGCGAGCATTTGTACCAGACCAATGAGCGTACCAACCATTCCCATAGCAGGCGCGTAAATAGCCATTGACTTGAACATATTAGCACCGACCGTATGTCTCTCGATCGATAGATTGATTTCTTTGGTTAACAAGTTTCTGACAATTTCGGGCGCATGACCATCAATGCATAAACCAATGCCTTTTTGTAAAAAGACGTTGCCAATTTCGCGACCTTCTAGTGCAAGAATACCTTCCTTGCGTGCCACACTGGCCATTTCAACTGACTCATCGATCAATACTTGAGGTGAGTCAAGTTTATAAAAGAATCCTTTTAATCCAATCTTAAATGATCCAAGAAAATCGCCTAATGTGACGCTCATTAAAGTTACGGCAAATGTGCCACCGATGACTAGTATAATCGACGGTAGGTTGACAAATATGATAAAGGGGCCACCCATCATGATGGCACCTCCTATGATTGCGTATGCTAAAATTAATCCAACAATTGTAGCTATATCCACTCAGTGACTCCTGCCTGTTTACGAGTTATAGGACTCTAATCAGTTTAGTTTAATTCTTTGAATTATGCTTGAGGTTTTGAGTGTTACAAAGTGCCAAATTGCTCAGTTAATTATAATCGCAACTGGTAGGTTGAGAGTTTGCCCTGATCGATCAAGTCGTGTGTCAGAAGCCAGTCATGCGACTCTTGTGCATCTTGCTCGAACCAGTCTCGAGCGTTGCCGAGGCGAAAGCTGTAACCCCAGGCGTCCATATCGGACAGCATGCGCTGACGACCGAGTGAGGGTAAGTCATCGGCGAGTAATATTTGTAGATAGCAAACCGCATTTTCTTCCGCCTGAGAACTACCTGCATTGGTGTCGAGTTGTTTACGTCTAGCGTCGGTCATACAAATAAAATGGCAAGTTTCATGTAAAACTGAGTGTATTGGTGTGTCTTGCCTTAAGAATAGGTGATGGCCAATCAGGCCTGCTTCCGCATCACCCCAAAAGCTACCTGGAATTGTCTTTCCGGATGGCGCAATCTGAACTTCGAGTTGGTAACGTGCGAGCAGGCTTATGAGTTCGATTTGATTAAAATCCTCAAAGCGGAGCACCGTCTGTTCGATGTTTTGAGGGTTGCTCATAATTGATTATTTAACAACTTGGCGATGGTTTGTTGCAATCTCCACCACTCTTCCGTCATGTGCTGTGGGGGTGACTTTCGAGTGCGGATCACAAGATAGTTGATGGCTGCGCCGAATACGCCAAGAATGCCGCCAATATCAAAACTAGGTTGTGAATAATGTGTTCTGATCTTTTTAATGAGTGCCATCCCCCTCTCCGCTCTGGTACGGGCTAGCGCAATAGTGAGATTATTTTGCTCTGACATTTCCCAAGCCATTATTTCGAGAGTGATTGGCATTGCCTGTAAGGAGGATGCATGTCGCATTAGTAACGTTTGTAGGTAAATATGTAATGGCTGGCTGGAAAAAACCTCGGCATTGTCGCTCATGACGTCGTCGACTTCCCACCAAAGTTGGGTGGTCTCAGCAAAAGCGTTTAGCAATCCATCGAAACCACCAAAGTAACGGTAAATGAGTACCTTGTCGCAATCGGCCTGTCGAGCAATGGCGTTGACGCCAACAGCTGGATAGCCTTTCTCCAGTAGTAAGGTCTCGACCGCTTTGAGGATTTTTTGTTCGGTTTGTAATCGACTTCTGGTCATAGTGCTCTCCGATTTTTTATCCTACGACAGATTTTGATTGTTGCCAGAAAGCTTCCATTTGATCTAGCACCTGCTGGCTCATATTAATATCTGCAGACTGCATTTGTTGCTTTACGTAATCAAAGCGGCGAATAAATTTTTGATTTGTATGACGTAACGACATCTCTCCTTCAATTTTGAGGTGGCGGGCAATGTTTAGGCAAACAAATAAAACATCACCTAGCTCATCACTAACGTGGGTCAGATCACCACTTTCTATGGCTTGTTTTAACTCAATGACCTCTTCGTCGAGCTTGTCAATGACGTGACTGAGTTCTGGCCAGTCAAAACCGTATTCGGCGGCTTCTTGCTGTAAATTAATGGCACGTTTGATGGCGGATTGCGAACTCGAACTCTGTCCAAAGTGAGTTGATGCCACGCCCAAAGATGCTTTTTCTTTTTCTTTTTCTTTTTCTTTTTCTTTTTCTTTTGCTTTCAGTTCCTGCCATTGCTGCTTAAGGGTTTCCTCATCTGTGTTGGCCTGATGGTTTTGATCAAACACATGGGGATGTCTGTAGGTCATCTTGGCGACAATACCTTCAACGACCTGATCGAAATCAAATTCGCCTCGTTCTTGTGCAATACGGCTATGAAATACAATATGGAACAGTAGGTCCCCTAATTCTTCCTTTAAATTGTTCATGTCATCACGTTCTATAGCATCGAGCGTTTCGTGAGTTTCTTCTAGGGTGTAGGCTGCAATCGATGCGTTGGTTTGCTTCAAGTCCCAAGGGCAGCCAGTTTTGGGTGTGCGTAACTTTTCCATCAAGGTGAGTAACTTGTCGATGCTATTCATGGATTGCTCAGGTTGACCAAAAAAATAAAGATAGAATAATAGTTTGCTTCAAGGCAAGTTAAAACTGGATAATAGTCACTTATGTTTTTTCATATCCCATTAAAACCAATAACAAGCAGCCATTTATTATCTACCTAAACTACCTATCAAAAAAATATGAGCGATAGACTTCAACAAATGGAGCGCTGGCTAAATAGCCTTGGTTACCATAATTATACGCTAACTTCTGCATCTGAAGACGCCAGTTTTAGATCGTATCAACGACTGCAGCAAGGAACCAATTCCTGGGTAGTAATGGATGCACCGCCCGATAAGGAGCCTTGTGATTGTTTTATTGAAATCGCTAATAAGCTGGGCCAGGCCGGGTTATCAGCACCTAAGGTTATCAATCAAAACCTTGAGTTGGGCTTTTTACTATTAACTGACTTAGGTTCTACACCGTATTTGTCTGTACTTAATGCTGATAGTAAAAAAGCTCTCTATTCGGATGCGCTGGCTGCGTTGTTGCGAATGCAGGTTAACGTGACGAGTCTCAACTTAGCCAAATACAATCGAGCTCTATTGAGTCGGGAAATGGATTTGTTTCATGACTGGTTTCTGACGGAGCTGCTTGGCATTCGACTTAATGTATCACAGCAAAAGCAATGGGTATCGATTCAACAAGCCCTAATTCTAAACGCTCTCGAACAGCCACAGCTATTTGTACATCGTGACTATCACTCGCGCAATCTAATGAAAATTGACACAGGTAATCCGGGGATTATCGACTTCCAGGACGCCGTCAGCGGCCCTATTACCTATGACCTGGTATCAATGCTACGAGACTGTTATATCGACTGGCCTATCGATGAGGTTGAGTTGTTAGCACTCGAATATTACCGCGCCGCGAAAGCGGCTAAACTACTTGATGTTGGACCGCAGCAATTCTTGCGCTGGTTTAACTTAATGGGTGTTCAGCGCCATTTAAAAGCAGTAGGGATATTTTCTCGTTTAAACATTCGAGATGGCAAAAGCGGATATTTGAATGACATCCCTCGCACACTCAATTATCTGTGCCAGGTAAGCGAGTTGGAACCAGATATGACAGGGCTGAGCAATTTAATCGTTGAATTAAACCTATCTGAACGAATAAAGGCAATGATCGAATGAACGCAATGATTCTGGCAGCTGGGCGCGGTGAGCGTTTGCGTCCTCATACAGATACTTGTCCCAAACCATTGCTGGAGGTTAAAGGCAAGCCGATGATTAGCTATCATTTCGAAGCGCTGGCCCAAGCTGGAATTAAGCAAGTCGTGGTGAATGTGAGTTGGCTTGGCGACAAGATTGAAGAGATGATGGGATCGGGTAGTCAGTTTGGCCTTGACATTGTCTATAGCCGAGAAGTCGAGGCGCTTGAAACCGCCGGAGGCATTGTTCACGCGTTAGAAAAGCTGGATGACCGATTTATAGTCATTAATGGTGACATTTTCACCGACTATCCGTTTGAACAATTATTGTCACAAAAGGCAGTTGCCCATTTAGTGATGGTAGAAAATCCGTCACATCACCCCAAAGGAGATTTTGGGTTGAGTAACGGTTACGTCAATAACCGGGCCGCAAATCGTCACACTTTTGCGGGAATATCTTGTTTCCAAAAATCATTCTTCAATGATCTTGAACCAGGCAAACAGGCATTAGCGCCTCTGTTGCGAAAAGCAATGGAAGATAGTTACGTGACAGCAGAGTTGTTTGAAGGACAATGGACCGATGTCGGTACGCTGAAGCGCTGGGAGTCGATAGGTTAAATTTGATCTTAACAATCTAACCAACTCCCATTCCTTAACGGCTTGTTCTAACTAAGGACTTTAGTTTCAGCGGTAACGCTCGTGCTTGTGCGTAATCGGCTACGCAAATGACCAGCAGACTCTAGAATTGGATAAGCCACTGAGGTCAAATGCGAGTTGATACGCTTTAGATCGCGAATAACATCAAGCTGCAATGCACTCAAGCGAGAGTCGTAGGTAACGTCTTCCCTCAGTTTGTTGAGGTGGTTCACGACAGACTGTTTTTCCAACTTTATAAACTTATATTTCTTCGCCAATAGTTGCCGCGCCATACTAATATCACTTGAAGTGAAAACACTTAGCGAAAGATTAAAGCTAAGTAGGACTGGCTGATACAAATTGTTGATGTCTTCTCTATCCTGTAATGACATTTTAGCGCCAGGCGTCATTTTTTTACGTAATAGACTATCAATCATATCAACTGAAATAATGTCACCAATATGCTCTAGATTAGTCGCAAAGCTCATGATTTCGGAGCAACGAATCCTTTCTTTTTCACCCAGCGACTCTCGGCTGAGCCTAGTAAGGTATAGCTTTACCTCATCATAAAACAGGTTAGCGGATTGATCCATCGCGCGAGTTTTTTTGGCTAGATCGATGTCGTTTTTCTTTAGTGCAATGAACGTATTTCTGAACATGCGCTCGACAATCTCACCCATTCGAAGCACTTCGCGTTCCGCGTTTAGCAGTGCTACCAGGGGTGTATCAAAGGCCGATTTATCTAAGTACATGGGTTTTAGTTCATTCGTCTCAATTTCAATCTCAGGCAACAATTTCTCTGTCAAACTTGCCATTTGATTGATCAATGGCAGAAATAAAATAGCCAATGCGATATTGAAGAACATGTGAAAGTTTGCAATTTGACGCGCTTCATTTATATCAAATTGCGCCATCCAGCCAGATAAAAAACCCACCATTGGCAGTGCGATAACAACGCCACAGACTCTGAAGATCAAGTTTCCTAATGGGGGTTGCCGGGCGCTGCTGCTGCCACCGAGCGTTGCAATAAAGGGTGGAATAGCACCACCAATATTAGCACCCAGTACAAAGGCAAAAGCAACGCTAGGGTCAAGCGCGCCAGTGCTCGCTAGTGTAATAATTAACAATACGGTCGCAAGGCTTGAATGTGCCATCCAGGCAATCAATGCAGCAACAATGACAGCTAAAATTAAATCATTACCTAACGACGAGAAAATACTCTGCACGATCGCCGATTCCCGCATGGGAGTTGAAGCGGCTAGAATTAACTTGAGCGCTAATAACATCATGCCAATGCCCAGTACCAGACGCCCAGTATCGCGAGCCCGTCCGCTGTCAGAGTAAGTGTACATGGCGACACCGATTGCGATGAGCATCGGTGACAAAACGGATAAGTCAAAGGTGAGGACTTGCGCGACTAGTGTCGTGCCAACATCGGCACCCAATAATACGGCAAGTGCTGGGCCCGTATTAATAATGCCCTGACCGCTAAACGAGGCTGTCAACAATGCGGTTGCGCTACTGCTTTGCAATAAAACGGTAACACCCAGACCTGTAAAAAAAGCTTTGAAACGGTTGGAAAGACTGGCGCCTAGTGCAGAGCGGACTTCACTACCCCAAGCATCGGTAATACCGATACGCACCATGCGTAAACCCCACAACAACAAAGAAACCCCACCAACTAGATTAATCAGAATGGTACTGCCGTTGATGATCGTGACTCCTGCAAAAAGGGTAAAGGTAAATTCAAACGCGCATTATAGTAAATGAAAAGGGTGTCATCTACTTAAGGGGTTGAATACTAGCAGAAATACGCTATTTTCTCTAGTGTGGAAATGGACAATACAAATACTAGATCGCTCCTTAAGCCAATCTAGTAAGCCGATTTCGGGTAAGATCTATATCAGGCCTCTATTATTTCTATATCTTTTAAGAGGAGGTTTTTTTCAAATTATAAGAAACGCAATGAGAAATCGACCGCCCTCAAATGTTTGGTCAGTGCGCCAATGGAGATGAAGTCGACCCCCGTATTGGCAATACTTAATAACGATTCATCTGTAATATTGCCCGAAGCTTCGAGCTGAATTCGATTGGCAGTCATTTTAACGGCTTGTTTCATTTCTGCGAGACTGAAATTATCAATTAATGCACGATCTACTTTTGCATCGATGGCTTGTTGTAACTGTTCAAGGGTCTCGACCTCCACTTCAAGTAGTCGGTCTGGCTGAAATGCCCGGCCTCGTTCTACGGCTTTCTGAATATTGCCACAAGCAGCGAGATGATTTTCCTTAATTAGGTAAGCGTCAAACAAACCAATTCGATGGTTCATACCACCGCCACAGGTAACGGCATATTTTTGTGCTAGGCGTAAATGTGGAATTGTTTTTCGAGTGTCAAGAATACGGCATGACGTTTGATTTATTTTGTCGACGTAAAAACGGGTTGTGGTTGCAGTACCCGACAAGGTTTGTAAAAAGTTAAGCGCGGTGCGCTCGGCTGTTAGAATGGCACGGGCAGGGCCGCTTATCTGACACAAGACGCTATCGGCACTGACACGATCACCATCCTGTGCTTGCCAGTCTAGTTGAATGCGCTCATCGCATTGTTTGAAGGCCTGTTCAAACCATGCTGTGCCGCATAAAACGGCATCTTCACGGACTAATAGTCGGGTTGTTAGTGACTTACCTTCATCAATTAGCAAGGCGCTAATATCACCGCTGCCAATATCTTCCTGTAGTGCCAATTCAACGTCGTGAATAATGTGTTGCTGAAAGTTAATATTTTTATTCATAATATCCGGTCGTAATCTTCATTGGTAATATTTATTCGGTAATGAAATTAATATTAGAAAGTCATGCCTCATGTTCTTCACGACAGGTTGAAAGTCATAAAAGAGCGTTCTAGATTTTTTTTACGCAAGCCAGATAGGCATTGTCATCAGGCATCGTGTTATCTCTTTGAGCCTGCCACAAAGCCTGTCCGAGGCACTCGATCATTGAATGTTCGGCGTCGTGATGGGCTTTCTTTTTAAGTAATTTTTGATACGCAGGCTGGATGCCGGGTGGCCGGTCAGCATTCGCCTGTTCACGGATAGCAATGTGCATGCCCATGTGTAGAAAAGGGTTAGTTTGACCGTCTTCAGGCGTAAAGTCCTGTTCTTTTGCAAACTCGTCTTTGTCCAATAATGCGTGATATTCCGGATGTAATTTTATCACATCCGCAATAATAGCTTCCATCGGCTCGAGCAGAGATTGCTGCTGCATTTTCTTCCAGACAGTGAGATAAACTTGTCGAATTTCATCGCGTGATTGAAACATATTGACCTCTTTTTCCAATCCTTATTCAGGATCAGTCTTTTGTTTATAATCGCATAAGTCTTCGATGATGCAACTACCACAGCGTGGTTTGCGAGCAATACAGGTATAACGTCCGTGTAAGATTAACCAATGATGCGCATCGACTTTAAATTCCTTTGGAACGAATTTAATCAGTTTTTTTTCAACGGCAACAACGTCTTTTCCCGGTGCAAGTCCGGTTCGATTGGATACTCGAAATATATGTGTGTCGACCGCAATAGTCGGGTGACCAAAAGCGGTGTTCAAAACGACGTTGGCGGTTTTTCTGCCAACGCCGGGCAGGGCTTCCAACGCCGCTCTGTCTTCCGGCACTTCAGAGTTATGTTGGTCTATGAGTATCTTGCAGGTTGCGATGGCGTTCTTCGCTTTTGAGTTAAATAAGCCGATGGTTTTTATATATGGGCTTAGCCCGTTCACACCCAATGCGAAGATGGTCTCAGGTGTGTTGGCGACAGGGTAAAGTTTTGCCGTCGCCTTATTGACGCTGATATCAGTCGCTTGAGCCGACAACAAAACTGAAATTAATAGCTCGAAGGTCGAGTCGTATTTCAATTCGCTGGTTGGCCTTAAGGTTTCTGCTTGAAATCGGCTGAATATTTGATGACGTTTAATTTTATTCACGATGTGTTTTAACGGTGCCCTTTAATTCAGTTTAGACCGTTTCGGCTTCGAGGGAATCGTCAGCCACGGCAGCCTTGTCTTTGGCTTTTAGATTGATGGCGTTTTTGGCTGCTACTAAAAGCGCCAGGCCGAAGAAAGCACCCGGTGGCAAAATTGCGAGCAAAAATCCTGAGTAGTTTTCATTAAAAGTAATGGTCAATGCTTTGGCCGACTCGCCAAACATCAAGTCTGCATGGGCCAGCAGTGTGCCCGACCCGATGACTTCACGCATCGCACCCAATAAAACAAGGACGGTAAGAAAGCCTAGCCCCATCATAAAACCATCGAGTGCCGAAGCACCAACTGGATTGCGTGACGCAAAACCTTCGGCGCGACCAATGATAGCGCAGTTAGTGACGATCAATGGAATGAATATGCCTAACACCAAAAACAAGTCATAGAAGAAAGCTTTCATCAGCAGTTCGATGACGGTCACAACGCAGGCTATAATCAGAACGAAAACCGGCAGGCGTACTTCATTTCGTACAAAGCCTCTTATTAACGATACAAGCGTGCTCGATAAAACCAGTGTGACCATTGTCGCCAGTCCGAGCCCGGCCCCATTAATGGTCGAGCTGGTGACCGCCAGTAAAGGACATAAACCAAGTAGCTGGACGAGTGCGACATTGTTGGTCCATAAGCCGTTTTGAGTGATTTCTCTATTCATATCGTTTACTTTATTGAAAAATACGATCTGTGTTTTGTTGGTAATACATCAATGTATTCTTTACTGCCTTTACGACGGCTCTTGGTGTTATGGTAGCACCGGTAAATTGATCAAAATCACCACCATCTTTTTTAACTAACCAGTTTGCTGGCGTTGGGCTATTGAGTGATCGATTATTAAAGCTAAAAATCCAATCTGATTTTTGAGTTTCGATTGCATCACCTAGGCCAGGTGTTTCGCTATGTTTCACCGCTCGTACGCCGGCAACGCTACCATCGGCATAAACACCAATCAGTAGATTAATTTTTCCACTGTAGCCATTGGGTGCAATGCTATTAAAAATAGCGGCTATTGGCTTACCCTGAAGGCGAGCGCGGTAAACAATAGTATTGTCCTCGGTTCCAAGTAAAGCCGATGCAGAGACGGTCGTTGTATCACTTACAATATCGTTATCGAGCTCTTCGGCCGGCAATAAAGCGTTTAAGTTACGTAATAAAACTAACCGCTCATTGTCTTCAATTTTAGTTCGTGTGGTTTCTTCAGTAACAGCAACAAATGTCGTGCCAATAACCGCAAACACCCACAAAAAAGCGCCAGAAATCAGAATTTGTTTCTTATTCATATAAGCGGTTCATGTTATGCCATCCTTAACACATGAATGTATTTTTAGATGTATCCACTATTTTGCGCCGTAAACTTTGGGCTGCGTATAGTAATCAATCAGCGGCACACACATGTTTGCCAACAACACGGCAAAGGCAACGCCATCGGGGTAACCGCCCCAATTACGAATTAAATAAACGAGAAGGCCAATCAAAATGCCATAGTAAATTCGACCATTGTTGGTGGTGGCAGCGCTAACAGGATCGGTTGCAATAAAGAAGGCTCCCAGCATAGCGCCACCAGACAACCAGTGAAATAATGGCGATGTCGCTGTTTCGGCATCAATAAAATAAAATACCAGCGCGATGCAACCCAGGCTACCCAGAAATGCAGCGGGGATATGCCAGCGGATTGTTTGATTGATTAAAAGCCAAATGCCACCCACCAGCCAGCCAGCCGAAATCCATTCCCAACCGATACCACCAAGCTTGCCAAACAGGGGTGCTTGATAAATTTCGCTTAACGGTACATCTTGGCGTAGAGCTGTTTTGACATAGTCGAGAGGCGTAGCAGCGGTGAATGCATCCCAAGATGAATCACCGACACCAAAAGCAAACTTGAGCGAATCAACCAAGCCATAAGCTTCACCACTGATCGAAACCGGCAGGTGCCACGTTGTCATTTCTTTGGGGAATGAAATCAACAATACGACGTAACCAACCATCGCAGGATTAAATGGGTTGAAGCCAAGACCACCATATAAGTGTTTACCGGCAATCATCGCAAAGCCAATGCCGACGACAATCAGCCACCAAGGCGAATGTGTGGGTAGACACAGCGCAAACAACCAGGCAGCGACAACCGCACTATAGTCATTTAAATGTGGTTTGATGGGTTTTTTTCTTATCCACAAAATAAGGGCTTCGTAACCCAGTGCGAACAGGACTGCGATCGAAATATTGACCAAAATGCCTGGCCCAAAAAACCAGACATAAGCCAGTGTGCCGGGTATTAAACCAATAATGACATTGATCATTAAGCGCCGTAGCGTATTACTTGGGTTAACGTAAGGTGAGGATACAATTACCGATGTCATGCTGTTTGCTCGCGTGCTGCGCGTCGACGTGCATCAGCCTCGTCTATTTGTTTTTGTTGCTCAGGCGTAAGGTTAGTGGTGTTCTTGACTTCGGTCACTTGCGCTTCTTTTTTAGCTTTAATTCGCTCTAGCGCTGCCTGTATCGGGTCATCTACTTTGTTGTCGAGTTTTTTTGCGGCTGATTTCTTCAGAAGTGCTTCGCGTTTTAAACGACGCTTTTCTTCTTCTTGCTGCTTTTTTAATAACAAGCGCTTTTCACGAAATTCGAATCGTATGCGGGCCCGATCAGCCTTAAATGTAGCTTGTTGAGTTGCACGAATTTCACTCTTGGATGCCCGATAATATTGCACCAATGGAATTTGACTAGGGCAGACTGCAGAGCAGCAACCACACTCGATACAATCGAAAAGGTTATATTCCTCGACCTTTTCGTATTCCTTTGATCGTGAATGCCAATATAATTGTTGGGGTAATAACTTTGCTGGGCAAACATCGGCACACTTGCTGCACCGCACACATTCATTATGAAGGCCTGGTTTTTGTGCGATGAGTTGCTGTTGCATGACGAGGATATTATTGCTCGCCTTAACAATAGGGACGATGTCGCTGGATAGCGAAAATCCCATCATTGGTCCACCCATCACCAGATGCTGCTGGGGATCATTATGCTTGTTTGCATCGTTCTGAACATAGCCACCTGCCAGCTCAATTAAATGCTTGATTGGTGTGCCTAGTCGAACTATCCAGTTACCTGGTTTATGAACACCATCGCCAGACACGGTGACAATGCGCGATATCAAGGGTTGGTTGAGTTCTAACGCTTGCGTGATCGCCACGCAGGTTCCTACATTTTGGCAAAAAATACCAATACTGAACGCTAGTTGACCGGTTGGGATTTCGTTGCCGGTCAATATCTGGATGAGTTGTTTTTCTCCACCTGATGGATATATGGTTGGTATTGATACCACTTCTGTATTGGTCAGTAATTGTGAATGGGCATAGGACTGTAACGCTTGCGTCATTGCTGCAATTGCTTTTGGTTTATTATCTTCTATGCCGATCAGGGTCTTTTTTGGCGTCAACATGCGTTGCAAATATCCAATGCCCCTGATGATTTCATCAGCCTGATATTGCATCAGACTATCATCGCAGGTGATATAAGGTTCGCATTCAGCACCATTGATAATCAAGGTATGAATGCCCGAATCATTGCCACGCAATAATTTGGGCGAGGTCGGGAATGAGGCTCCACCCAAACCCACAACGCCGAGCCGACGAACGTGGTCGATCATGTCGACAGCCTGCATTTGGCTGGCGTTAATCGGCTCGAACTCGACAGGCTCATCTTTTTTATCGACGTCGATCACAATGCAGTCAGCACTTTGCCCTGAAGCGTGCGGCACTAGATGCGGTTCGATGGCGCTTACTACACCCGATGTCGGCGCATGTATTGGCGCGCTTATAGGCGATGAACTACCTGCAATCAGTTGACCGCGCAGGACGCGGTCACCAACATTAACCAGTGGCTTGTTTGATTCACCGATATGTTGTTTCAAGGGCAATATCAGTTGGTCTGGCAAGCTCGCAATCTGCAAAGGTTGGGTTAACGATTCAGCCTTATGGTCGTCAAGATGAATACCGCCATTAAAGTGACCGAGCTTAATGTCCATGCGCTGAATCCTGGGTTGATTGTGAGCTTGACGCAGTGTGAGTAAGCCTATCGCTAGGAAGCGACCATTTCCAATCTTCGATCGTTTGTTTGACGGGAATCAAATCGATGCAATCGACCGGGCAAGGCGGCAGGCAGAGTTCGCAGCCAGTACACTCGTCAACAATAATGGTATGCATATGTTTTGCCGAGCCTAAAATCGCATCAACAGGGCAAGCCTGAATACAAAGCGTACAGCCGATGCAAGTTTGTTCCTGAATGAATGCGACCAATGGAACTTCCTTGTGATCACCGTGTTCCGCATTAAGTTCCAGCACTTCGACATCGAGTAAATCGGCCAACAATATGACCGTTGATTGACCACCTGGTGGGCACTGATTGATTGGCGCTTCGCCATTCGCAATTGCCTCGGCATAAGGTCGGCAACCGGGATAGGTGCACTGACCACATTGAGTTTGTGGCAATAAGCTATCGATCTGATCCACAATCGGGTTGCCTTCGACCTTGAAACGAATAGCCGCATAGCCAAGAATGAGGCCAAATATACCAGCCATTGCGCTAATGGTGAGGATCGCGATGATCATACTTTCAGCATTCTATGATTAACGCAGGAATTACTTATGTTGGGTTCAGGATACTTGTTTATCAATTGTTTAGAGCCGCCTTATACCTTAACTAACCCTGCGAGGCCCATAAATGCTAGCGACATTAAACCAGCAGTCACTAAGCCGATGGCGGCACCCTGAAATGGCGCAGGCACATCGGCAACATTGACGCGTTCGCGCATCGCCGCAAACAATACGAGCACTAGCGAAAAGCCAATCGCTGCACCAAAACCATAAACAGCCGATTGAAGGAAACTATTTTGCTCCTGCACATTGATCAGTGCGACGCCCAATACGGCGCAATTGGTGGTAATCAGCGGTAGGAAAATACCCAACACGTTGTAAAGTAATGGGCTTGTCTTATGCACCACTAGCTCGGTGAAATTGACCACGGCAGCAATTGCGATAATGAACGCAATCGTGCGCAAGAACTCGAGTCCGAGCGGTGCCAGAACCCAGCTATTGATCATGTAACTTAAAATGGATGACAGCGTCAACACAAAAGTGGTTGCTGCACTCATACCAATCGCAGTCTCGACTTTGCGTGACACGCCCATGAAGGGGCACAGCCCGAGGAATTTCACCAACACAATATTGTTGACGAAAACCGTGCTGATCAATAAAAGAAATAGCTCTGAAAAATATTCTGACATACATTACATTATAAAGGCATGAGAGGCCAAAAAGTACCGAATTTACATAGGGTCAATATTAATTTTAAGAATAGAGCAAGCTGAATAGAGATATGTCAATTTTGGCGGGTCTTTAGGGGTAGTCCTTCAGTCGTGAATGCTTTAAAAACTACTTTTTGGCGGAATTGTTCTCGTTCTTATTTTTCCTGGCTTCTGCTTCAAATGCTTTAAAGTCTAACCAGCTTTTATCGGCTGTTTTTTCCAACAGGTCGAGAAACTTTTGTTCGACGAGTAATACGTCGAAACCAAGCCACTCCTCAAATTCCTGTTTTTGCTCGCTTAAGGCGTCGTTGGCAGTTTCGATTTCCAGTTTCATGGCTTCGCTGAGAAAAGCAGCTTCTTCTTGTGACAGTTGGTAAATTTCTTCGGTCAGGATCTTGGCGTTGCGCACCATGTCGTCGATAGTCGTGGTTAACAACTCCTCGGTATTATGAACCGTTAGATTGACATTTTCTGCCATACTGCTAAACGCTTGAGCTAATCTTTTTTGATCAATTTTAATTTCCATACCCTTATTAATAGCGCAGTCGGCGACTAAATTCAACTTTAAATGTTTAGCTTCCTAGGATGGTTCAAGGCATGAACGCCCGTATTTTAAAATGCTAACCGTAAGTGTTTAGGGTGAAGCGACGCCTGGTGACAACGATTGCGCTTGCTTCATAAAAGAGGTGATGGATACCGTCTCATCACTATGCCAATTGAGTGCGCTCAAGTCTCTATGGTAGTTAGCCAAAGCGCTGAAATTGTCTAGATACCCCAAAACCTGGGTCACTTCGATTACCGAAAGGATGATCAATGGGCTGCAAAGCAGTATCGCTAACCCAAAGCTTTTATTTCGTTTTTGGTGATTGATGTGAATTAAATACAGGCTTGTAATGATTGGAATTAAAATCGCATACCAAGCGATACTAAATATTAGTTCAGGCAGGTACGACGTAAAACTATAATTTAACTCTTCTACCAATGGGTTGATCAATTGGAACATGAGATAAGTCAGGCTAATCGCCACAATAAGCGGTTTGGCCTCCCATCGGTTGAACATTAAGCGCTCGAGAATAGCCAGAAAAAATATTAATCCAGCCAGATATAACGCGGTTTCGCGCGCCACAAACTTTGCCAGTGCATCCCATGTGTAAGTAGTAAAAGAATGGTTATGAAAGTCAACTGAACTGGCAATAAGGCATAGTGTCACTAGCAATACCCCCCACACAGCATGGCTAAACAGGTGTTTTGCTTGACCATTACCTGCCAGCGTTTTGGTCTCTGCAACACGATTGTCAGGCAACACGATACGAGCCAGGATGCGGCCTAGTTTGATGTCGATGGGTAATGTTTTGAGGGTGACTGACTTTTCTGCATAGCCATTAAATAACGCGGGGTTGACGTCGGCCAGATTAAATATCTCTATTTTACCATCGTCATCACGAATAATATCCAGATGATAAGGTGCGACGGTTGGCTCAGACAAAATGATATCGTTGTCAAAGGCGCGACCAATGCGGGTATGCGGCTTGTCGATAACATGGTAGTGGTGCAAGCCCTGAGTACTAATTTCGAATATTAGGGCGTCCACTCGATACTCTCCATGAATTTTTGAATCAAGGGCAAGCTAGCGTCATAAGCGATGCCGGTCATTGTTAATCGAATAAAAAAACCTTTATTACCTTGGCCGGTCAAAGCGGCGGTGAATAAGATATCGCTGAGGCCTTCGTATTCGATGTATTCGCGTCGGCATAAGCTGGTCTTAAAGGTCTGTTCAGAAACGTCGACAAACCAGGTTTCGCAATGGAAGTTACTTAAGACTTCGGGTGAAACACGACCGCCTATTTTTGACTCGTTAAGCTGTTCGTACAAATTGTAGAATTGAAGTGAATTAAGCTCGTCAGATTCAAGCCAAAAATAATGATAGTTTAATTTGCCAACAAATTTATTTCGGCTGTCGAGATAAACCTGGTTCTGATTCGCGCAATTAATTTGATAGCGCTTATAAAGCGCCTTGTCCGCCAATTTTTGGCTATTGTCCCAGCAGCGGATGGTGGGTGATATCGCGCCTGGTAACGATAGTTGGCGAAGTTGTATTTTTGGCCAGTCTTGGTCCAGGATGCCGTCAAGATAGTTGTTTTCATACTCAATCAATTGCCGTGTCACTTCGGTCTTTAAATTTTGGCCTGCATCTAACGGCTCCTTGCCCACCCGTTCAATCAGTCGATTAAGGTAAAGAGAGGGCACAATAAAGCTAATGGCGTTGCGTGCAGTAGCAACATTAATCCCAATGACTTCTCCGTTGTCATTATAAGTTGGGCCACCACTCATGCCTGGGTTGAGGTTTCCAGAAAACAAAATCCGGCTATCGTCAGTTTGGTTGAGAATGCCGCCATTTGTGCCAACGGCTATGGTCAAACCTAGATCGTGTGGATTGCCCATCGCAAATATTGTCGAACCTTTGGGCGGTAGCGCGCTGGTTTTGTTGGCTTGACCCAGGGGTAATTCCGAACCAAGTAAAGCCAAATCATGCGCGATGTCGAGGCCGAGCAGTTTAAGCGTTCCCGAGCGGCCATTTTTGCTCAGGTAGGATATATAGAATCGTTCGGGCTCGGTAATAATTTGACTAATGACATGAAAATTAGTCGCAATCTGACGTCCATTGCCGACAATAAAGCCAGACCCTATGCTCGACTTTTTACCCGTCTCTCGATTCAATACCCGAATCTGAAACACGTTGTCTTCATGCATTTGATAAATAGCTTTTGATTCCAGCGCCTGAGCAGTTTGTAGCCACTGCCCGGCGATAATCAAAGCAACTAAGGTGATGATTTGGTTCATAACTAAAGCCTATCAGTGACAGCTCATTAACTAACGCGCATGCCAGGTTTCGCACCATTGTCAGGGTGTAGCACGAACAGACCATCATCGTCCGATCCGGCACAAAGCACCATGCCTTCAGATACGCCAAAACGCATTTTTCTGGGCGCTAGGTTAGCGACCATGATGACTTGCTTTCCGATCAGCTGTTCAGGCTTGTAGGCGCTGCTGATGCCGGCAAAAACGTTGCGTGTTTCGGAACCAATATCGAGCGTTAGCTGAAGCAGCTTGTTCGATTTTTCAACAAACTTAGCCTCGATAATATGCGCCACACGCAAATCGAGTTTGGCGAAATCGTCGTAGTTAATTTCGTCAGCGATGGGCTCAATAGAGGGCAGTTTGGGATTAACCGGAGTTTGAGCCGTTAACTTTTTTTCTTCAACAGCGGCCTCCTTACTTGCTTCAACCATACGCTCGATCAACATCTTGTCGATACGAGTCATGAGTGGTTTGAATTGATTGATTGGATGATCGAGCAAGTCGTTACTCAAATCAGCCCAGATTAACGGTTCGACATTTAAAAATGCCTCGGCTTGTTCGGCAACCTTCGGCAATACCGGCTTAAGCATAATAATGAGTTGGCGAAAGCAATTGATGCCAATCGTACAGGTCTGGTGAACGTCTGCATGGCGTTCGACATCTTTTATCATGACCCAAGGCTGTCTTTCGTCAATATATTGATTGGCCTTATCAGCTAATGCCATAATTTCACGCATAGCGCGAGAGTACTCGCGTTTCTCAAAAGCAGTCGCTATCGAATCAGCTGCGGCCACGGCTTGCTCACTCAGGCTATTGTCAGTGACGCTTACCGCGAGCCTTGCATCGAAACTCT
>CAWVZP010000018.1:0-26766 GCA_963934675.1 uncultured Gammaproteobacteria bacterium | reverse complement strand
CTTCGACAATGACTCATGAGTAATTATCGATATTGGATTCCGACTCGACTCTAGGAGCCGGACCGTTACTTCCATCTACTCGTACTTGCTGGATTTAAGCTATTCTAGACGCAAATATATACGCACGTCTCTCAAGAATGGACTACTCTCGCCTCTTGTTCTATTCGCTGATTTAACACAGTGGAACCAAAGAGTTACTCACATACAAACGCACTATTGGAGAGCAGGTTCGTTGTATCATATAGAAATCAAGCTGGAGATTACAAGTCAAGTCTCTAAATGGGACTGCTGGTCTTCCAAACTGAAATAATCTAGTATTTTTAAGATGGCAAAATACCTATCAAAATCCAAATACAGGGCAGGACTTATCTGCTCACGCAAGCTTTGGTTACTGCTCTGGCAGCCCGAGTTGCAGTCACAACCCAGTGGTATGGCGCCACTGATTATGGAACAGGGCTCGTTATTCAGTGAGTTGGCGCAACAGTTGTATGCTGATGCAGTACTTATTGAGACAGATATCGGTATCCAAAATTTAACGGCGGCAGAGGCGGATACGCTGGCTGCAATTGAAGCCGGCGCAGACACAATCCTGAAGGCGACCTTTCGGGCGGGTGAGTACCGAGTGTTGACGGACGTAATACAACGCCTGGCAGATGACAGCTGGCATTTGATCGAGGTTAAATCGGCAACCAAAGTAAAGCGAGCACATATTCCCGATCTGGCTTTCCAGCGCTACGTAATCGAGCTGAGTGGTTACCGGGTGTCGAAATGTAGTGTATTGCATGCCAATACCACGGGACGTTCACCAGATATTGCCAGTCTATTTACCGAAGTCGATGTGACCGATCAAGTGACGGCTTACCTGCCCTCTGTGGCGTCAAATTTGGTGCCCATGTCTGCTTTATCAGAGACTGGTTCGGATATACCCGAGATGCAATTCAAGAAGGTTTGCGTGGGCTGCGATTTCCAGACGCATTGCTGGCTGGGAGTCGAACAACCGACTATTTATAATGCAATTGAAGTTCGCAAGATTCCAGCATTGGAGGCGCAGGGTATTTTTTATATCGATGACATACCGACCGACGCTGAACTATCCGGAGCCCAGCGCACACTGGTTGAACGCATGCAACAGCGTCGAATTGATATCAACCCTACGCCGATAAAAAAGATGCTGAGCGAGTTACGCTACCCGCTGTACTTTCTCGACTTTGAGTCAGTGGCTACCGCAATACCGTTGTTCGATGATTCTTCACCCTGGCAAAAATACGCTTTCCAGTTCAGCCTACATGTTCAAACCGCCAATGGGGAAGTCAACCATATCGAGTTTTTACACGAGCAACGTACTGATCCTAGCCGGGCTATAGCAAACAGCCTGCTGGCACATATTGCGACTAGTGGGTCAGTGATTGTCTATAACAAAACGATGGAGCGAGGCGTATTAAAAGCCCTCGCGAGGCAGTTCCCAGAAGTGGGCGATGCCTTACGACAGATATCGAGCCGGATTTGGGATCTGGAACAGGTGTTCAAAAAACATTACCGCCACTGGCAGTGGGGTACTAAATCCAGCATCAAAAATGTATTGCCAACATTAGTGCCCGAATTGTCGTACAAAGATCTGGAACTGCAAGAAGGCGGTATGGCATCGCTAGAGTGGTTGCGCATGATTGAGACCGATGATGCAAAGCAGAAAGCAGCGAAGGCAAATGCGCTTAAACGCTATTGTGAGCTCGATACTCTGGCAATGCTGCGATTGTTGGCAGTGGTCAGACACGAGCTGGAAAGCGAGGCAACGTGAAGCTTAAAGTTTCAATTGACCAAGTGACCAATATCGCCATGCCGACGATGAGAAAATAGAAAGTTTGCTTGAAGAAGGTTTGCCGGAAGGCGCTTCGCTTTTTCGGCCTACTGTACTTTCTTCCAAACCCAATGGATTAAGCTATGTCTAAACCTATTATCGTAACGGCTGCCATTATGGTTAAAGCTAATAATGTTTTTGCTGCTCGACGGAATCCAGGTTCCCATATGGCGGGTTTTTGGGAATTCCCAGGTGGTAAAATTGAAGCGGGCGAAACTCCTGAGGCATGTCTGGTTCGTGAGCTGTTTGAAGAATTTGGAATTGTTACTCAGGTAGGTATATTTTTTGGTGAAAACACTCATGACTACGGTGCAAAAACTGTTCAATTACTGGCTTATCAGGTAACGCATGTTTCTGGCGAATTTGAATTAATGGCGCATGATCAATCGCGTTGGCTTTCATTCGATGAACTCGACCAGGTTAAATGGGCCCCGGCGGATATTCCGCTGGTGGCGCTTTATCGAGGGCACCTTTAAATTAGCCGGATTAATTGGGACTCGATGAAGCCACCTTCCCGATCTAATTTTATAGGTCACTTAACGGCATTGACTGACTAGACCGTAAAGCTTATTTGAGATAACAAAGTTTCATATCATTTGGAGTCCTCATTTTTTAATCTAAGTGTTTTTTGTTTCAAAACAGGATTAATTTGGTGCATCTTAAACGACAGGGTACTTTATTAGCGCTTAAATATTGGTCATTTAAACAAAGCAATTCAGGGAGTAACGTTAGCCATACCGCCAGTTTTATTAGGATTAGTGCGAGTCAAGTGAACAAAGGCTCTAAACAATGAGTGGCTGCGCGGCTGACAGTGGAGCACAATATTATTGTTGTTACCAAGTCGAATACCCTACATGAGTAATTTATTTATGGCATAGAGTGCCTGATATAGTCACGGCACAGTCATGTTTTCAGACGACCCTGTACTAAAGAGTGGAGCTAGGAAATTGGAGGCCATTGTAAGAACACTATCAATCAACTTAATTAAGGACAATTATGAAGATACAAATCCTTAGTGACCTGCATAATGAGTTCTTGCGCAAAGGTGAGGGAATTCCTTTGCACCATTGGTCATGCACTATTCCCGAAACCGATGCAGAAATTATAATCCTGGCGGGTGACATCGACACCGGGACTCGGGGCGCTGAATGGGCGATTATGGAGTCAGAACGTTTGGCTAAACCTGTTTTGTATGTATTAGGTAACCACGAGTTTTATGATTATGAATACTGGAGCCTTAAAGAAAAGATTTTTAACTTGTGCGAAGGCACGCAAGTGTTCTTTTTGGATTCAGACGTGTTTACGCTGGACGATGTTCGTTTTATAGGTACGACTCTGTGGACAAACTATAAAGCCAATATTCAGATCCCTCAGGATTTGGCTATGTTAAATGTGGATAAATTTCTGGCAGATCACCGTCGCATAAACATTAAGTCGGGTGACTTATCTGGAAGGTTTAAGCCAGAGCATGCGCTTGCCATTCACACCAAGGAATTACGATGGCTGGAAACACAATTAGCGCAATCCTCGGATGCCAAAACGGTGGTTATTACTCACCATGGGCCGCATGCCGTATGCCAGCATCCGGACTTCCCCTTAAATGAAATGACGACTGCGTTTTATTCTGACTTGGATGATCTAATCGAGTCTAGTCATATCGACTCATGGGTGTTTGGTCATACTCACGCCAATGTAGACGAGATCGTTTTTGATACGCGGATAGTGTCTAATCAGGCTGGTTACCCAGGTGAGAATGTAGGCAATTTCGACGCCCACTTTACTATCGAAATCTGACCCAGAAAACCACTGCAAAAAAACACTCCTATCATCTGACTATAAAACAGGCCGGAACAGCGCCTGTTTCATAAACAAATCAATATGGCTATTGTGACCCAGTCTTGAATTCAGGTCCTTCGACGATGAGTTCGTATTTAAAGTGATCCGTCAGAGCTAATCACAATACGAATCATACTATTGGGAATTCTTAAGTAATCACTTCCCCATAGAAACCAAAGGCTCAACATAATCATACCCAAGGTCTTCAGCTACTTCCCTATAGGTCACGTCGCCACGATGCACATTCAGGCCATTGCGTAAATGCGGGTCATCTGTGAGGGCTTGCTTGTAGCCTTTGTTCGCAAGCGCAAGTGCACCTGCCAGAGTTGCATTATTGAGCGCAAAGGTCGATGTACGTGGCACACCGCCAGGCATATTGGCGACACAGTAATGCACCACACCATCGACCACATAGGTTGGGTTGCTGTGCGTGGTTGCGTGTGAGGTTTCGAAGCATCCGCCTTGATCGATTGCGACGTCAACCATGACTGCGCCTGTTTTCATTGCTTTGACGTGTTCGGCGGTGACTAGCTTTGGTGCCGAGGCACCAGGGATTAATACGCCGCCGATGACGACATCGGCTTCGAGCACGTGTCGTTCAATTGCATCGCGGGTTGAGTAGACGGTATTCACTGATCGACCAAACTCAGTCCATAACCGGCCTAGGGTCTCGTTGGATCGGTCGAGCACCCAAACATCTGCCCCCATACCAACGGCAATGTGAGTCGCATGTGTACCCACCACACCACCACCAATAACGACTACTTTGGCTGGATCAACACCAGGCACGCCACCCATCAACATGCCAATACCACCGTGAGTTTTTTCGAGGTTATGTGCCGCCGCCTGAATCGACATACGACCTGCCACTTCCGACATTGGGCGTAGTAAGGGTAATCCACCAAAGGGCGAGGTCACTGTTTCATAGGCAATACAAACGGCACCTGAATTCACCAGATCTCGAGTTTGCTCTGGGTCTGGTGCGAGATGCAGATAAGTATATAAAATTTGACCTTCTCGTAGCATTGCTCGCTCGACGGCCAGAGGCTCCTTAACTTTCACTACCATTTCGGCCTGAGCAAATATTTCGGCGGCGGTATCGACGATCGTCGCACCGGCTCGCTTATATTCGTCATCCGAAGCACTTATACCGCCGCCAGCATTTGTTTCGACTATGACTTGATGACCTTGTGACACCAATTCGCGCACCGACTCTGGCGCCAGACCGACTCGGTATTCATTGTCTTTAATTTCTTTTGGTATGCCTACTAACATGTTAAAACCCTCTTGGAATTAATATTAAGTGACTAACCATTAAATCGTAGTATTAGTAACAATTTTCCAACAGAACCAGTATCAACGATCGAATGGTCCAGTATATTGTTGGTTGATTACGACTGAGGAATACATTAGGTGCGAGTTGCAGGCAGCGGGTGATATTTCTGCAGAGGCAGGACATTTTAGTCTAGAGTTCCTAAGTCATTTACCCCCTGACTTATCAAGCTGAGATCAAATTAACTGACGTGCAGTAATATAGTTTGGCATGGTGTTAGCCGGAGGGCCTTCGATTAACTGACTTCACTGCTGTTAACGCAACGATAGATGAGAATAACTTATCATCAAACCATATTCCGTATTGCCTGTCGCATCAGCTGACGTTTGATGCCGCTATTTGATTGAATCAATTGCATGCCAAAATCCCGTATCGTATTTTGCACAGAGTTATCTGCCCCATATAGTACTTTTAAGCCTGTCAGTAAATGGGTGGCTAAGGCTGTTTCACTTTTTCGCTGGCGTTCGAATTGACGTAGTTTTTTCTTATGCCATGGACTTTCGAGATCACCTAACAATTGCATCAATAACGCAATGTCACTAAAGCCCAAATTAACGCCCTGACCCGCCAAAGGATGTACGCTATGTGCCGCATCGCCGATGAGTAGTACTCGCTGGCTCAACCACTGATTGCAACTATGCCAACCCAGCGGGAAACTCTGCCGACTGCCAATACCGGTTACTTGGCCCAACCGACCATCGAATGCCTCACCAAGTGCCAAACAGAAATCGTTATCGTCTAGTGACAGCATTGTTTGTCCCAATTCTGTGTCACAGGACCAGACTATCGAGCTATCTCCATTGGCGAGTGGCAAAAAGGCGAGTGGCCCAGTACTGAGGAACTTCTGCCAAGCCGTCAACTGATGCGGTAATTCAGTCGTCACGTTGGCTACGATGGCTATTTGGTCGTAGCTGCCACTCGTTACTTCGATGTCGGTTAAGCTGCGTGTGCTTGAACCTCGTCCATCAGCAGCAATGAGTAGATCTGCTGATAGCGTCACGTTCGATTCAAGACCGACCGAAACAATGGTTTCAGAGTTTTCAGTCAGCGTTGTGATTTTGTCTGATAGAAACCAGTCAATTGATTGCTCGGCCTGACAGGCCTTGTGTAGTACTGCCAGAATTTGATTGTTTTCAACAATGGCCCCGAGGCTCTGGCTTGCTACCTGAGCGCAATCAAAGTCGACTGCCGCGTTACCATTAGCGTGCCATACAAACATCTTTTCGTAGTCACAAACTCGATTTTGATCGATCGCAGACCAAACACCCAGGTCGCTTAAAACTTTTTGTGAGGTCGGGCTAATGGCAGATAAGCGCGTGTCATAAACAGCATCTGCAGCAATATCAGCTGAGCCTGCTTTTTTGATGGTTGGCGACGGCTCGATTAGTGCGACTCGAAACCCTTTGCGCGCAAATGATAAAGCCGCGCAAGCACCCACCATACCAGCACCCGCAATAATAACGCCATAGCCGTCTGCTTGTTTATTCTGCTTCATCTACCTTGCCTCATCGCAATCTGCCTCGAACCATAGCGTTGCCACCTGTCGCTAAACCCATGCCTGAAAGTGCCACTTCAGATTTCAAACCAGGCATTATATCGAGCAAGCCTAAGACAGCTGAACGAATGTTTTTAAGTAAGGGTAAATCGTTCGAGAACAAGCTGACCAGACCATCGCCTAAGCGTATTACCTGTGTTTGTTCCGACTGCCTTAACTGCTCATAAGCTGCTAGCAGTTGCAATAAAGACGCTGGATCAGCAATTGACTGGCCTTCCAGCAAACCTTGCAAGCTGGCAATATCACGCAGACCGAGATTAAACCCCTGCCCCGCCACTGGGTGCAACGCATTGGCGGCATTTCCGATCATGACGCAGCGATTTTTGGTTAATGACTTTGCTTCGGTTCGTTGTAATGGGAAGCTAAATCGTTTGCCAACTTGCTCAATAAACCCGAGTCGAAAACCAAAGCATTGCTGTAACGATTGCATAAATTCTGCATCATCCAGCATCATTAATTCAACAGCAGCAGCAGGCTTACAAGTCCAGACACAGGCGTATCGATTATGCCCAAGCGGCAGCATCGCCAAGGGCCCTGATTGAGTAAATCGCTCATAGGCGGCAGCGGCTACGGGCCTGTCGAAGCAAACGTTAGTAATAATGGCAGACTGATCATAATCAATAGTTTCGTGCTTAATGCCGAGGCTTTCTCTGGCCTTCGATTGTGCGCCATCGGCTACTAATATTAAATCAGCCTGCAACTGGTTAATGCCCTCAGGGCTTCGATAACTGAGCTGTAAACTTTCTTCTACTTTAATAGATTCAAACGTCGAGCGAGTGAAGATTGTGATTGATTCTGACTGGTTGATTTTTTCAAGTAAGCAACTGCCAAGTAATTGGCTCTCAATAACATAACCCAATGCGTCAAGCTCGTAATCAGAGGCCTTTAAACGACTGACGCCCCAATGGCCTTTCGACGAAATATGAATAGTCCGAATGGGTGACGCTAAGTGCTTAACCTCAGTCCAGATATTCAGCGCTTTTAGAATTTGAACGCTAGCATAAGACAAAGCGATGGATCTCGCGTTGAGACCGGTTGGATCTTTTTCACTTTGCAACAATGGGCTTGATTCGATAACCGATACTATTCGACCAGTCTGCTGCAGTGCCAACGCGGCACATAAACCAATTAGACCGCCGCCAACAATGGCAACACTCTCTTGTTTTTGCAAACAACCTATTGTCGATTTTTCCATTGTTTAGGGTCCGGTTTATTAAGTACGGCTTATTTTGAACTCGCCATTAAAGCTTCGATTTCGTCAACTTTTCTGGGAAGCGCGTCGGTTAGCACCTCGCAACCGGTACTAGTAACCAACACATCATCCTCAATGCGTATGCCAATATCCCACCATTTTCGAGGGACCGACTTGCTGTTCGCCGGAATATAAATGCCGGGCTCAACGGTTAATACCATGCCTGGTTCAAACAGGCGCCATTGGTCACCCACTTTATAATCACCGACATCATGAACATCAAGCCCCAACCAGTGGCCAGTACGATGCATATAAAAACGTCGAAAGGCTTGTTCTTTGATCAACTCTGTTAAATTGCCCTTGAGTAATTTAATATCGATCAAACCTTGAGTAAGAATACGCACAGCTGCATTGTGTGGATCATTCCAATGGTTACCTGGTTTTACCATTTTAATTGCTGCCGTTTGGGCGGCTAAAACTATTTCGTAAACTTCACGCTGAGCAGCACTATATTTACCATTAATGGGAAAAGTGCGTGAAATATCGGATGCATAACCTTGCACTTCGCAGCCAGCATCGATGAGTAGTAGGTCACCATCGTTAAGCACTTCGGTATTTTCGGTGTAATGCAGAATACAGCTGTTAGCTCCCCCGCCAACAATGGCTGGATACGCGTGTTGGGTATTGTTGCGTTTGAATTCATGATCGAACTCGGCCGCTACCTGATATTCGTACTGGCCTGGGGCGCATATCTGCATTGCTCTTTTATGAGCAACAACATTAATAGCAGCAGCCTGACGCATTAGAACTAACTCGGCCTTACTCTTAAACAGACGCATATCGTGCAAAATAAAATCCAACGCCAAAAATTCAGATGGCACCTGCTTTCCGTTGCGTGATTGGACTTTGATATGACTGACCCAACCGATTAATCTTTGATCAAATTCGGGGGACAGGCCCATTATATTGTAGACACTCTCTCTATCTTCAAGCAGGCCTGGTAAAATATCGTCAATGTCATCAATAGGAAACGAATCATCGGCACCATACTTTTCAATAGCACCTTCCTGCCCTGATCGTCTGCCGTGCCAGGTTTCTTGTTCGATATTTTTTTCACGACAAAAAAGTATATATTGTCCATGCTTTCGACCTGGTGCCAAAACCATTACCGCATCAGGTTCATTAAATCCGGTTAGATATAAAAAATCGCTGTCCTGTCGAAACGGAAAGTCAACATCACGGTTACGGGCTATTTCTGACGACGATGGAAGGATGGCGATGCTGTTGTTACCCATCATCTTCATTAATTGAGCGCGACGGTTCTTAAATTCTGATTGATTCATACTATTTTTACTGCAGTGGCGGTGAGGGCATGACACGATTAACGGCTTCGTTTAAAAACAAAACAGACATTCGCACATGTTCAACAATTTCAACTAACTGATCTTCAGTTTCGGGACTTTCGATTTCGTCATGATCGAGTTTACTTATCTCAAGTAAGTCGGACAAACACTCTTGCGCCTGAGCGTCTAATTCTTTCGCATCACTTTTGAATATGGCACTTAACCCATACAAGAAGCCAACGCACCAGGTCGACAGGCCTAACAACTGAACGCCAAAATCGTCCGAATCGTCAGGCAGTAATAACTCAAAAGATAAATCGGCCGTATTTAATTGTTCACGGCTAGTTTCGAATAGCTGTTTAAGTACCTGTAAATGTTCGACTGCTAATACATCGGTGCTTTTCGGCAGCTCGTCTAGGGTATGCTCTAGCCACACTGCCATTCCACAATTATCCAGCAGTAACCCGCAAAGGGTACCGTGAGACTCCGATGCATCGACGCTTGCACCTAACTTTTCCAGTGTATTTTGCACTGAATCAAATTCTGTCATTGTAGAAAACCTGTAAATTTGTATAATTTTACAACTACCCTAAGAATAGTCATAGTTAAAATTAATGGCTGGAATTGTTTCTGTTGTAGGTTAAATCAAGGCGGAGATAGCAATTTACAAGTGCAAAAAGTCATTTTTAAACGCTGACAGGCCTAATACAGAATTCAAGTTTAATTGTTACTCATTTTTGTAGTCTACCACTCACATAGCTGTCAAAAAACACACATCGGTTGACTGATTGTATTTTAAGCACGATGATTCACTTATGGATTCAAATAAAACACTTTTTACCGAAAATGACCTTCGCCAGTTGGAACAGCGTATTGATCAGTTAATTGACACGGTAGGATCATTAAAAAATGAAAATATCAGCCTGCGTCAGCAACAGGAAAAACTGATAGCCGAACGCTCTCAATTACTCGATAAAACCGAAACAGCAAGAACACGGGTTGAAGCAATGATTTCAAGATTACGCTCACTCGAGTTAAGCTCATGAGCAGTCTACAACCAATTAGCATTACTATTCTAGACAAAGAATATAAGGTTGTCTGCCCTGCAGGCGAACAGGCTGCGCTGTTAGCATCGGCAAAATACTTGGACGAGAAAATGCGTGAAGTTCGTGACAGCGGGCACATCCTTGGGTCTGAACGGATTGCGGTCATTACCGCATTAAATATTGCCAACGATTTTCTTAACACCGGCGACGCCGTGGAAGACATCAGTGATGATTTTTCACCTCGATTAAAAAGCCTTGAGGCCAAAATTTCACGCGCTCTTGAACAAACAGAGACATTAAAAAATTAGATTTACTTTTCACCTTCATCAAGCGTATAGTAGATTTATACCTACTGCGATGTTCGTTAGCACCCTTCATAATCCTTGAGCCGTTTTATCCACCTTGGGGACTTTCGTATAACGCTGGTGTGCATGCCCGATTCGTCGGGAAGCCTGATGAGGTTGTCAATATCCCCACCTGAACCTTTGGTTCAAGGTTGATAGATTTGCGACGGCATCGTGGTTGGTATTCTTTTTTTCAATTAACAACAGCTTTAAACTTCTTATTTCAAATAATTAAGTGACTTCTTTTGGAAATCACTTTAAGTCATTGTTTAGCTACTTCAGAAATAATTGATAAGCATCATTCTCAGTTTCATTCCAGTGCGGAATATTCAAACCCACCAGAAAAGCGTTAAACGCTTTATAATCGGCCTTATCGACCTGAAAACCCATCAGTATACGGCCGAAATTCGAGCCGTGATTGCGATAATGGAACAGACTAATATTCCACTTCTTGCCCATCTTCATTAAAAAATTGAGTAGCGCACCCGGTTTTTCTGGAAACTGAAATCGATATAACAACTCATTATTCACACCACCACCCGGATGCCCGCCGACCATATAACGGGTATGTAACTTAGCCACTTCGTTTTGAGTCATATCCACTACAGAGTAGCCATAGGCTTGTAATTTTTCAATAAACTGATTCTTTTCGTCAGTGCCCTTACTGAGTTGAATGCCCGCAAAAACACGAGCCAAATTATCATCAGAATAACGATAATTAAACTCAGTAATCGAGCGCTTACCGATTAAATGACAAAATTCTTTAAAACTTCCAGGACGTTCCGGGATTTGTACCGCAAGTAACGCTTCTCGATTCTCACCTATCTCTGCACGTTCAGCTACATGGCGTAATCGATCAAAATTCATATTAGCGCCACAGTTAATGGCAATAAGAGTCTGGCCATTTAAACCATGCATCTCGGCATACTTTTTAAGCCCGGCCAAAGACAATGCGCCCGCTGGTTCACATATCGCTCTGGTATCTTCAAAAGTATCTTTAATGGAGGCACAAATTTGATCCGTGGTAACCGTGATAGCGTCATCCGCCAGATTCTTGAGCATTGCAAACGTATGTTTTCCTACCTGTTTGACTGCAACACCATCGGCAAATGTACCCACCTCTTTTAAAATGACTCGTCTGCCAGCTTTTCGCGCTTTATAAAAACAACAGGAGTCTTCTGGCTCAACCGTAATAATCTTAATGTCGGGTCGAACGGCTTTTAGGAATCCCGCAATACCAGCAGCTAAGCCACCACCACCCACGGGTACAAAAATGGCATCGATATGATCAGGATGTTGACGAATAATTTCGTGGGCTATCGTTCCTTGCCCAGCCATTACGTCCACATCATCAAATGGATGAATAAAGGCAAGTCCTTCTTTTTCGGACATTTCTAGTGCGTATTTTTTAGCAGCATCAAAATTCTCGCCATGCAGTATTGCTTTAGCACCATAACTTTTAACCGCTGATACCTTTATGTCTGGCGTTGTTACTGGCATTACGATAACGGCTTTAAGACCTAATTTTTTGGCTGATAGCGCTACTCCCTGCGCATGGTTCCCTGCAGATGCTGTAATAACGCCAGATAACTCTGGGTTATCTTTTAGCATTAAGTATATTTTATTAAATGCACCACGAATTTTAAAAGAGAACACTGGCTGCAAGTCTTCTCGCTTAAGCCAAATTTTATTACCATTACGGCTCGAAATTCGTCCCATGAGGTCTAATGGTGTTTCGCGTGCCAGGTCGTACACTCTTGCCGTAAGTACTTTTTCTAAAAACTGTTGTCGTGCCATAACATGGGTCGCTTTAGCAATAAGTTAAAAAATAAAACAATTGTGCTTGAGAGGCTAACAAAGTCAACTCTAGGAGGATTTTTATCCTACTAAGTAAACAATCTAAGTTAACAGCACCTCAAGAATAGTGATTTTTTCTGCTAGGAGCCTGTCAGACTTAGGTAATCGAAACGAGGGAAAGTCATTTTGAGTTAAATTTTTTGATCGAATGAGGCAAATAGTATTTCTATTCAACGAATTGGATCGAGAAATTTGGCCGAAATGGTCTTTCCGCTGTAGATTTATCCTAAGTCCGACAGGCTACTAGGTAATTGTTACATTGTTTTTATTAGTTAAATCCCTTTAACGATCTAGCAAACGTAGTCACTTCTAAACAATCGATCCTGCTCACCGAGGAGCTGCATAGATTAATCGCCCAGAGCGGCACGTCAGTTAAGTACATGAGTGTCACCCCCCATAAACCTAACAAATGCTTTGGCCATTAGAGCACAGAGCTGCCAAGAGTAATTATCATGAGGCAGCGCCACAATTGTAAAAAATTAGTGCGTTTAAAAGATACCCTTAATAGGATTTGAATGACAATTGATTTAGCAGCCGATAAAATACACAAAAGCCTACTATTGGATAACTAAAATGACCCCAGATGAGAAGAAAATAATAGCCGCACAAGCGGCACTCGACTATATCAAACCCAATACCGTTATTGGCGTTGGAACTGGGTCGACAGTTAATCATTTCATTGATTTACTCGCCGAAAATTTTAAAGGACAGATTAAAGCGGCTGTCTCTAGCTCGGTTGCTTCAACTAAACGCATGCAAAAACATGGTATACCTGTTATCGATCTCAATGAAACTGGGCGCCTGTCAGTCTATGTCGATGGTGCTGATGAATCTAACCATCAATTACATTTGATCAAAGGCGGTGGTGGGGCACTCACTCGCGAAAAAATCATTGCAGCCGCCAGCGATGAATTCATTTGTATTGCAGATGCCAGTAAACTGGTCGATGTACTGGGAAACTTCCCACTACCGGTTGAAGTCATTCCAATGGCTCAAAATCTAGTCACTAGGCAATTGGAAAAATTTGGCTGTGAGGCAAGACTAAGAACAGATTTTGTAACTGATAATGGCAATATTATTCTCGATTTACACGGCCTTCAAATTGATGACCCACTTGCGCTAGAAAATCAGATCAATCAAATGACTGGCGTTGTCTGCGTTGGCCTATTTGCGCATCGACCAGCCGATGTTTTAATTCTTGGGGAAGATGACGGTGCTCGGAAGGTTTTTGCCTAAAGTGCTTTGAAGCGTCTCTTTTTCCATCGGCTAGAAAATAACGCAATCTATAAGCGCACCCTGCTCTTGAGTCAAGGAGCCTGCTTTCCCAAGGTCGGCAAAAAGCCTTAATAGGCCGGGCGCTTACCAGAACCGACCTAAAACACATCAATAGCAATCACTCAAATTACAACACTCAAGTCACCGGCAAAAAAAAGCCTGCGTAAAGCAGGCTTTTTCCAAAACTTGAATTTTTTTAACGCTTAGAGAACTGAACGCCACGACGTGCTTTACGTAGACCAACTTTCTTACGTTCAACTGCTCTCGCATCACGCGTAACAAAACCTTCCTTACGCAATGCTGGACGAAATGTTTCGTCGTACTGCATTAAAGCGCGGGTGATGCCTAAACGAATGGCACCAGCTTGGCCGCTTGGGCCGCCGCCAGCAACACTGATATTGATATCGAAAGTCTCTAGCATATCAACAGTTTCTAATGGCTGCCGAACAACCATACGTGATGTTTCACGTCCAAAATAATCTTCGATGCTTTTCTTGTTAACTGTAATCGCGCCTTTACCAGCAGTTAAATAAACCCGTGCTGCTGAACTTTTGCGACGACCAGTACCATAATATTGTTCTGCTGGCATAGTAGTAATGACCCTTTAAATTTCTAGTGGCTGTGGTTGCTGTGCTGCATGCTCATGGGTTGCACCAGCATAAACTTTCAGCTTTTTAAACATAGTCCGACCAAGTGAGTTTTTTGGTAACATACCCTTGACTGACTTTTCGAGTATTCTTTCAGGATGCTCTTTGCGCAACTTCGAAAGATTGACAGATTTCAAACTACCAATAAAACCTGTGTGATGATAGTAAATTTTGTCTTGTTCTTTATTACCAGTAACGCGCACCTTGTCAGCGTTGACGATTACAATGTAGTCGCCTGTGTCGACATGAGGCGTATATTCTGGCTTATGTTTACCGCGTAAACGACGCGCAATCTCTGTTGACAAACGCCCCAGAATCTTATCTGTAGCATCGATAACGAACCACTCTCGTTTAACAGTTTCTTGCTTGGCACTAAAGGTTTTCATACTAATTCCTGTTAAGCGTGATTATGACGCTTTGGCTTCTTCAACAAAGGGCGCGAATACTAACGGATAAAATCAACCTTGACAAGCCTAATCAGGCGTTGAAAGTTGAAATATTCTGGTTAGCTCTTATACCGCTGTCTGAATTGCCTATAAATGACATGGTCACAATTAACTAAGCCCATTCAGCGAAAGCAACTATACCAGCAATCGTTAAAATACGTTACCCAATAATTGCATCCTGAACACTTTTGAGCACTAGATTTAATCTTAAAACAAACTTAAATAATGCAGCACTAATCAGCTCTTGACGATTTAGATACCGATAAAATGGCTTTTAGTTTTAACGCTGACAAAAAACACCCGAACTCAAGACCGCACAGCCCTTTGCGCTATCACAATCTATAGTAAAAAACTAATCGACTTTGGAATTATCTGTATAATTAATATTTGCATTTAGCTATTTACTGGAAACCAACCCAATGCTACAAAAATTGAATTTGATCGATGTCCTAATTGATGAGCTCCAACATGGCTTAAAAACCTGCCAGCTGCGCCCTTTCACCAACGCCAGACCTTATCCAGGCTTGGCAATTGAAAACACGCCACTATCGGACAGCGAACAGAAGCATGCTGGAGGATTAATGAGAGTTAACAATGCGGGAGAAGTGGCGGCACAAGGACTTTACCGCGGCCAAGCTTTTAGTGCTCGCGACTCAAAAACGGGTGACTCCATGCGAACCGCCGCTGAAGAAGAAAATGAACACCTTAACTGGTGCCTTCAGCGCTTGTCAGAACTAGGAGAAAGCCGGAGTAAACTCGACGGACTCTGGTATCTAGGCTCGTTTGCAATTGGTTCGATAGCCGGCGCTGTTGGCAACAAATGGAGCTTAGGTTTTGTTGAAGAAACTGAAAATCAAGTCAGCGAACATCTCGAAAGTCACCTAGAAAAGCTACCTGAGCAAGACCTACGCAGCAAGGCTGTTCTAGAAACTATGAAAGCGGATGAGATGAGACATGCAATTAAAGCCCATCAGGCCGGTGCAGCCGAACTGCCCTCAGCCATCAAACGAACCATGGCACTGACAAGCAAGGTAATGACCTTCATGGCCTATCGCGTGTAATACTGCTGAGCGAAGCAGCTTTAGCCTACCTCAACAATTTCAAAATCGTGTGTCATTTGCACCGTCGCTTCAAACATTTTTGAAGCGGAACAATATTTTTCTGCTGATAAGTTAACTGCTTTTTTTACTTTAACAGGATCAAGACTTTTGCCGCTGACGACAAAATGCGCATGGATTTTAGTGAATACTTTTGGCACTTCTTCGGCACGCTCCGCTTCAATTTCGACATGGCAGTCAACCATTTTTTGCCTCGACTTATTTAATATCATCACAACATCAAAAGCAGTGCAACCGCCTAACCCTAGCAATAGCATTTCCATTGGACGAATACCCATGTCACGCCCACCATGCTCTGGAGCACCGTCCATCACGACTGCATGACCACTGCCGGACTCGCCAACAAATGTCATATTATCAAGCCACTTGACCCTACATCTCATAATTTTTTACTCAATATAATGTTGCACTAATTAATCTGTGGTATTTTGTGGAAACAGATAACTACAATAAGATAGATACAATATGATTGTTAAACCCATTGTTAAAGTATCACCTCGTAAAAATCCGGCTCTTGACAGTTTTTTAGGTCACTGCCATGTCAAGAAGCATATGGCTCGAAGCACCATCATCCACGCAGGCGATGATTCTGAAACGCTTTACTATATCACTGAGGGCTCGGTTAGCGTAGTTATAGAAGACGAGGATTGTAACGAGATCATACTCGCTTACCTCAACCCTGGTGACTTTTTTGGCGAGATGGGTTTATTCGAAGAAGGCACTAAGCGTAGTGCCTGGGTGATCACCCGAACCCCTTGTGAAGTGGCTGAAATTCACTATCACCAGTTCATGACACTGGCTAAAGAAACACCAGAGATTCTTTTTCAGCTATCGTCCCAGCTTGCCAGTCGTCTTCGCAGTACTAGCCGTAAAGTAAGCAACCTTGCCTTTATGGATGTCGCAGGTCGGGTTGCCAGAACGCTACTAGATCTTGCCCGAGAGCCAGATGCAATCACCCATCCTGATGGCATGCAAATTAAAATTACACGTCAAGAAATCGCCAAAATAGTAGGCTGTTCTCGTGAAATGGCGGGACGTGTTATGAAGACGCTTGAAGCGGATGGCCTGATTACTGCCCATGGTAAAACTATTGTGGTATTCGGTACTCGCTAGCCTTCTTCAGAAGTCAAAATTAACACCACCCTCATCAAATTGATAAGTAACAGTTACTTCAATTATTGACACCCGATTTGATCATCAAGCAAGTTTCGATTAAGATGACAAAATGCCATTAGCCGAAGATAGAATTACCAGCCGTTACAGTATTTCGGCTTACACATTGAACGATATTACGGTCAACGATAAACCTTATCAGCAAAGCCTGATCCTGTCGCCAGAAGTATTGATCAACCCTTCTCCCATCAACTGCGTTGATGATTTAAACGAGCACACGTTGCAATGCGTTCTCGACTTAAGTCCCGATGTGGTACTACTTGGAACGGGTGAAAAACAAATTTTCCCAGAACCCAAGATTTTTGGATTGCTAGGTGAAAAAGGTATTGGTCTTGAAGTAATGAATACCGGCGCGTTATGTCGAACATTCAATATTTTAGTCGCCGAAGATCGCGATGTTGTCGCCATCATTATTCAAGACTGATTTTTAAGAACTAAAGAATAACGAACGCAACGCCTCTCCTGGTTGTTCAGCTCGCATAAACGCTTCGCCTACCAAAAATGTATTTACATTATTATCGCGCATAAGCTTTACGTCTGCACTGGTATGAATACCGCTTTCAGTTACTACAGTACAGCCATCAGGAATCTGATCGAGCAAATTAATTGTTGTCAATAAGCTCGTTTCAAATGTTCGCAAATTTCGATTATTAATGCCCACCAATGACAGATTAAGGTTCACGGTGCGATCTAACTCTTGCTGATCATGTACTTCAACCAGCACGTCCATTCCAAGGTCATTGGCAACTTGATGCAAATAATTGAGTGCCTTGTCATCTAATGCAGATACGATGAGCAAAATACAGTCGGCACCTAGCGTTCTAGCCTCAACTATTTGATATTCATCGATGATGAAGTCCTTTCGTATAACCGGTAATGAACAAGCATTTCGGGCTGCGACTAAATAATCATCATGCCCTTGGAAAAAGTCAACATCGGTTAGCACTGAAAGACATGCGGCTCCAGCATTCGCATAAGACTGCGCAATTTCAATTGGGTCAAAGTTCTCACGAATAACACCCTGACTGGGTGATGCTTTTTTAATTTCAGCGATAATGGCCGATAGACCCTGCTCATTTTTATCACGCAATGATTGAATAAAACCTCGGGGTGCGGAAGCCAAGGGTAACGCCGCCTGCAATTGGCTGGTTGTAACCAAATTCTTGCGCGCTGCAATTTCAGCTTTCTTACGCGTTAATATCTTTAAAAGTATATCGGGAGTTGGATTACTCATAACTATTAGATTTTTTCACCAGTTCTTTCAAAACATTTGCAGCCTTACCGCTAGCAATGACGCTTTGCGCCATTTGAACACCTGCACTCCAACTATCGACTATACCAGACACATAAATTGCTGCACCCGCATTAACGCAAACAATATCTCGTGCCGGGCCTGAAGTATCGGCAAACACCGACTGAATAACGGCGAGGCTTTGAGCTACCGTGTCAACTTTGAGCGCCGTTATATCCGTCATTTCAAGACCAAAGTCAGAAGGCGACACACTGTAGGTTTTAACTTCACCATCTTTGAGTTCAGCAATATGAGTCACTGCAGAAACACTCACCTCATCCATGCCATCGTCAGAATGAGCAACCATTACATGCCGACTTCCCAGTTGTGCTAATACATGTGCGATTGGCTCAACTAACGCTTTGTCAAACACACCAATTACTTGATTCGGAGCACTGGCTGGATTGGTAAGCGGCCCTAATACATTAAAAATAGTTCTGGTAGCCATCTCTTTTCGTGGCCCAATAGCATGGCGCATCGCACTATGATGCTTTTGCGCAAACATGAAACCCACGCCTACCTGGCTAATGCAGTCAGCAACCTGTTCTGGCGTAATATTCAAATTCACGCCAGCAGCTTCGAGCACATCCGCACTGCCAGTGGCACCTGATACTGATCGATTACCATGTTTCGCTACATGTGCGCCGGCCGCTGCAGTAACAATGGCACTCGCAGTTGATATATTAAAACTGCCGGACGCATCACCCCCAGTGCCGCAGGTATCAACCAAATGGTCTAAGTTGACATTCACTCGTGTTGATAGTCCACGCATTACCATCGCTGCAGCTGTAATTTCGTCGACAGTCTCGCCTTTCATTCGCATGCCGACCAGGAACCCCCCAATTTGCGCAGGCGTACATTCACCGCTCATAATTTGAGTCATGACCGCCGTCATGTCCTGCTGACTAAGATCTTGACGGGCAATAGCCGATTTAATAGCTGCTTGAATATTCATCACTTATCTCGTTATAAGGGCGCTTCTAAAAATAGTGATTTTTTCGTGAGTGCAAGGAAGCACCACACAAAAAACCGCAGTGCACATGAAGTACATGAAGATTCGAGCACGGAGCTGATGCGGCAATCGCGTAAAAATGCATTTTTAGATGTGCCCACTAGCTGCATTGCATGTTTAAGAAGTTGCGCAGCATGTCGTGACCATGTTCAGTCAGTATAGATTCAGGATGAAACTGCACACCTTCGATAGCCAACTCTTTGTGTTTGACTCCCATTATCTCGTCGATGCTGCCATCTTCATTTTCAGTCCAGGCCGTTACTTCTAAACAGTCAGGTAAACTGTTTTTGTCGATCACCAATGAGTGATATCGGGTTGCTTCAAAAGGATTAGAAAGACCATTAAAAACACCAAAGCTAGTATGTTTTACCATTGATGTTTTACCATGCATGATTTGTTTTGCGTGAATAATATCACCACCATAAACCTGACCAATACTCTGATGTCCAAGACATACGCCCAAGATAGGTTTAACACCGGCCAGTGCTTTAATAGCGTCCATTGAAATGCCAGCTTCGTTGGGCGTGCAGGGGCCAGGTGATATCATGATATGAGTTGCATCACTATTGAGAACTTGCTCAACGCTCACCTGATCGTTTCGAACGACCTCAACTTCGGCTCCGAGCTCACCCAAATATTGCACCAGATTATAGGTAAAGGAATCGTAATTATCGATCATCAGCACTTTCATGACCCTGCCTCTTGATCTGTAGATTTGTTGGTAGACAAACCTGCTTCAGCCAACGCTACTGCGCGAAAAATAGCCCGCCCTTTATTCATAGTCTCAGCCCATTCATTTTCGGGGATGGAGTCGTATACAATTCCGGCACCCGCCTGAATGTAAAGCATTTCGTCTTTAATCACTGCCGTGCGTATCGCGATTGCCGTATCCATATTGCCGCTCCAGGAAAGATAACCCACTGCACCAGAATAAATACCGCGCTTTACCGGTTCCAGCTCATCGATAATTTCCATCGCTCGAATTTTAGGTGCACCGGATACGGTGCCCGCTGGAAAAGTGGCGCGTAATACATCCATTGCCGACATATCTGGCTTTAACTTTCCTTCGACGTTAGAAACAATATGCATCACATGTGAATAGCGTTCGACAATCATTTTCTCTGTCAGCTTTACGCTGCCTGTTTGACTGACTCGCCCAGCGTCATTTCGACCAAGGTCAATCAGCATCAAGTGCTCGGCTAGCTCTTTTGGGTCAGCTAACAGCTCTTTTTCTAAAGCAAGGTCCTCATTATTATCTTTACCTCGCGGACGAGTCCCTGCAATAGGCCTAACAGTCACATTATCGTCCTCGAGGCGCACCAAAATCTCGGGCGAAGAACCGACCACAAAATGATCGCCCAAATTCAAATAATACATATAAGGAGAAGGGTTCAAGCTTCGTAAAGCGCGGTAAAGGTCAATCGGCTTGGCTTTAAATGGAATCGACAGTCGCTGCGATAAGACAATCTGCATTGCATCGCCATCAATAATATATTGGCGCGCCTTCGCGACTGCTTCCTGATAGCCCTGCTGAGTGAATTCAGACTGGAAGTCACTCTCAGACACCGCTTCATTAACACGACTGGGCGTGCGATCAAGGCGCACATTGATTAACTTAGCCTCTAAATCATCAAGCCGCTGTTGGCCGTCAGCCCAAGCATTGTCTGATGCGGGATCGACATGTACGATCACAAACATTTTGGAAGACAAATTATCAAAAACAACTAAGTCTTCACTCAGCATGAGTAAAATGTCGGGCGTATCGTGCTTATCTGGATTAGGGCATTGTTTCAGTTTTTGCTCGACATAACGCACGGTGTCATAGCCAAAATATCCCACTAGCCCACCGTGGAACTTGGGTAAGAAATCGGTTTCAGCGACCTTAAAAGCATGAATAAAGTCTTCTATATATTGCAGTGGATCGCTAGTTTCTTCTTCATCGACTATCTCACCATCTACCTCGACAGTCACTTGATGACCGAAGACCTTTAATCGAGTATGACAAGCCAGCCCAATGATCGAATATCGCCCCCATTTTTCACCACCCTGAACGGATTCGAATAAGTAGGAATAGGGCTCATCAGCCAGCTTAAGATAAGTGCCAAGGGGAGTATCAAGGTCAGCGAGGACCTCTCTCACCAACGGTATGCGATTATAATCGAGCTTGATTTGGTCGAACTGTGTGGAATTCATGGCAATAACTCAAAATACGGTAACTAATGATCAAATAATCCAAAGTACAGTGTGCAACTGAAGCGAATCACCATCGCCAGCGGATGTTGTGAACCTTGCCGTATTGATCGTGCTGGATCATAATTAGATCAGTGTTTTGAGTTGAGCTAAAGAATCTATCACAGCATCAGGATCATGGCTACGAATATCTTGTCCGTGGTTATAGCCATAACTGACACAGATAATTGGCATACCAGCAGCCCGAGCAGCCATAACGTCACTAACGGAATCACCCAACATAACCGCCTGTTTAGGATCGACCCGTAATTTTTCTGCGGCCATCAAGAGTGGTTGTGGGTCTGGTTTTATTCTTTCAACTTGATCACCACCGATAGTGAGATCAAAAAAATCAGCGATACCCATCGCTTCCAGCAAAGGCAGGGTGAACGCAATCGGTTTATTGGTTACGCAACCCAGCCTATAGCCCTGCTGCTTTAGATAGTTCAAGCCCACTTCAACACCGTCATAGAGATAACCATGTTTGCCGTTGTTAGCGGCATAAGCCACCTCGAACAGAGGCAGCGCTTTTTGAAGTAACGCTTCGCTCGGCTCGCCCTCCATCGAATTGACTAACGCTCGTTTAACGAGACGGTCAGCCCCATTGCCAATCCATTGGGTGACTGCGTCAACACCTCGAGCCGGCATCGCCAATTGCAACATCATTTGATCGATAGCATTAGCGAGGTCTGGCACGCTATCGACCAACGTACCGTCAAGGTCGATCAATACTGCTTTTCGATTTTGGAACAAACTCATTACTATTAATTCCGGCCTAATTTAAAGACTGTTTCGTGGCTATTTTGGGGCTAACTCAGCTCTCACTTGAGCAATAATACTATCGTATCGATTGGCATCACTTTGTTGCCCATAGCCAAAAATTCCCGAACCAAGCACGAAAGTATCTGCACCCGCTTCGGCAATCGATAGAATATTGCTCGCCTTAACACCACCATCGACTTCAAGTCGAATATTATATCCTGACTGATCAATTAGACTCCGGACCTGCTTCAATTTATCAAGCGTGGCGGGAATGAAACTCTGCCCACCAAAGCCTGGGTTAACTGACATCAACAAAATCATATCGACTTTGTCCATGACGTATTCAAGATAAGACAGCGGGGTTGCCGGGTTAAAAACTAATCCAGTTTTACAGCCACTGTCACGTACCAAGCCCAGACTTCGGTCAACGTGATCCGAGGCCTCCGGGTGAAAGGTAATATAACTGGCACCTGCTTTAGCAAAATCAGGAATGATTCGATCCACTGGCTTTACCATCAAATGCACGTCAATCGGCGCGGTGACACCGTGATTACGCAATGCTTCACAAACCATCGGGCCGATAGTCAGGTTTGGTACAAAGTGATTATCCATCACATCGAAGTGAACAATATCAGCACCGGAGGCCAACACATTATCAACTTCCTCTCCCAGGCGAGCGAAGTCTGCCGCTAATATTGAAGGAGCAATTTGGAAGTCTGTCTTTAGGAGATCTGGCATGGGTATTCCGAGGCGTCAATTTGGTTTGCAATGTACACGATTTTAATAACGATTTCAGCCCAATAAACCTACATGAGATTTAACAATTGGGGCTTAATACTTACTTGGTATACGCCCGCCATGGTTGGCAGAAGTAGCGTTTTGGTATCAATACAGGGCTATAACTCATTAGATCAATGCTAAGGAACAAAAAACGGTCTGTTCATCCTCAACATCGTCACTCATTCGCCCGTGACATACACCCGCCATGAATGGCGAAAGTGTCGTTTTGGCATCGTTACTTGGAAGTAACTAATTAGGGCAACTGCCGAGAGGCGTTAAACGACCCGTTCATCCTGAAAATATAGTAGGTGATTGGTGGCTTTAAAAGTCCTGAATTTAACTATTTAATTCAGACTACCAATATAATCACCTAGGTTTTTAATATCAGCGTCACTCAAACCAGCAGCCATCGCGTTCATGGTCGCATTTTGACGAGCGCCACTACGGTAATCGATCAAGTTTTTCATAATATAAGCGCTATCGCGTCCTTTCAAAACGGGATAAGTTGGCACCATACTTTGGCCACCAACGCCATGACAACCAATACAACCTTTGGCCGCATAAGCGGACTGACCCGCAGCAACATCAGCATAAGCCGCTCCGCTAAGTAGAACCGACAAAGAAAAAACAATTATTGCAACAAACTTCATTATTCTAAACTCCGTAGTAGCATATTTTGATATGCCATTAGATAATACTGATAAAATAAAATGCTTAACGATACAATAAATAATAGCATTTAAAAGTACGTCATATTGTGGCAAAACCACTCGTTGATGTAAAGGATATGAATCCCAGCTAAACCAACACTCAATAGTGCTTAATATGACCGATTTGAAAGACTACAATCAAATAATCAGACAGGATTTAAGTATCCCTAGCGACAGCAATAAACACGCTTTGAAATTTAAAACTACCTGGGGGCTATTCTCACCGCGGTCGATTGATAACGGCTCACAAATGCTGCTCGACTTTCTGGATATAGAACCAAATGACAATTGCCTCGATATGGGTTGTGGCTACGGCGTTCTAGGCTTAACGATGGCCAAACAAGCACCTAATGGTCATACCCTGTTGGTGGACAAAGATTTCATTGCAGTTGAATACTCGGAGAAGAATCGTATTTTGAATCACATTGATAACGCCAGTTGCCAGCTCAGTAATGGCTTTGATCACATTCCAAAACAAAGCTTTGATATTATCGTGTCCAATATTCCGGCTAAGGTTGGAAAAGAAATGCTCTATATCTATTTGTTCGATGCGCTCGAACATCTAAAGCCCGGCGGCTCATTTTATATCGTCACCATCACTGGCCTGCGCCAATTCTTCAAACGCGGCTTCAACGAAGTTTTTGGACATTATGAAAAGATCAAACAGGGTAAGACCTATACTGTAGCGAGGGGCATAAAGCAGGGAAAATAATTCTTCTATTGATTGATATAATATTTTTTAGCGCCTCCCGTTGTTACGATGCTGTGGTTTTCATATCAATCTAGTGAGCTACTTTACTCATCACCAATAACTTAACTGACCGTCAAAATTATTAGAATTTGCATCTCACCACGCAATTACGAAAATGTACGAATTAATGTAGATTGTAGGCAAGGCATTAATTCCGACACAATTCGCAATGATTTCCAAACACGAATTCAGAGCGGCTTAAGTTGTTAGTTTTGGCTACCGACTGAGTAATCCTGGTGAATTTCAGGGATAACGACCATTTTGATAGGCACCTGTGAAAGCATCCTGTCCCCTGCTTGTTAAATCGCCGGGGATTTATGGTCGCTACTTAACTAGCTTTTGCTTAGTGAGCGCAAGTAATTCAACTGCATCAGCGGTGCTATCGGCAAGAAAATTAACATGCCCCATTTTTCGACCAACCCTAGCTTCTGCTTTCCCATACAAGTGCAATTTTGCCTTACCGTGTTTCAGTAGGTCATCCCACTTTGGTGAAGCCGATTCGGGCCAAATATTACCTAACATATTCCACATCGCGACTGGCGTGTGCAGCGCACTATCACCCGCCGAAAGGCCACACATCATACGCACTTGCTGTTCGAACTGAGATGTGTAGCAAGCATCTAATGTGTAATGGCCCGAATTATGCGGACGCGGTGCCATTTCGTTAATCAAAATCTCATTGCCTGATGAAATAAAGAACTCAACCGCCAAGACACCACAATAATCTAAACCATGCGCTATTTTGGTTGCAGCATCGATAATTTCTACAGTCATCTCCTGCGACAAATTAGCGGGCGCAATAGAAATATCGAGTATGCCATTGCTGTGTTGATTTTCAGCCAATGGAAAACAGTCTACCTCACCGGCCTGATTGCGACACAACACAACCGACACTTCCTTTACTAGATCGATGCGTTTTTCAAGTACATAGGATACCGATCCAATCTGAGAAAGCGCATCCACCAATTCACCGTGGTTTTGACAAACTATCTGCCCCTTACCATCATAACCTAGGGTATTAGTTTTTAAGATAGCAGGGAAGCTAAAGTCCTTAGCCAGTTCGATATCATCTTCAGACTCTATTGATAAAAAATTGGCTATGCTCAACCCCAAGGACTGAAAGAAGACTTTTTCACTATAGCGATTTTGCGCGATTCTTAGGGCACTGGCAGAAGGATGAACCGGCACAAAATTGGCAAGATAATCCAGTGTATCTGCGGGAATATTTTCAAATTCGGTGCTAACAGCTGCGCAATGTTTAGCCATATAGTCCAGCGCTTCGCGATCATCATATTTGGCTTGCAAATGCTTGGTTGCCATACTGCCAGCCGGACTACTCTCATCGGGATCAAGCACAACTACCTCATAACCCATTGCTCTGGCGGCACTAACAAACATACGGCCCAGTTGACCACCACCCAGAATGCCTAGTGTTGCACCTGGTAGTATTGAGTTCGACATCATTTATTTACCGGAGGCAAGGTCATTTCTAAAACGGCATTCTTTTGCTTTTGGCGAAATACTTCGAGCTTATCAGCGACATCACGATCAAACACCGATAGCATCGATATAGCAAAAAGTGCCGCATTAATTGAGCCAGCTTTGCCGATAGCAAACGTGGCAACAGGAATGCCTTTCGGCATCTGTACGATAGATAACAATGAGTCCTGCCCTTTTAAATGTTCACTCGGAACCGGCACACCCAGTATAGGGATAGTCGTATTCGCCGCCAACATGCCAGGCAAATGTGCTGCGCCACCAGCACCAGCAATAATACAGCTAAATCCGTTTTCACGGGCCGACTTGGCAAAATCAGTGAGCAAGTCTGGTGTGCGATGCGCTGATACCACTCTAGCCTCGTATTCGATGCCAAACTGTTCCAGATATTCAACGGCAAACTGCATGACAGGCCAATCGCTGTCACTACCCATCACTACTGCAACCTTTAAATTCGACATCGTGACCTCCGTGTCGTTTAAAAAAACGAATTAGTATACCCCTTTCCCCAAACAAATAACCACTCGCTTTAGGGCGCCCCAAATATAGCGCATTTTTCGTGACCTGTTTTTGCAACAGAAAATTAATGGTGAGGCCTAAATCACGAAAAAGGTGCCTTTTAAGAAATGCCCTTCAGATGATCTGAATATCGCTCGGAGTCTGTCGGGCTTAGGTAATCGTAGCGAGGGAAAGTCATTTTGAGTTAAATTTTTT
>CAWVZP010000017.1:0-27102 GCA_963934675.1 uncultured Gammaproteobacteria bacterium | reverse complement strand
ACGAAGTTCATTTTTGCATGCTTATTAACATGAATGCACTCATACCCCAGGTATCTATCGCGCCCACCCGACATCATGGGAAACGCCCGTTCACCGGACCCGGGACCCGATCGATGGGGGTCCCTACTATTGGGCTCGGTTAGTAGACAATACTCTGACAGTCTACCTGGTTCAAATCGCTCCTGACGGTTCCGTTGACCTGCGAACCTACCTTCGTGAGCTCGCAGGTAATAAAATTCAATTAAAGCTCACACGAATGCGCGACGAGCAACCGTTGGAGATCACTCATGGCGTTCTAATTCGGAAAGAAGAATAGTAGTTATTGTGGCAAGCTCAAAATTTTACCAATAGGTTATCACTTAGCTTCTTTTATTCTCGATAGTATTCACCTGTTTAACTCTAATATTTATGGGTCAGAGCGTTTAAACTATACAATTAGCGAGCCGCCATTCACTGTCGCTTTAGAGTAGGATAACTATTATGGTTGGCTATATTTTAATGCCTAAGGTAAAGGAATATTATGGATACCTAACGCTTGAACTCAGATGCGCTTGTCCGTTGAAATGACAGGTCAGTAGTCAGTTTCATGAAGCTAATGGACGAAGATTCCGAAGCAGCCCATCCGGCAAGTAGCATTGAAACTGCTAGGCAGACAATGCCGATATACATGACCCAGCCAAAGCTAAGCACAAAAGCCAGCCCGAAAAAGCCAATAGGTACGACTACGAAAGCAGTTGGGACAACGAGGCGAGCTACCTACTTCACCCAATTTGAGAAAGCAGTTTGATCTACCAGTGGTTGAAGGATAAGTGCCAAGATAACATAGGCACCTGCATGGGCGTGCCCAGCACGCCATAAAGACCACTGTGCTTCATCAAGAGCCAAGTTTTCGGGCTTTATCCCAGCGGCACCCTCCGTGAGAATACCGAGTAACCTGACTCCGCCATACAAGATGCTAGGAACTGAGATGAGCAAAATGCCGCAGACAATTTTACTTTCTCGAGATAGCTGCATATAAGTGTTCCTAATTGGTGATTCTTGATATCTAGCGCTGAGCTCACCTGCAAGTATTACGGTGAGTGTTGTTGTATAAAATGAAGCTAGCAATATTGGTCAGGTGGAGACTATTGTTGGGCTTTTAATGGAAAAATAATGCATTCAATACCAAAACTTTTTACTGTTTTCGCCTAGCCATGCATCAAAAGCATTTAGAGGAATGCCTTTATGACTACAAAGTACCAAAATACTTTCGATAAAACCAACTAAGGCAACCTCAGATACATATTCAGAGCTATTTGATGCCATTAGCTCAACTTCAGAGAATGCCTTACGAAGCTTGTCAATTTCATAGCCAATAAATAAATTGATAATATATTTTGAAAATTCAGTCGCTACTAAATATAAAGTTATATATTTCTCACCTTCTTCGTCGTCTATTGCAGTTTCTAAATATTTTATCCATAAGTCACCAAAATCAGGAAGTTCATCTGTTAATCTTGTCACTATTTGATATTCATCAGGTGTCATTTCATTAGCCTAACGATCAGCTGTGTGAAGATCGAAGAGGTTTCATACGAACTGTTTTTTATAACTACGAGGATTGATGTTGGTACTGAATTCAAAAACAAGAATTTTATTTTGTTTTGACTGGGTATTAATGTGCCGACATTGCTGGCCAAAAGCACTGATGATATTTTTTGTTGTGATTCCATTCCCAAACTCCCTGTTTGCTAAATGCCTTTTAATTTCTCGAAGCTGTTACCGAATAACATCTTCGCTATTCAAGTTAAAAACTTTGTAACTATGCAATTAGTGCTTTGAAGTCATAACACCCGCTGTGCAAAAACCAAAGCGACTCCATACGAGTTGATAGTTATACCTGTGATAATTGATGTTGGTACTGAACTCAGAAACAGAGGGGGTTATTTTATTTTCGCTGGATGATAATGTGCTGACATTGTTTGCCAAAAGCACTAATGACGTTTGTTGCTGTGATTCCATTTTCAAACTTCCTGTTTGCTGAATGCCTTTTAGTTTCTCGAACCAATTAAATAATAGCACCTTTACAAATTAATTTGAAACCTTTGTAACTATACTATTAATCCGTTGAAGTTATAACGCCGCCAACAGCTTGCGGAATTCGCTGCCTGGCCTTGTTAAAAGTCAGGTGCAGCGCTCATACCTAGTCAGTTTCGTTACCACGGGGATATTAGTTGAGGATTGATAGGGTCATTCCCGATTGAAATCCAAAAAGTGCATTACAGATGATTTGTGGATATACAAATGGCAGCAATGTGCCGAAAGCACGTATTGCAGTGGCAGATATTAACAATTAATATCTGAAAGATGTTGTTATAACCTGAGTATCGAATGCGTAATTTGTGCCCTAACCGGACACTGTAACTAGAGTGTAGACGGCGAACTTTCGCCATCTGCGGGCATCCGAAGCATTTGACAGTCGTAATATGGAAGTCCGTTTTCTCTCGACAAATTCGTGGAACTGTTTTACTGCGATGCTGACCGTTTGAACATGGTGCACACGTCCAGCCGCTCAGTCTTGCCCCGTACCTCGACGTTTCCCAATTCCTCCACTTGCACATCGCGCGGGATTTGCATCCTATCCAACAGGCTTCGCGATATAAGAACGTTGCAGGCGAAGTCCTTGCACAAGCTCTGCAATCTTGCGGCGGTGTTGATGGTGTCGCCAAAATAGACAATCTCACGCTTGTCGTCGCCCACCTCCCCGGCCACCACGGAGCCCCCGTGTATTCCGATGCGGAACTCCGGTACCACACCGAATTCTGCCTCATAGACCCGTGCCTTGTCCTTCATCAGCGTCTGTATGTCAAATACGCACCGCACGCAGGCCGCGTCACGAAGGGCCTCTTCCAAGGGCCAGGTTACGACTACCTCATCGCCAATGTAGCGGTGGGTCTCGCCGTGGTGCTCGGCAATTGGACGAGCGATATCGAAAAAGAACCGCCCGATTAATGACTGTACCGCAAGGTCGCCCATTTCCTCAGCCAAGGGGGTGGAGCCGACCAGGTCTAGAAACATGAAGACGCGCTCCTCGCGAAGAGGCCGGTTGTAGCGTCCGACGAGAAAGTTGAAAAGCACCCGCCCCCCCACCAGTCCCCGTAGGCGAAGGCCGATGTTAAACAAGAGGCCAACTGCCAGGGCAAAGAGCAAATCCTGCTGAAACGTACTACTTGTGTATCCCGTCCCGTAGGTATATCCCTGCATCAAGTGTGGCACCCCCCATAGCAATACGGAGAGGATGATCGTCCAACACCCCGTGGTTATCAGGATGAACAGTGGCAGCGGAAGTCCTCTCAGCTTCGCGCCATATCGCCCTTGCACGTAGAACAGCTCAAAGGTGGAGAGGGATAGTCCTATGCAGACACCTATTGTAATTCCTATGGAATCCGTACCACCAATGATGCGCACATAGCCCAGGCCAATTCCTGAAGCAATCAGTCCCGTTACCAGGCAGGCTCTGAGATGTCTTTTGGTACGCTGAGCGATAGCCATTGAATTTCCCGTCGGATTAATTTTTCTAGACTCGGAGATTGCTGAAGACCTGGCCCATGAATTACGGATTGTCCGGCCGTTAGAATTTCCGACATATGATCTGGAAGGAGACTTTCGCATAGTTGGGTTTGGATGTCAGCACAGAATCGATTTTCATCGTCGAAGCTTATTCTTAAACGTCTGCTCAGGGCCGGCCTCGGAAGCCTAGCGTAACCATCTAGACGTCTGCAATGAGCCCAGAGCTGTCTATTCAATAGTAATCGGCAATGACTGCTATCTGAGAGCCGTCACTAACATCTGAGTTGAGAATGCGTACTTGTACCACAGAACCGACGCTGATCAAGAGGCAACAATGAACTTATCGAGTTTCGATATCAGAAGCGATTTGCAGGCTGAATTAACTATTTCTGCCTTGTCATTGAATAGCATACTTTGCATTGCTTCCAGCTCATCACCTGCCAAAGAGTCGAGTATTACGTAACGTCCACCAAACACTCTGGCTAATTAAATGGCGAGGTAATTAAAGGGGCCGGAAATACATGGGAATAGTTCGCAATAGTGGTATCACCTGATTGACCCTGTTTAGGCCTTCCTCATGCGATGTAACCAACTGATTTACCTAATGTCGCCTCAATCCGTTCTTTAAAAAGATTGTTTCCAAGCGGTACAGAAAACGCCACTACTTTTCGCACATCATGGACATCTCTAGCATCCAGGCCTGTACGAAATAGCGCTCAATAACGGCACATTCGCTCTTCTGGTGTTGATGCAATTCTCAGGAATACCTCGTGATCTTTGACAATGCTTACAGGACTCCCCGTTGCATGACAATGATAACTCGACCACCAGTAATTACCAGGATGATCAACCCTATTAGCTCGCACAGGGTTCATTAATATACCGGTAACAGGTTAGCAAATACTGACGTGATCTAATTGATTTATACAGCTTAGTTAAGAATCATTTACCTAACTGAAGAAAGAAGTATAACTGCGAGATAAAATATTCAAAAGAGTAAAAACTGGACGTGGTGAGTCTGGTAAGAGACCAAACTATAATCAGTCAGAGGCCACCAGAAATCTTGGTATTAATGCCAATATGCTGGGGCGTTGGGTAAAGGAACTGGATACTGATGATGGCTTAGCCTTTCGAGGTAACAGTAATTTAATGCAAGATCAAGAAGAGGTCAAAAAGCTCAAGGTCCAAGTTAAACGACTGGAGATGGAGAAAGATATTTTAAAAAAGACAACGGTATTCTTTACAGCAGATACGAAGCGAAATATTCGCTCATCAACCAGCATAATGATACATGTCAAATCAGCCTCCAATCTCGAGTTTTGGGTGTTAATCGTCTGAGTTATTATCATTATCTGCGTCATACCGATAATAGGCCAGTAGACCCTGAGCGAGTAGAGATGTTGGAATGGATTATCGCAATAGCCAAAGCTGGTGATGATACCTATGGTTATCGTCGTATGGAGAGAGAGCTGTGAATTGCCTAATCGCTATAACATTGATGTCACAAAAGATTTTAAGCCCAGCGAATCATTAGTTATTCGAGCGGTGTTAGGGTTTATATTCGGTCCGGCTGCCATTCAAAAATAGTACGCTCACGCAATCAATAAACTGACTAGCTATTAAAATTTCAATAGTGTCAATTTATTCGAAGTACATAAGCCAGAGATCAAACTAAGATATCAATTGGAAGTAAATAGTTACAAAGATCTTTAATAAAAGCTAATAAACAATTCACAACTGTGATTGCTAGTTTATTATTACGCAGAGTTTTAGTTCAAATCTAACTGGGACCTAAAAATTTACTGGAAACAATTAAAAATGTAGTTTTTTCAGATCACTGTCAAACAGCAACGCAACCCGACCAATAAAAGTTGAGAACAATATAAAATGACGCTTTTTATGTTAAAAAATAGCGTTTGTCAGTGCTATGCGCGCTTTTTAGTCGCCTGATCGTTTTGACTTTGGCCATAGCGTAAAGTCATTTCACTGTCGGTTTTAGCAGCGCCCAAGTCTTTAAGTTGGCTATGAGGATGCTTTACTGGTTCCATTTCTGACGTTAGACGCCATGGCCAGTTTTTTAATCCGCCACGTAATAATTTATGGGAATATCCATATTTCTCTACCAACTTAACATCCATAGCCATCAGCACTGAGTAAGCTCTCATTCTTCCAGTGACTTCACGACCTTCAATTATAGATTTATAAATTTTCGAAATAGTATTCATTTAATATTTCCTTTAAGTTTAGGCATATCGTTATAACAGTCCGCTAATCTGTTTTTCGGATAAATTAATTCATAAATTATAATAAAAGAACGCTTTGTCGGTAACAAACGAGTAATTGTTAACCGCTGATTAAGCGATAGTTACCCGAAGTCACTCATAGTCTCAATTTGACCTAGCGCTTGAGTCGGTCTTTTGATCTTCATCAAACTCTATGATGATCCAATGATTAGGGGGTCAGCTTCATGATTTCCGAGTAGAAAACGACTAGTACGTGATATTTAAGATCATTTGGAAACCTTCAAACGTACAAGTATTAATACTGACATTTGGTATTAGCGAATTGGGCTGGGGAGACATCATTCGCAAACTAAATATTGAACCTGCTCAGGTGGATGAAGAAGAAACCCACTTTTTTGATGACCGATTCAACCCATGTCGAAGTTGCTGTTATTGACTGAGCCCTTAGGGTTATCGAACCAAAAACTTAGGGCCCTTCTGTTTAGTCGTCCACAATAATAAATCGCGGTCTTTGCCCTATTGTTACCGCCACAGATTCCAAATACCAACCGCTAGATACAATACAAAACGCTATTGCGAATAATTCTCATTGACTCTCAGGCATTATTCCTATTTAATGCGAATGATTCTTACTAGCATATTTGACTCAGCTTCAGCAGAATATTTCATTGAAAAATATAACCGAAACGTGAGTGTAATTGAAAATAATTTTGATTGTTTTATTGCATAACCACCCTTGTTCCAACGTATTGAGATTTACCCAACTTGCCTCCACTCTGCGGGTGAATCTCGATGCTTCGACATTTTAAATTAGTTCTAATTGGTGATAGTGATGTGTATTACAGATAATGTGATCGATGAGAGTATTTCAAAGAAACTAGCAATCTGGGATGTGCCCAGTCATCAACTTTGTACATTAATAGGCTACTGTATTGATGTGCCCTATATACGTAGGATTCGAAAAAAATTTCCGACCATAACTGCCGACCTCCAGGGCGAAACTGACTATGAGCTACACGCCTTTTGCGTGAATGCCTGTCTAGACAAAAACCTTTTATCGACGCACCTCAATAAATATCTTAAACGATCTTACCAAGCTAATGTGAGTGCGCTGAGACAACATAAGTCAGATGAAGCAGTGGAAGCATTTTGGCGGTCAACGGACTTAAATGATGATCGTCAGATCGCAGGATTTTGTTGGGCATTACTGACCAGCCAATATGCTAGTGCAGTGATCAAACAAAAATTGTATGGCGAGATACACATGCTGTCGCATACCTCGGGGCAGGCACTTCGGACCGAGCAAAAAAAACTCACTACAGAAAATTTTCAGTTATTACAGGAGCAACCAAAACAGGCACGAGCACTTTCGAGGCAACAGGCACGCTATGAGAGTCAGCAGGAAATTACCAAATCTCTCGAAAATCAAATCGTCGATCTAAGACAGCAGCTGTTATTAAAGAATGATAAAACCAATGACTTATCAGACAGCCAAGTCAATGAACTTTTTAAAAATTATGAGAAAACTATCTGGTCCCAACACTCACAAATGGTCAAATTACAGGTTAAGTTGAAACTTCAAGAGCAACAATATGACGAGCTAAAAGCCAGTCAACTCGACCACACAAAGCTAGAAATCAATACTACAAACAGTGATACAAAGGTCATTCCTTTCAACTCTGATCTCTGTGGAAAAAGTATTCTTTACGTCGGTGGTTTTTCACGTCACAAAGATCGCTTTAAGCAATTAATTGAATCGATTAACGGTCAATTTCTTTATCACGATGGCGGCCTGCAGCAATCGACTCAACTACTCAATATGATGGTTAAAAAAGCCGATGCCGTTTTCTGCCCTATCGATTGCATCAGTCATGGTGCAGTGGGGCGCATCAAATCGTTGACTAAAACAGAATGTAAAGATTGTATTTTTCTGCGAAGCCCCAGTATCACTTCGTTTAAAAAAGAAGTCATGCAATATGCCTCTTAGATCCGACTTCTAAAAAAAGGATACAGCAGAAGTAGCCTTACCCGGAGATATTCATACGCGATATTGAGATACCGGTACAGTCTCAATTCGCATGCTGTAAACATCATCACATGTCAAAGGCATGATATTTTTTGGGTCGTGTCATGCACCAAAATCCAATTTCTGGTTCCGTCTGTTTAGCCCATTCCAGTAATAAACTGTGACCTGTCCCATTACATATTTTGGCTAAAATAGATCAATTTTGTGGGTTTCCACTATTAGTTTTCAAAAATGCCATAATCGGTTATCCGTTATTTTCAGAATCTACTCTAATGCGTTGATTTATGTTAATTGCGACTAACCTGCCGATCTTTATTGACTCAGAGTCATTGAACGATATGCGTTTGACGATGTTGCAAACTATCGCTGCATCGCTCGCTTTGCAATCACCAAAAGTTATCATTATCAATAAAATAATACAGCTTGTCTTTATAGTCTCTGCCCCGCAATGTATAAAAGATTTAGTGGTGATCACACAGGCTAGACTAGGAATTTGTATTGCTAATTTTCCTGGTGAGCGGTTGAATTGAATTCTGAAGAGGAGGAAAGTTACAAGGTGGCTGAAAACATAAAAACAGACTCGCGATTGACCAGCGAAAACGCCAGACGAGTTTTAAGGCGTGATCCAAACCCCCATCTATTTCGGCCCATCACCTTTCGTGGGGTGACAGCACGCAACCGCATTATGCTGTCCCCCATGTGCCAATATTCTGCCCAAGACGGCTTAGCAAATGATTGGCATTTTGCTCATCTTGGGGCCCGCGCATCAGGTGGCGCTGGCTTTGTTTTTACCGAGGCAGTCCATACCGAACCACGGGGACGAATAACACCATTTTGCCTTGGCCTATGGACAGACCAGCAAAGTTCTAAATTGGCCAGAATCGCTAATTTTATCAGTTCTCAAGGGGCCGTTCCGGGTATTCAACTGGGCCATGCAGGTCGCAAAGCATCCGTTGGAAGACCTTGGGAGGGATCGTCCCCTGTCCCAGTAAAAGCAGGGGGCTGGAACACAATTGGCCCGTCGGACCTTTCCTATTCAAGCGATTGGAACAAGCCGGACGCGTTAGATCAACTGGGCATTAGCCAACAGCTGTCCTCGCTTGCGGCAGCCGTCCGCCGCGCTCGTGATGCCGGTTTTAAGGCATTAGAGTTACACGCAGCACACGGTTATCTGATTCACCAATTTCTATCGCCTTTGAGTAACGTGAGACAAGATCAATACGGGGGTGACTTCGTTAATCGAACTCGGTTTCTATTAGAGAGTGTAGATGCGGTTCGCAGTGAGTGGCCCGTTGAACTGCCGTTGTTTATTCGTCTATCAGTAACGGATTGGGTTGATGGTGGGTGGACTGTAAAAGACAGTGTTGCCTTGGTAAACATATTAAAAGCACGCGGAGATATTGACCTCATTGATTGCTCATCCGGGGGTAATGATCCTCGTCAGGAAATTCCTATTCACCCCGGTTATCAGGTGCCATTTGCGTCAACTATACGGCGCGACACTGGCCTCGCAACAGGGGCAGTCGGGTTAATTAGCGCACCCGATCATGCCGAGGCTATTATTGCCAATGGAGATGCTGACCTGGTTATTCTTGGTCGGTCACTTTTGGCTGATCCAGTCTGGCCACTTCGTGCAGCAAAGCACCTTAAAACTAACAATGTAGACTGGCCAGTTCAATATGAACGCTCAGATATCTACTGAAAACGGTCATTTTTAAAAGTAACGAAAGCGGTTAAAAGTTTCGCTTTTTATTCATAACTGGAACTACCCTATGATGCTAGTAACCATCAAAACTCGGGTAACCACTCCAATCTCATAGCGCCCCACAAAGGCGCTATTCAAAAAGGCGCTCGCACTCTTGCGCCAGTTCTAACAAGCTTTCATCGCGATAGGCTGTAGCGGTGAGCATAACACCGATGGTGTCAGTCCCATGGCTAAACGGCAGTGAAATACTGCAGCCATCCATTACATTGGCGATCGACGGATTACGCAGAACTTGTAAATTAATTCGGGTATAGACTTCATCATCATTAAAAACTGAAAGCTTTGGCGGCAACATCGGTACTGTGGGCATTAAAAGAATTTTATCGCCCATTTCCGCTTTATACTGAGTGATTAACTGCTCTCTAAGCCTCAACGTTCGACAATAGGCAATGGCAGAGACCTCATCTGCTCTGCCCATACGGCTCGATACTCTGGCATCAAATTGTCCTCGCTGAGACTGATATAAGTCCTCGTATTCCGCCCGTGATTCAACCGCAGAAAATTGCCAAACAGCCAAAGATTTCAATCCTTCCAACGCATCCACTGCCATTACTTGCACGCGATATCCAGCAGCCGATAATTGACCAACAGCAGCCTCAAACGCCTGCTGCACCGCAGGTTCAAGGTCAGACATTCCATAGTTGTTTGGAATAATAAACGTCGGCTCGACGACGCGATGTTCAGTATCGTGGTCCATAGCCAGTGCCCGATAGGCTAAATGGCAGGTAGCAACATTTTTTGCCATTGGCCCAACACTGTCCAGACTAGTGGAAAGCGGCTTGCAGCCCTTGCGAGACACGACGCTTTGGCTTGGCTTGAAGCCGACGATGCCATTAAAAGCAGCAGGAATCCGTAAAGATCCCCCCGTATCGGTTCCAATGGCAATATCGACTGCATCACAGGCAACTGATATTGCTCCACCAGCGCTCGACCCACCCGGAATACAACCTTTTACCCTTGCGTTATCAGGTGTTCCATAATGAGGATTTAAGCCCAGCCCTGAGTAAGCCAGTTCTGTCATATTGGTATGACCAACAAAAATCGCACCCGCTTCTCTAAGGTTCTCAATCGCGCCAGCATCTTTTAATGCAGCGTCATCTTGCGCCATAACTCGAGTGCCAGCTTTGGTTACAAAACCCGCAACATCAAACAGGTCTTTGACTGACACCAAGGCACCCCGAAGGGGGCTTTCAAGGCTCAGTTTTGCTGCGGTTATTTGGGTATCGGCAGTTGAAAAAAAAGTTTGCGTAAAAACGTTTTGCAACTCGGGGGAACTCTGGTCTAAACGTGTCTCAAGTGTTTTGAGCCGCGCGGCTGCAGTGTCGATAGACCAAGGCAGGATATTGTTCATTTGTCTTACTTCCTAATAGATTCTGTCGCGACTTTAACCGCCAGCTCGGCAGCTTGGGCACAAAGCTTACTTCGCGGATCACCCAGATGCGAGGCGGTGAAAATTAAGGGTCCAAGTGTCCAGCCAGGGTCAAACTCAACAATCCGTCCTTCCTCGATTAAACTTTTGCCAAGCTGTCGGGGAAACATCCCAACACCAATACCTGATGCTACCATTTCCAATCCAGCCGTTACCGAGATTGATGAGAAAATTTTAAAATCGTTGCCATAGCGATTGGTCATTTCGTGTCGTAATTCTAGGTACGGTCGCGAGTTTCGAGCATAGGATAAAATAGGCATGGCGTTAAGTTCAGAATTTGGCCTGTCTGCAGCACAAAACCAGGTCAAGTCAATTGATGGCAACAGGGTGTTATCAATTGAGAAGTCAGAAATTGGGCCCATCAGAATCGCCAGATCAAGCGATCTAGCAAGCAATTGTTGTTCTAAATTGACGCTCAAATCAACTGTGATTTCGATTTTGATGTTTGGGTATGTGCGATAAAGTTCAGACACAAATGCAGGCAGCCAAAGCTGAACTATCGTTTCCGCAACCCCCAAGCGGAGCAAACTGTCGACACTTTCAGCCGGAACAACCTCGCCTTTGATACTTTCGACAATATCTGCAATCTTCTCGGCATGTTCCCGCAGTAAAATCCCACGCTTTGTGAGCTCAAAGCCTTTTTGATTACGATCAAAAAGCACCACTCCAAGAGATAGTTCCAAGGCCGCAATACGTCCAGAAACCGCTGGCTGGGACAGATTCATTTCAATCGCCGCTTTGCGCACACCACCCAGTCGAGAAACCCAAAGGAAGGTTTTCAATTGATCCAAAGTCATAATAGTTTGGGCTCAGAATGAACACTTTTACTGATCGATGACGATAAGAAAACAATATCAAAAAAAGATTCTGATCCGCATAACCTTTGTCTTAGACCTTTCATCTCTTCATCACACTAGTCTCTAAGACAGAATGGGTAAGGTTTCGACACTATAGTGAAGTTCTATTGTGCGATTTAGAACTGGGTCCGTTAGAGACATCGTATAGTCCTGAGCTGGCCGTACACCACCTATTGCGGCAAGGGTTCCACACAACATAGCATCGCCATCCGACAACCCAGAGGCGGTAATTAACTCCGCCAGTGGCCTGATATGGGATAAGGTTCCGCTTTGATAGGCTGATTGTTCACCGTTTTCTTCGATTGTACAGCTCAATATAAGCTGGTCTGAATGATCCTTTACATCGCTGTAGCGCCAAACTTCGTTTGCAACGGGTTTAAGGCAGGCTTGTTTCGAGGCGGCAACCGAATGAGCTTCGAGGTCTCGATCGGTATGATCAGACGCCAAACCAATAAAAATTTCACCATTGGCTTGAACCAAAAATGGTTCCACCTCACCTGAAGTAGCGTTTCCTAGAACGTCAATTTTGGCTGTTTGAGCCAAAACCGCACGAGACACCCGATAATACAAGGGTACCGCTGACGGAGGCGCAATACCCAGTTCGGCCAGCTCTTGAATATGATGATTCACCGCTTTTTCATCACGGCCTGTCCAGCCCGCCACAAACACACGGTTTACAGGCATCTCAATTAAGTTATCAGAGAGTTTAAATTCCAAGGGTAGATTTCCTATAAATGAGTGGGTAAATAAAGAGCGATGAATGGAAAAAGGATCAACAATCCGACCATCACTAGCATGGTCAGCGCATAAGGAATAACCCCAATCATCACATCTGAAAACGATCCTGACTTGCGCGCGCCTTGAACCACATAAAGGTTCAATCCAACGGGCGGAGTAATCAACGCCATTTCAACGAGGATAATCATTAGAATGCCGAACCACACCTTGTCATAGCCCAGCTCAACAATAATCGGCACAACGATGGGAATTGTCGCTACCATTAAAGACAGCGTCTCGATGAAAAAACCCAATACAATATACATTAGGACTATCACCATCAGTGTAGCCAGCGCCCCAAATCCTAAGTTCTGAAGAAACATCTGAAGGGCTCGGCTGACACCGGAGGCCGTGAGTACAAAATTTAGGACATAAGCACCAATCACGACCAACATAATCATAGCGCTAGTGCGAACTGTGCCTGTTAAGCTCGCAATCAACATTTCACGAGAGATGGCCCTGTGTGAGGCAGCAATCGCAAATGCCATAGCAACACCTACCGCAGCAGCTTCTGTCGGGGTTGCCCAACCAGCATAAATAGACCCAACAATGACACCGAAAAGTGTAAACAAAGGCACGAGGTCGACAAGACTTGCCAGACGGCGATTCCAATCAGCGCTAACACCCGGGCCACCCAACGACGGTTTGATGATGCACATAATAACGGTCACACACATGAATAACAGGGCCAGCAATAAACCTGGAATTAGCCCAGCAAGAAACAGCTGTGGAATAGATGTCTCTGTTAGAAAACCATAAACTATGAGGTTGATTGAGGGAGGAATCATAATCCCTAAGGTGCCACCCGCCGCAATAGCACCAGAGAACAACCGAGGATCATACCCTAGCTTTTCAGCCTGTGGCATTGCCACCGACGCCACGGTCGCCGCCGTCGCAACAGAAGAACCCGATGTCGCAGAAAACAGGGTTGCAGTGGCAATATTTGCATGGATTAATCCACCAGGAAGCCAGGAAACCCAAGCTTCAAGGGCTGAATAGGTGCGCCTTGCAATACCGCTGCGAACCAGTATTTCACCCAACAGAACAAAGAATGGAATAGCAATGAGGGTACCGCTGTTTGACGACGACCAAACCACTTGCCCTAACCCGCGCATCAAGGGAAAAGGGCTGAAAAATGTATCAATCCCAAAGGCCAATAGAAAAAGAACAATACCCACAGGTATTGATAATGCGAGCAGAAACAATAGACCCGCAGACGTAAAAAGGATCATCGTCCACCTCCAACACCAGCTATGCTGTTGACTTGTTCGAACTTACCTGAAAAAAGCGCCATCAGAGTTGCAATAGCAATAATTGATGCCGAAACGGCAAACCACATCCAACCCATCATCCACAACGATTGCGGAATCCAAAGTGGCGTTTCTAAAGTGGTGTTAGCTGTCGACCCATATTTGATCGTTTTAGCAAAAACTGGCCAAACCCGATAAGCAACAACGATCGCGGTACTGGCAAGTGCCAGAATTGCAATCGTATCAAACACGGCTTGACCTTTTAAACCGCGTCGCGCACGCAGCAAATCAATGCGAACATGTGCCATGCAGGTCAACGCATAGCTAATTCCCCAACTGGTGGATATAGCCATGGCGTAACCGGAAAGTTCATCCGTGCCGCCCATACTCGTCCCAAACCTGCGGGCAATGATATCGAATAAGGTGACGAGCACACTGAGTAAAAGCAGTGTGCCCGCCGCAATAGCCAACCATTCATTGAAGCATTTGAGCCAATAAACGATTTTTTGCACTAGTGGTTGCCTGCTTAGTTGCTAGGGATTTCAACACCCGTCACTTGGCCCACTGTATCATTCCAACGCTTGGCCCAATCACCACCGGCACGGTCAGCCCAATCCGGTAAGACTTTTGAAATCAAAGCATCGCGAGCCGTTTTAACATCGGCATCTGAAACTGAAACAAGTGTCATGCTGTGCTTGTCCCCAGGGCAATCACCAACACCCGTTAAACAGGCCACATCGATAGTCAATGCGTTTTGAGCTGTCTCCCATGCAGGCGCTTCAAGATCAGACTTCACGCTGTTTTCGATTAAGCTTTGCTCGTTGGCACTAAGAGAATTCCACTTGTCAAGATTGATCGCAGTAACAACAGGATCCCAGCCACCTAGTGGAATCGGCATCAAGTGAGTTGAAACTTCCCACCAGCCTGAACTATAGCCAGAACCAGCGCCAGTTACAGCACAATCCACCAATCCTTTTTGAAGCGCACCCGGTACTTCACCAAAGCTAACGTTAACCGCTTCAGCACCCAGGGCTTCAAGCAACTTACCCGTCATCCGGCCAGAGGCACGTATTTTCTTACCTTTAAGATCAGCAAGCGAGCCGATCTCAGCATTGCAAAAAACAACTTGAGGTGGATAAGGTGCAATTCCCAGTACTTTTGAGTTGAAAACCTCTTGATAAATTTCGTCAACCCAAGGACGGGCTGCTTCAACCATCGCTTTCGCTGAGGCCGCGTCAGTCGCGATCATAGGGACGTCTAGACCTTCCAGTGCAGGCGTATCCGATACAGCATAATCAGACACCGTCATTCCAACGTCAAAAACTCCTTCACCTAGCATTCGGAAGACATCGCCACCTTTGATGCCCATTTGGTCATGGGTGGTGAGATTAGCCGTAATGGCACCACCGCTGGCTGCTGGCATTTTTTCGGTCCAGAAGGGTTTTTCATACAGCTTATGCAATGGTAAACCACTCCAACTGCCAACCACGGACAATTCCTGGTCAGCGATGACAGCTGTGCTAGACAAAGCAACACTAACTGCCAAAATACCAAAGTTTAATTTCTTCATAATTTTCTCCTTGCAGGGTTTATTGCCAGCTTAGCATGGGTAATCACCACCTGACTTATTAAGAGTGCGGGGCAGGCACTATAAACACAAGCTGTATTACTTTATATAAAGTGATAAGATTTGGTGATCAGTTTAGGTCATAAAAAAATCAGCTAAAAGCTCTAAAACCTGAACGCTAAGCCATTATTTAATGGGTCGAGCAGGGGTTTAAACAGGCGCTTGATAATCTGCCCCCCCCCCTCTCACCCCAAGGATTCTGCCGGACTAAGCGAGTCGTAACGAAGGAATTTCATTCCTTCGTTACGACTCTGAATGAGGCGAACAATTGCCCTCATCACCAAACTGGACTGAAAATTTGATTCACAATGACTTTTTCGCACCACATCATGAATAATAAGAGGTAAAACAATGTAGGCGCGATTATCAATTAGATTCACCCTAAGTTCGATGGGCGATAAACTGATCGCTACAGTAGCGGGTCTATGGCTTTTATCCGGCATTTATTAATGAGCAGTTTTAAAAAATTAAAGATTCGGTTGTGTAACATAATTGTTCCAACGGGCTGGCGACCTTATCAATTAATCTGAGTTGTTCGCTTGCTAACGTTTGTGTGGTGGGACGAGTTTAGTCGTGCGACGGTTATTAGCATCTCGTTTTAGCAACAACGCAATGGCTAACACAACCATCAAACTACCCGGGAGCCAGTGCCAGCCGATGCGCTGCGGCTGGTGAACGAGTAACAGCAGCATCGATACAAATGGCACCAGATAGCTATATCCCATCACTGCGGCAGGCGTTAATACAGCAGTAGCTCTCTGCGCCAGCCAAAAAGTGACACCACTGGAAAACACACCTAGATAGAGCAGCAGAAGACCATCCGTTAATGTCAATGAAATCAGCTTTTGAGCGTCTTCTAAAACGAATCCTGCCAATGCAACCAGACCACTGCCAATAAGTAAGCTCCAGAAAGTTCTCAACTCTGCCGATGGCGACAACCACCCACGATTGAGGCCCCACTTAGTTAACACGGGATACAATGCGGAAGCCAGACAGCCAACAAAGAATGCCCCTTCGGCCAGGCCGAATTGCAGCTTAGCAGTCTGACCACCAGATTCGGCCCAGGCCAGTCCAAGCGCACCAACCGCGCCCATAATTAGAATGCATAACAATTGACTGGCGCGCCGTTCAACACCCAGTGCGCGACCGAAAAAATAAGCCAGCAAGGGAACGCTGACATAGAGCGTGGCCATTGATAATGCCGTGGCACGATGTGCTGCCCAAAACATTGTACCAAAGAACCCAGCGAGACTGAGACCCATGAAAAAATAGAGCACCAGACCGGGTAGGCTGGGCCAGCGACCTGACTGACGCCACACCAGTGGCAACATTGCCAACGTGGCGATAACAAAACGAATCGCCGTTAGCCATAATGGCGGCAACCCCTCGCTCATCATACCAACAATTGGAAAGGATGAACCCACGATTAGCGCCCACAGCAGCATGCCAAAATGAGAGTTCACCACTGACCGTGAGGTCGTTTGAATTAAACTATTGTTAAGATAGCCTTGCTTCATTACTCCGTTCCTTTTTGTTGATGTTAATCACTCAGCCAATGACGAACAGTATCGTTTGTTTTTCATAGACTGATAATCCACTTTATCAGAAACTAATTGTTGAGTTTATATTTACAATTAAGAGCTTTCCTCGATTTTGCCGTCGAGTACTCTGGTGGTGAGCAGCCCTATTGGGATATCAAGGAGCCTGTCAGACTTGGGGAGATCAATAGATGCCTAGAATTGACGGATCGGTAATCTATGAGAACGACTTCAATGCAACAGCAGCTGACTATCGGTTATGAATAATTCTTAAGTGAATATTATCGGTATTACCTATATATTATTGAGGATATTTAATTTATTTATCCTGAGGTATTAAATGACTTTTTCTTTTGACCAATTCGTCATTGAGGCTAGAGCTGCTGTCGCCTCTGACAAACCCAATCAAGCAATACGCCTGCTGATGCAAGAAACACTCAAATCAAAAGAGGCCCTTGTTGACAACAATCCGCTTGAAAAAGATGCCGATGAAATAATGTTATTTGAAGACGATACTGTGTCAGTGTGGATTTGCCGATTTGATCCCTACACTGTTGTTCCACCTCACGAGCATAAAATGAATGCTTTTATTGGCGTTTTCAAAGGTCGTGAGAAAAACCATTTTTTTAAAAATGATGCCAACGGACTCAAGTATCAATCAACTCAAATCATCGATGCTGGACAAATGACCTCTATCGGCACCGACGGTCTTCATGCAGTGGTCGCAGAAGGAGAAGAAGACTGTTACTCGCTTCATGTTTATACGGGGCCCCTATCAAAGGTCAAACGTTCTTTGTTTGACTGGAACACTGGAGAAGCAATTGAGTTTACCGATGAAAACTTTCGTCGCTTAAAAAGGTCACCCAATAGATTAGTGCTCAGCTAACAAGGCGTGAAATTAAGAGGTCAGTGATGCTGTCAAAACGTTCTGAAATGATCAAAAAAGTGGCGGAAAATTTGATACTCTGTGGCCATACGGTATGGATTCGGCATCCTCAAAGAATTTTTTGATGATGCTTGCGTCGATACGATCTACCAGGCAGGTAATATGAGCGATAGTATAGATGTCTGCATCAGAAATAGAGATCGCTCTTAGATTAGGATTAAATTCGACATCATCCATTACGATTTAAAGGGAACACTGATTGGCATAACTATGCTGCCGCCTTTGCCCGTTAACGTTACAAAAACACCCAAGTTGGTTCAACACCAATCTTGTTAAAAAACACGTCGAGTCCATCCACATCTATCGCAAGCGTACGATCATTGACCAACGGGTGAACATAAAGTTTGCGACAGTTTTTCAGGCCTGAGTCGATAAAGAGCTCAACGCCATGCTTAACACCTGTGACCATCGACAGCGGCGAAACAGCTCCTGGACGAATACCCAAATTTTCTAATAGGCGGTCAGCAGAGCCAAAAGATAAGCGTCCAGTTCCTAACAGATCAGGTAACGCTTTAAGGTCAATTTGTCTATCCTGTTGGGCCACCAGCAAAATGTTGCGCTTTTTTTTATCCCTCAGATAAAGATTTTTAATATGCCCTCCACCCTGCTCAGAACACAAAAATTGAGATTCAATTTTCTTTGCATCTTCTACCGTTCTGAGAGCAACATGCTCAAAGCGTTGATATTGAATACCCCATTGCTCCAATCGTGCCATAATCTCGTCAGACGAAACAGGTAAACTGTCTTGGTATTTTGAGGTAGCGTCTATTTTACCCATAATTCTCGCTCTATAATTTGTAGTTCAAGACATTAATTGATGCTTCTTTACTGAATATTCATACCAAGCAGTCAATCAGCCTAAAAATAAAAAGTTTCAGTGGACCATGAGAGTGGCTCCAATGAACAAACGCCTCTTTCACTACCTTTCGCTAATCAGTCAACTTATTGACCCATTGCACGTCCTACTCGACGCGGATCAGCGCCACCCTGCAAACCTTCGCTATTGATTGTAATGCCATGCAACCCAGAATTTAAATCTCGAACACTGACCTGATGACCCAATGCTTCAAGCGCAGCTTTAAGCATTGCTGCATCCGTATTTTTTTCAAGATCAGTTCCACCGTTACGATTGACAAAATGTGGCAAGCTTATGGCAGACTGAATATCCATATCCCATTCAAGTACGCCTAACATTGTTTTTGCGACATAGTTAATGATACGGCTACCCCCCGGTGAACCAATTACCATTGAAAGATTGTCGTTTTCATCAAACACCATAAAAGGCGACATGGAGCTTCTAGGGCGTTTGCCTGGCTGTACACGATTAGCGATTAACACACCGTTTTTTTCTTCACTGAATGAAAAATCGGTCAATTGGTTGTTGAGCAAAAATCCATGCACCATGACGGTAGAACCAAAGGCCATTTCAATACTGGATGTCATTGAGAAGCCATTACCTGCCTTGTCGACAATACTAAAATGAGTCGTGCTGGGTTGCTCTGGCGACTTTGACACCAACCAGTTTTCATTTGAATTAGGTGGAATGCCGGGAAATGCTTTCCCCATATCTTCAAGGCCAATGAGTTTGGCGCGTTCGGCTAAGTAATTGGCATCGATTAAGCCCTCAACTGGAACAGCCACAAAGTCAGCATCGGCCATGTATTTGCCACGGTCTGCATAAGCCAACTTTCCCGCTTGAGTGAAAAGGTGAACCGCTTCCACTGACAAAGGTTCATATTGGCTAAGGTTTTTACCTTCAAGCAGCTTCAGGATCTGAATAACCGTCATGCCACCCGATGTGGGAGGTCCCATACCACAAATTTTAAAAGTTTTGTATGGCGCGCAAACGGGAGGTCGCTCAATTGCCTCATACGCTAACATATCTTCAATTGTGATGAGTCCTGGGTTATCCGCTGCGGTATTACGCGCTGCATTGACGATATCCAGCGCAATTTGTCCTTTATAAAAGCCGCTCGAACCAAGCAACGCAATTCTTCGAAACGTCATCGCAAGCTCCGGATTCTTCTTTATTACACCAGCTCGCAGTGGTTGGCCATCGGGGAAGAAGTAATTCCAGCTAGCTTCATAGCGTCCTAGTGCGGGGTTCGTTCCTCTAGCAATAGAGGCTCCTAATTTCGGAGAAATCTCAAATCCGTCTTCAGAAAGCTTGATGGCATCTTCAAACAATTCAGCCCAAGGTAGCTTGCCGTGTTGGTGGTGGACTTTTTCCATCATAGCGACAACACCCGGAACACCTACAGCTCTGCCACCGGCGAGAGCGCTCCACCAATTCATATTTTTCCCGTCTTGCTGAAAAAGCTTACCGTCAGCTGCCATGGGTGCTTTTTCACGCCCATCAAAACTTTGAAGAGATTTGTTTGCCTTGTCCCAATAAAGAGCAAACGCACCTCCGCCAATACCACTGGATTCAGGTTCCACCAAAGTCAAAACCATTTGTACGGCAATCGCTGCATCAATTGCGCTGCCCCCCTTAGCTAGCACCCGCATACCCACTTCACTCGCGTAGGGGTTAGCAGACGAGACCATGTAATTTTTAGATTTGACGAGATTTTGTTCGATACGACCGTTACCAAATTCAGGGTAACGCGCTTCTTTGGCCAGTAGCATTGTGGAAATTAGTGTAAGACTAACGGCCACAGCCATTATTGAAATCGACGTTTTCATATAAAAACCCATTTTTGATTATAAAATATGTTGATCTGAATGCCAAAAAAAGCATAAAAGGCCCCTCTGTTAATGTCAATTAACGAAATCCAGTCTAAGAATTAATCGATTGGTAATAAGTGAAAATAGTTTCAGTTCACTACCGATCTCATAAGCGGATAAAGCCCTCATTCAGTTTCTATAAGACGTGGTATCGCATTTTGGCCAGAAAAAACAACCGCGTTCTGATGATATTTTTGGCTGAGCGTGATTGCTGTACTCTCGTCGCAGCCCAAAACAACAATACTCTCTTCTGGTGGCCAGTCACCACTCTGAGCAATGCCTCTGCCAGTGATCATATCGAAGCCTAAACCAGTAATCTCTGAAACAAGTATTTTCTGTTTAGCGTTATTTTCTCTATTTGTCAGTTGCTCGCTAAGAGGATTCCAGGCCGTGATATGAAGCGAGGTATTGACGCTGAACTTTTGATGGAGTTGGTACAGCTCTGGCGAATAATGTCCGATATTGAGCTTAAAAGGAGCGTCAGATGCATCGATGTAATAGTCCGTATTTAAATAAGCATATTTTAATAACTGGTTCATTCTGTGGTTCCTCATCGATTGCGAATAATTGAGTTTAAGGTGCTTATTTTGTAAAAACGTATTTACTTAAATTATGCGAATAATTATTATTTGCGATTAATACTCTTGTTTAGTATCCAGTTAGAATCAAATATTTGCGAAGATACTGCAATTCCGTTCTGGTTAAAAAGTAAAAGCATACCCTGGCAAAAAGACAAAGTTGAAATTACAGAAGTTCATTATAACCAATCTAAGTCTAAATCCTTCCATAGGGCACGGGTGATTTGCAAAACTAAGTTGGTACAAGTTAGGCCTAAAACACTGTGTATTTATGAAATTGAATTTAAATTAAGGAAGTCGATATGCTCAATCCGAATGTATTAAACGAGATGAGTGAACTTGAATTTTTAGTAGTGGGCTGTGGTGACTCTAGGGTCGCTTAAAATCAGAATGGAGCCGAATTATTACAGCAATAAAAACACTGGGACCTGTAATGCCTCTGACGCGAAATGAATATGTAGTCGATGAAAAAAATGGCGTCTATAGCAACGTAGAGATCATGTGCAGCATGGGTTTTGTACTTGATGATTTGATTAATCTTAGATTGTTTATAAGTCACTGGCACTAAGGTTTTTTGTACGTAAAAAAATAACTAATGGTGAAGGTCAGAGTCTGCAGTTTTTTGATTGACATGGCAAAGCTATTCACAAGATCTAGCTGCTTGAGCTGAGTGATGAAAAGATTTTTGATACTTTTATATCCACATCTACTAGTAGTGATCAATTAAACGTTTTGTCTGAGTAAAGTATGTTGAGTAAACGTATTATATGTTTTGACTGGACTTGGAAGTGAAAACCTACTCCTTTTAGAAAATCGATCGAATATAAAAGTAATTTAAATACTTTACCAAACTCTTAAACTTGTAAAATCATCATTTAATAAATAGGGTCTTAGTTTTCATTTTACTAAGACGCCTCCTTCAGTGAAATCTTTAAAATTCCTCATGCTGTATCGCACCATATTAGTGCGACATTATAATCTGACAGCCAGTAATGCTTTTGTTCACAATCAAAGTTGTATGGAATGTTCAACTATGATTAAAGGTTAATTTGTTACAAGAAAAAAATATTTAGATTATTAATTATTGACCAATGATATTCATGAAAATTCGAAACTATTCTTCAAATGAGGTGCAATATTATGTTCATAAATTAGCGTTATTATTAATTATGGGTGAATTGAGAACGATGATTTCACCAAACATTATTTATATTAATTCATTATTTTTTAATTACTGAGGAGGAAAACAATGTCACCTGAAGAACTAGAAGCAGCGATTATTGCTGCCAATACGATAAACCTCGAGGTTTATTACTATTGGTGCACTGGGTTTATGATCCTGATTCATGCAGGATTTATGATGTACGAAATGGGTGCTTCGCGAGTAAAACATACGTTGGCTGCAGGCACGAAGAACATATTGGCCTTTGCTTATATGATTCCTACTTTCTGGATGTTTGGTTGGTGGATCTACCTAGCTATGACGAATGGTTTTATTCCTGACTTCGAAGCGGGTGCCGGTGGCGTACCCTGGGGAGAAAGCATGGGACCGAATGTAATGGATAATGCAACTGGTGTGTTCTGGGGCGCTTTTACTTTGTTTGCTTGTACCACGGCCTCAATTATGTCGGGTGCGGTAATCGAACGAATTCGTATGACAGCATTCATTGTATTAGCTGTGTTACTGGGATCGGTTGTTTGGATTCTAGCGGCCTCATGGGGCTGGCATTATCAGGGCTGGTTAGTGACTAGTTGGGGTTATCATGACTTCGGGGCTTCTGGCGTTGTGCACGCTATTTCAGGGTTTTTTGCATTGGGTGTTTTAATTAACCTCGGGCCACGTATCGGTAAGTTCAATACTGATGGCTCAGCTAATGTGATTGTCGGTCACAGTATGCCGATGACAATGGTAGGTCTAATGTTTATTGTTGCGGGATTCTTTGGATTTTTAGCAGGCTGTTTAATATTCCCAGGAACACCCATTAGTTGGTCTGCAACTCAATGGGCGAACATCTATGGTATGCCAACAACTCTGTCAGCTATTACCTTTAATACCTTAATGGCAGTTGCTGGTGGAATGATCGGTGCTTACACTAAAACACGTGATCCATTTTGGATGATGTCTGGTGCTCTATGTGGTGTTATATCAGCCGCTGCAGGTATGGACTTATACTATCCAGGACTCACATTCGTTATGGCATTTATCGGTGGCGTTACCGCTCCTATGATTGCTAAATTCATTGAAAGTAAAGGAATTGACGATCCAGTTGGCGCTGTTTCTGTGCATGGTTACTGTGGTGTATTGGGTTTATTATTCGCTGGTATGTTTCTTGGCGGGTACCCACAGTTTTCGCCTGATATCCCTGCAGTTACTTTCATGGGTCAATTTAAAGGTGCAATAGTGATGATATTGCTTGGCTTTATTCCTGGCTTTGCATTGGCATGGGTTCTTAAGAAGGTGGGTATATTACGTGCTAGCGATGCTATTCAAGCAGCGGGAATGGACGTCGAGGTTGAAGCCGTTGCATACCCTGAAGATATTAAAAGTATTTAGTTGAGATAGGAGAGAAATATGTTTGATTCAAGTCCAATAGAAAGCTGGGAAGGTGCGAGTGCAATTTTCTCATTCGGTGCCGGCAGCGGCACGACAATCCTTTTGTTTTGGCTAACAGTTGTATTGTGCGTTGTGCCGTTGTACTACACACTGAAGACTGAAAACCGACACGAAGATAATCATAAGTAAATAGTATTCAAGATGTTAAAATTGAGCCTCGCTTGTTTTATAATGGCGGGGCTTTTTTATCACTAACACTCAGATTTTTAAAACACACGACGTAATATAGCAATGAATTATTTTCTTAAAATGAAACATTGGGAGCTGTTCCTGATGTTTGCTATTCCAACCGGTATGAGTTGGATGTTTGGGCTGGCTTTCGACGCATTGGTAGTGGCAGCCATTGGTTTATTCATGCTAATAATGTTGTCATTGTGGATCTATTCGGTAGCAATTTGGTGTAACTCGAAACTGCCCGTATCTCGCCAAAGCAGCACTTTATTGTTCTGTCTTTCTTTGGTTATTCCACTGGTATATGTGTTGGTGTATTTTTTCTTTTATCTTCCCCTATTGCAAACCGGTGGTGCACCGGCCAAACCGCCATTGTGGTTGTTGCCCATGCATATGTTATCGATGCTCAGTCTATTTTATAGCTTTTGGTTTACCTCTAGTAAATTTAAATCGTTACTCGATAATGAAGATTCAGGTTTCATGATTTTCAGTAGTACTTTTTTCTTGCTGTTTATATTTCCATTGGGTGTATGGATAATTCAACCTAGCGTCAATCAGCTTTTCCATAAACTGGCGGTATCTGATCGAATTTCCAAATAGATGAAGACTCGATTTAATATCAGAGTGTCCCAAACAAACAGCCTAGGTTTGGCAGTATCATAGCCCCCTAACCAATATTAATTACATCACCACCCTACCTGTTAAGTTAACCTAACCTGTGTAAAAAAATGAAACCTCTGATGTGAGCACCTAATGGATATGAGTTAGTTGATGAGTTTCATCAATGAAAACTCAGTTCGGGTGGCGAATTAGGTAAATGGTTGTACTGAACGCGCTTTTAGGTACGTCGTTTTTCCGCCCCAGTATTGTTTGATTAAATAGCATTTGTGACCAGATCGACTTATACCGACTTGAACTCGTTTAGAGCTGAGCCAGCAAATAGCCTGACTGATTCAGATCACATCAATATCAAGCTCATATCTCTAGTAAAGAGAAAACATGGCAACTAATAACAAAGTGCAAAAGCTATTGGTAAAAAAGTATAATAGGCATTGGCGATTTAATAATTAATAGCATTACGTTTAATCAAATGTTGGTTTTATGCTTATACTATTTGATCACTCAACTATGAATTTAAACAGAGCAGAATTTACAGTCGGTCTAATGAGAGAGAAACATCAGCTATCTCGATGTGTTTAAAAAATAATATGATTAGTTCGATATGATTAAGAATAAAAGAATGCATCTGTCAAAAAGTAAATATTTTAATCGTGAACAATTAAGTGTTTTTTGTTGGCTAATAGGCTTTGTTTTTATTCTAATTTCAGTTGGTTACTTTGCAGAGCGTAATGCGGTTACTCAAGCCAACGCGCGCATGCAAGGAACACTTGCGTTTCAAACTGCAACTCTAAAAACAAGTCTTGAAAAATATTCAGTCCTTGCCGCCCTGATCTCCCGTCGGCCCGATATTCTGCACGCTCTTCGTATCATTAACCCTCTTGATGTTCTTCCAAGTGCCAATCAGCTTGCAGTGGATTTTATTGGAATTAGTGGCGCGAATGATATTTGGATTGTCGACAAAGAGGGTAGTATTCTGCGAACAAATCAGCCTAAAGAGAAGACAATCAATATTTCTAATGAGGACTATTTTATCAGTGCCATGCAAGGTAATTTGGGCCGTGGTAATTTTGTGACTCAATCAGGTAGTCGGCTTTATATAATAGCTTCACCCGTTTTTTATGATAATAAAATATTAGGGGTAGTTGTTGTTCGGCTCGACTTAGAAAATTTAGAGCAAGTCCTATTATTATTACCAGATCCTATTCTAATAGTTGACTCGAGTCAGCGAGTTTTGTTGTCAAGCGTTAGGCAGTGGCGTTTACACTATTTTAATTATGCGTTAGAAAATAACAGTTTTTCTAACGACAGTGCTGACAGCGTTATGAAAAGAAAGTTAGCCAGGGGTAATTCTAGTACTAGTGATTATCTGGTTGATAGCGTTTCGCGAACATCAAAAAGCAAGTTGAAGTTTAAAACAGCTCTGGGAGAAAACGAAGGTAGAGTTTTTTTGCAAGCTTCTTTGTATGTACCGTTACTTGAATGGAATGTTCATATGTTTGTTAATTATGATGCTATTCGTTCTCAGAGGAATAACGCTGTTTTTATTACCTTTCTTATATTGTCGTTAATCGCTATGTCTTTCTTTATGTGGCGAGCACATCAAAAAAGACGCATAAAAGAGCAGCGTTCACAGCTTGCTTTTTCATTACGCCTAGAGCGTCAAGTGAGGGATAGAACGCATGAACTAAGTGCTAGCAATACGCAATTGAATATTGAAATAGAGGAGCGACGTATCGTCGAAAGAAACTTGCGAGAGGCCCAAGATGAATTTATTCAGGCAGCAAAGCTTGCTGGTATTGGCCAAATGTCTACCGCTTTAGCGCATGAATATAACCAGCCATTAACGGCTATTCGTTCGTATGCTGATAATGCCTCTATCTTCATAAAGAAAGACAAGTCTGAAAACGCAATAGAAAATTTACTGCGTATTAACATACTGGTTGATAAAATGGCAGGCCTGACTAGTACCCTTCGGCGGTTTGCACACAAGTCTACGCATGAAAACGAATATTTTTCTGTCGACTCGGTGATGGATGAGTTGATAATTTTATTATCACCACAAGCAAAAAAACAAAATGTGTCGTTACAGTTATTATCACCAGTTGAATCTATTGAGCTAAAAGGTGAGCAAGGTAAGCTATTACAGATAATAACTAATTTGGTAACTAACGCTATGGACGCAGTTGCTGGCTGTGCATCGCAGAAGGTTGAAATTCAATGGTTTGTAGAAGATGCAAGCAAAACAGATTGGAACACTAGGCATGCCATTATTTTAATAAAAGATACAGGACTGGGGATTTCGGAAAAAATTAGAACCGATATGTTTAATGCATTTTATACGTCGAAGAAAACTGGTAATGGCTTGGGCTTAGGCCTTTTTATAG